>NZ_CP135965.1:11172786-11483184 GCF_032460545.1 Umezawaea sp. Da 62-37
CCGGGAGCGGATGCTCGCCGCCGACATCCTGCTGGTCTCCACGCCGACGTGGATGGGGCAGCACAGCAGCGTGGCGCAGCGGGCGATGGAGCGCCTGGACGGCGAACTGTCCGAAAAGGACGACGAGGGCCGGTTGTCGACCTACGGCAAGGTCGGGATCGTGGCCGTGGTGGGCAACGAGGACGGCGCGCACAAGATCAGCGCGGACCTCTTCCAGTGCCTCAACGACGTCGGCTTCACGATTCCGGCCGGTGGCGTGACGTACTGGAACGGCGAGGCGATGCAGGGCGAGGACTACAAGGACCTGGACGGGACGCCGGAGACCACGGCGGGCACCACGAAGACCCTGGCGGCCAACTCCGCCCACCTGGCCCGGCTGCTCAAGGCGGCGCAGTACCCGGCGAGCTGACCGCCCGCGGTGTGGTCGCGCTGCGCACGACGTCCGCGCGACCGCCGGTGCCAGTCCAGTTTCGCAATCATCCTGCCCGCGACACGGCCGGTGGACATCTCCGGGAACGCGGCGGGGACCGGCCGACCTCGAAGTCGCCTTCCACCGGGATCCCGCGCGGCCGTGCCGTCGGGGTGATCCGCCGGTTCACCTGCGAGCGCGTGTCCGGAGGAGCGGACCCGCGCCACCGCGTCGGACGCGGTGGCGCGGAACCGCCAGGTCAGCCGATCCCGTTGGTCCACTCGACGACCGCCCGGTGGAAGTCCGGGGCGTTCGCGGAGAAGTTGAGCGAGTGCCCGTAACCGGGGACGACGTGCGTGCGCAGCCGGGCCTCGGGGGCGTAGAACCGCCCCTCCGACAGCCGCAGCGCCTCGTTCGACGAGCAGTCCGCGCCGAGCGGCGGGCCGCAGAAGTTGCCGTCACCGCCGCCCATGACGAGCATGACCGGCACGGTGATCTGCCGCGACAGCGGGATGAGGCTGCCGATCAGCACGGTGTCCACCGTCTCCGTCAGCGTGACCACGTCCTTGGTGGCCTCGTCGAAGGCGAGCGCGCCCGGCTCCGTCGCGCCGGGGGTGTGGAACGACGCGTAGCGGGTGCCGGGGATGGTCGTCAGGTACCCGAGGTTGAGGCCGCGGTCCTTGAGCACCGGGTCCAGCAGCGTCGGGCCGAGGGAGGCGAACACCGGAACGGCGCCCGGCAGGTTGATCTGGTGGGACAGCCCGGTGATCACCACGCCGTCCACGTCCCGGTAGGAGACCGCCTCCATCGTGGCCACCGCCGAGCCGATCGAGTGGCCGACGAGCACCACGCGGTCGAACCGGGGGCGCAGCGACTGGATCACCGCGTGCACCGCCGTGGCGTTGGCGGACACGGTGACCAGCGCGCTCAGCGCCTTGGAGCTGCGCCCGCTGCCGAGCCGGTCGACGGCGATGGTGGCGATCCCGGCCCTGTTCAGGGCCTGCCGGTAGGACCGGGTCTCCGGGGCGTACCCGATGTCCCAGTACGCGCTGCTGTACGTGCCTCCGGGGACCAGCACCTGCACCGTCCTCGCACCCGGCGGCACGCACAGCCTGCCGTACATCGAGTGCTCCACCAGGCCGACCGTGACGGGGACCTGGACGTCCTCGCACGCGGTCTGCGCCGCGGCGGCGGATGTGACGGGGACGAGACCAACTCCGGCGGCGAGCACCAGGACGGCGCCCAACCGGCGGAAACGCGACCAACCCACGAACAACTACCTCCAACTCAACTTCGGGGGACCGCCGTCATCAGCATGCGGCTGGGATAGGCGGCGGACGTGAACCTGACGCGGACGGGCTCGCCCGCCACGGGAACCAGTCGCCACCGCGATGCGATGGTGGCGGCGGTGATGACGATCTCGGTGCGGGCGAACAGGTTCCCGACGCACCCGCGCGAGCCCGCGCCGAACGGGATGAACGCTCCTGGGGGGATGGACGCGGCGCGCTCGGGCGACCAGCGGTCGGGGTCGAAGCGGTGGGGCTGCTCGAACGACGCCGGGTCGTGGTGCAGCGCGTGCGGGCTGAAGATCACCTCGGCCCCCTCGGGCAGGGTCACGCCGCCCAGTTCGACCGGGGCCAGGGTGCGCCGCATCAGGAACCAGACCGGGTACATCCGCAGCACCTCGTCGACGACCCTGTTGAGGTACACCAGGTTCCCGGTGTCGGCGAAGGTGGGGGCCCGCCCGCCCAGCACCTCGTCCACCTCGGCGTGGACCCGCTTCTCGACCTCCGGGTGCCGGGCGAGTTCGTGGAACGTCCACGCCAGCGCCAGCGCGGTGGTCTCGATCCCGCCGACCAGCAGCGTCATGACCTCGTCGTGCACCTGCTCGTCGGACATGCCCGCGCCGGTGTCGGAGTCCTGGGCCAGCAGCAGCGTCGACAGCAGGTCGCCCCGGTCGACGCCCTCCTCGCGCCAGCCGCGCACGACGTCGAGCACGATCGAGCGCAGGCGCCCGACGGCGGCGTCGAACTCGCGGTTGCCGCGCAGGGGCAGCTTCTCAACGAACGAGGGCGACAGGGCGCGCACCATGCCCTGCTTGAGGACGGTGAAGATGGACCGGCGCACCTCCTCGACGGCGCGCTCGCCGATCCCGGTCGAGAACAGCGCCTCGCCGACGATGGTGACGGCGAGCGCCTGGGTGTCCTCCTCCAGCACGCGTACCTGGCCAGGACGCCAGGTGGCCGTCAGGTCGGCCGCCGCGCGGGACATGGCCCGCGCGTAGAGGGCGATGCGCTCGGTGTGGAAGGCGGGGCGCACCATCCGGCGCTGACGGCGGTGGAAAGTGCCGTTCGACGTGGCCAGCCCGTTGCCGAAAACCGGTTGGAACTTGTCGAACAGCGCCCCTTTCCGGAAGGATCCGCCCTTCTTGACCAGCATTTCGTGCACGAGCTGCGGATTTGTCAGGAAATAGGTGCGCATGGTACCGAGGTCGACCCGGACGATATCGCCGCTTTTCCGCAGAACTGCGGTGAACCTGTACCGTTGCCGCAACATCCGCAAGGTGTGGCCCAACAGGGGAAGGCGACCCGGAGCCATTGGGACGTGCATGTCCGCTCCTCGCCTAGTCCTACGGGATGTGCCACCATAAAGGCCATTCAGGTGACAGGGGGAGCGTCCGATCAGGTGGTCCCGACCACCCCATCGGGGCACTGGGGTTACCGCCTGTCGGTCGCTACGATGATGTCACTCATACCAAAGGGAGTCAGCCGTGGTCGCACGGGATTGGATTCCGCAGAGCGTCGACGTTTCGGTTCCGAGCATGGCCCGCACATATGATTTCCTGCTCGGCGGCGCGCACAACTTCGCGGTGGACCGCGAACTGGCCGCCTACGTGGAGCGCGTCATGCCGGACGCGCGTTCGGCGGCGCGGGTGAACAGGGCATTCCTCGGACGGGCCGTCCGGTACATGACGGACCGGGGAATAAGGCAGTTCCTCGACATAGGTTCCGGAATCCCCACCGTGGCCAACGTGCACGAGGTCTCCCAGGCGGAGGCGCCGGGGTGCCGCGTCGTGTACGTGGACAAGGATCCGATCGCGGTGGCGCACAGCGAGCTCATCCTGGCGGGCAACGACCGCGCGACCGTCGTGCACGGCGACATGCGCGACCCCGAGTCGATCCTGGACCACCCGGAGACCCGGAGCCTGCTCGACCTCGACCAGCCCGTCGGCCTGCTGATGCTGATGATGCTGCACTGGGTCCCCGACGAGGACGACCCGTGGAAGCTGGTCGCGAGCTACCGCGACGCGCTGGCCCCCGGCAGCCACCTGGCGATCACCCACGTCACCGCGGACGGCCAGGACGAGCGCCTGTCCGAGGTGACCGGTCTGATCGAGGAGAGCCGCAGCGCCGACAGGCTCACCGAACGCCCGCACGAGCGGGTCCGGGCGCTGTTCGGCGACTTCGAGCTGGTCGAGCCCGGCCTGGTCGGGTGCGCGGGGTGGCGGTCGACGGGCCGGGGCGACATCTCCGACACCCCGGAGATGAACTCCGTCATCTACGGCGGTGTCGCCCGCAAGCCCTGACGCCGTCCGCCGTGGAGGACCGCGGCCGCGAAACCGACGCTCAACCTGCGGGCGAGCCCACGTCGACATCCGACGGGCGGGCCGCCGCACAACCGGAACGAAGCAGGTTCGAACAGATGTCGCAGCCAGGCCCCACCTCCGACGCCCTGCCTGCGTGTCCCGACGGCGCACGCGCGCGGGAACTCCTCGCGCGCAAGTGGGGGTACGTGCTCAGCGGTGCCGAGGTCATCCCGCTGACCACGGAGGTCCTGGAACGGGAACTGCGCGGGCACCTCGACGAGCTGTGCTCGATCACGGCGGCCGACCCGTTCGACGCCGCCGCGGTCGAACGGGTCGGCGAGCGCGTCGTGGCGCTGGGGTACGTCGGCGAGGAGGGTTTGCGCCGCACCGCCGAAGTCCTCGGCGGCGGACTCCCGGCACTGCCTGAGTTCCAGCCCGCGGACGCCTTCGCGGACCGGATCGGACGCGCGATCGGCGCGTTGGCCACCGGCTTCCTCGTCGCGATCCGGCGCTCGGTGCTGGAGCAGCAGGAGCGGATGCAGCTGTCGCTGCTCAAAGCCGTCCGCGACGCCAAGTGGAACCTCAGGGAGAGCCAGGCGAGGTTCGAGGAGGTGGTCACGTCCTCGGCCAGCGGCATCGCGATCGTCGCACTGGACGGGCGGCTGATCCGGGTCAACAGCGCCATCTGCGACATCCTCGACCGCACCGCCGACGACCTGACCGGCACGACCCTGTTCGACCTCGTCCACCCCGACACCGTGGGGAAGCTGCGCGACGCGCTGCGGGCCGTGGTGGACGGCGGGCAGGACCGCGTCCGGCAGCCCCAGCGGCTGCTGCGCGTGGACGGCGACGTCGCCCGGATCTCGATGACCGCCTCGCTGCTGCGCGACGCCGACGGCGCGCCGGACCACTTCGTCGTGGTCGTCGAAGACGGCACCGAACTGGTGCTGCTCCAGGGTGAGCTGAACCGGCAGGCGCTCAACGACGTCCTCACCGGGCTGCCCAACCGCCAGTTCTTCGGCACCCACCTGGAAAGCGCGGTGCGCCGCGCCGACCCGGAGCACGGCGTGACGCTGCTGCACCTGGACCTCGACGAGTTCGGCATGGTCCACGACAGCCTCGGCCCGCGCACCGGCGAGCAACTGCTGGTGCACGTCGCCCAGCGGCTGACCTCCCTGCTGGCGCTGGAGAAGGCGATGGTCGCCCGCTTCGAGGGCGACCGGTTCGGCATCCTCGTGGAGAACACCGCGGCCACCCCGGACATCGCGACCATCGCCGCCGCCGTCAACCGGGAACTGGCCGAACCCGTCTACATCGACGGGCGGGGCTTGGCCCCGTCCGCGTCGATCGGCGTGGTGCGGAGCGCGTCGCGCCACCAGGACCACACCGAACTGCTGCGGGCGGCCGACCAGGCGTTGCGGCGGGCCAAAGCGGAGCGGCGGGGGCAGTGGACGCTGTTCGACCCGGCCCAGGACGCGGTGGACCGGTCGACGCAGGCCCTGGCCGTCGGCATGCCGGGCGCGTGGGAGCAGGGCGAGTTCGCCGTCCGCTACCGGCCGGTCGTGCGGTTGTCCGACGGCGGCGTCGAGGGCGCGGAGGCCGTGCTGCGCTGGGAACGACCGGAAGGCCCCGTCGCGCACGAGCGGTGCGTGGAACTGGCCGAGCGAACGGGTTTCATCCTGCCGCTGGGCGAGTGGTCGCTCAGCACCGCCGCCGGTCAGGTCCGGTGGTGGGGGCGCGGCGGCGGCGTCGCACCGCAGCTGACCGTCTCCCTGACCGCGCACCAGGCCTCCGACGCGGACCTCGTGTCGCGGGTGGTGCGGGTCCTGGACACCACCGGCCTGCCCGCGAACCGGTTGGTGGTCGGCGTTCCGACGGGCGTGCTGGCGGTGCCCGAGGCCGCGGACAGCCTCGGCGTGCTGGCCGAGATGGGCGTGCGGACGGCGCTGGAGGACTTCGGCTTCGGGCCGGACGACCTGGCCGCCGCGCAGGACTTCGGCTTCGGCGCGGTCCGCGTGCCCGGCCGCCTGGCCGACCTGGGAACCAGGCGGGGCGCCGGATGCGCGACCGCCCTGATCCCCGTGCTGCGCGGCACCGGCATCGCGATCGTCGTCGACGGCGTCACCACGCCGGAGCAGGCCACCTGGTGGCGGGAGGCGGGCGCGGACCTGGCCACCGGCCCCCACTTCGGACCGGACCAGCCCGCCGCCGACTTCCACGAGGGCTTCCGGGCACGTCCCTGATCAGTGTCCACAGTGGACCCGCGGGTGGTGGGAGGGCGGATCGCCCTCCCACCCCGATCACGACGCGGCGGCCCGCAGCGCCCAGAAGTTCGAGCGGTACTGGTCGTGGACGGACGCCGACTCGATCCGCAGCAACGTCTCGTCGTTCTCGCGGAGCGCGGCGTTCGTGTAGTTGTGACTACCGGTCATGACCCACTTGGAGTCCTTCTTGCCGGTGTAGGTGCCCTCGATGAGCAGGTACTTCGAGTGGACCTCGTGGGCACCGGCTATCTGGTAGAGCACGATGCGGTCGTTGCCGGTCAGGTAGGCCTTGCTGCCGGGGTCGAGGGTCGTGTAGACGACCTCGATCCAGCACTTCCGGTCGGCGAGGTCGCGGAGCTTGCGGGCGATGTCGTCGCGGCTGAAGTACCACATCGCGATCCGGATGATGGTGCGTCCGGTCTCCGTCCCGGTGGAGGTGTTGCCCTCGCAGGTGACGTTCTCGTCCAGCATGTTGTAGATGGTGTCGCTGGTCTCGTCGGTGCCCGCCCTGGGGAAGTAGTAGGCCTTGACGGCGCCCGCGGACACCGTGCGGTAGTAGTCGCTGTTCTTGACCTTGGCGGCCAGGTCGTCGAAGTAGCCGAGGTAACCGTTGTACAGCGCGGTGTTGCCCACGGTGGTCACCGCGTTGTTCCACAACACCGCGTAGTTGCCGGAGTTGAGGTTCGACGACTGCTGGACGACCACGTTGGTCGACCCCAGCGTGCTGGAGAACAGGAAGAACTTGTTGTGCATGATCGGCGTGTTCTTGCCGCCGATGCACGCCGCGTCCTTGGTGCACACCGTCACCTTGGCGCCCAACGCGCTGATCAGCGACTTCGACGGAGCCGTGGTGGAGTTCGAGTGGTCGAGCACCACCCGCACGTCGACCCCGCGGTCGCGGGCCGCGATCAGGTCGGCGGCCACCCCCGCGTCGTCGAAGTGGTACATCGCCATCCGGATGCTCGACCCCGCGGCCGCCCCGTTGATCAACGCGCGGTCGTGGTCGACGATCACCCGCTGCTTCGCGGGCACCGTCGGATCGTTGAACACCGCCCCGCCCACCACCGCCGCCGACGCGGGCTGGGCGGGCACGACCAGAGCCGCCACCACCAGTGAGCTGACGAGCAGTCTGAACGCCCTCATCCGGGCACCTCCCTGGGAGAGATCGGAAATCTCCCCACTCCTACACCGGCCGCGAGGACGGGAACCCCTGTTTCGGACCAGTGGGTACGGGCGCGGCCGTGCGGGGTCGGTCAGGTGGTGTCGGCGGGCAGGTTCGGGTCGACCGGGAGGCCGTGGTGGCGGAACAGGGGCGGTAGGAAGCGCAGCATGAGGGCCGACCAGGTCAGGTGGGTGAGGAGCGGGGCCTGGATGCCGCCGGTGGCGCGGCGTTGCAGGCCGAACAGCGCTCCCATCACCCCGGACGCCAGCACCAGCGACGGGTTGCGGGTCGCGGTGGTGGCCAGCACGTACACCGCCGTGGAGGCCACGACGGGGTGTTCCCTGCCCGCCGCCGCGTACAGCGCCCCGCGGAAGAAGACCTCCTCGGCTGCGCCGTTGAGCAGCGTCGTGGCGAGCACCGGGGCCGTCGAGCCGCGGTCGGCGTAGCGCAGGACCTGCGAGATGGCCCGGTACAGGAACGGCACGCGCTTGCACACCAGGGCGCACCCGTAGAACACGCCGAACGCGGCCACGCCCACCAGCACCGGTGTCACGACCGGTCGGCGCAGCGCGTCGCGGTAGCGCACCCGGCCCAGGTGCAGCGGCCCGGACGCCAGACCGCCGACCACCCACGTCGCCGCGGTCGCCGCGGTCAGACCGTAGAACCGGGGGGAGTCCGGAGTGGACGACAGGGACGCGCCGAGCAGTCCGGCACCCGCCAGCGACGTCACGGCGACCACCCGGCGGCGCCGGTGGAACGCCTCGTCGGACTCGGTGTGCTCGCGCGGCACCTTCTCGACGAGCCAGGCGGGCACCCTCGCCACCAGCCGGTCGCGCAGCGTCCGCCTCATCCGCGGTCACCTCCGCGCCCGGCCTTGGCCCGCTCGCCCAGGGCGGTGAGCACCGCGGTGTCGAAGTCCGCCGGGGTGAACGGGACCAGCGAGCGGATCGAGTCGTCGCGCACCACGACCTCGTTGGCCATCGAGTCGATCAGCGACCGCCCCGTCTGCACGTCCACGTCGGTGACCAGCGCCAGCCACCGGGAGGACAGGCCGGGGGTGAGCAGCGGCACGGGCAGTACCGGCACGCGCCTGCCTTCGATCGCGGCGACCCGGCGCATCATCTGGACGTACTCCAGGACCTCCGACCCGCCGATGTCGAACGGCCGCCCCTCGGTCTCCGGCACGTCCAGCACACCCACGAGGTAGCGCACGACGTCGGCGACGGCGATCGGCTGGCAGCGGGTGCGCACCCAGCGCGGCGCGATCATCGCGGGCAGGTGCTCCACGAGCTGGCGGGTCATCTCCCAGGAGATCCCGCCGTGCCCGATGACGATCCCCGCGCGCAGCGTCGTGACCGGCACACCGGACCCGCCGAGCAGCGACTCCACCTCCCGGCGGCTGCGCAGGTGCTCGGACAGGTCGTCGGAGTCGTTGCCCAGCCCGCCGAGGTAGACGATGCGCCGGGTCCCGGCGTCCGCCGCGGCCTTCGCGAAGGTCCGCGCGGCCTCGGCGTCGCGGTCGGCGAAGCGCGGGTCGTCCAGCGAGTGGACCAGGTAGTAGGCGACCTCGCAGCCCTCCAGCGCGTCGGCCAGGGACTCCGGGTCGTGCACGTCGCCCTTGACCGGCGCCCCCGCGCCCTCGTAGTCCTCCGGGTGGCGCGTCATGGCGCGCACGTCGTGCCCCTCCTCCTCGAGGACGGGGCAGAGCCTGCCGCCGATGAATCCCGACGCTCCGGTCACAAGTACGCGCACGCCACCAGCCTGTCCCACCAGGCCGGGTTCCGCAGGACGGCGGCACGTGAGCGCCGTCGCCCCCGATCAGGACGCGAGCCGCTCCAGGTGGTCCGCCGCGGCGCGAGCACCGCCGGCGGCGTGGAAGGACCGCTGGACACGGCGTGCGGCGCGGGCGAAGGCCCGGTCGGTCAGGACGGCGTCCAGCGCGTCGGAGATCTCGGGCGCGGTCGCCCTGGAGAACCGCAGTCGTGTCCCGGTGCCGGTTCGGACCACCTGGTCGGCCACGGCAGGCTGGTCGTCGCGGATGGGGGCGACCACGAGCGGCAGGCCGTGCCACAGCGCCTCGCAGACCGTGTTGTGCCCGGCGTGGCACACCACGGCGTCCACCGTCGCCATCACCGCGACCTGCGGCACGTGGCGCGGTGTGGTGATCCAGTCCGGCTGCGGACCCAGGTGTCCGGCCGGATCGACGATGACGGCGCGGAGGTCGCCGCCCCGTGCCGCGGCGGCGGTGGCGCACTCGCGCAGGAACCGTTCCCCCGCACCGGTGTTGGCCGTGCCCAGGGTGACCAGGACGGTGGGCACCTCCGAGCCGGGCCACGGCGGCCGCCAACCTCCGCCCTCGCGTCCGGCGACGACGGGGCCGACGAAGCGGATCGCGGGATGGGGCTTGGTCAGGGGACCGACGGCCGCCTCGGTGGTGAAGGCGAGCACCAGGTCGTCGGAGAACCGCGGGTCCGACCGCGCGGGCAGGCCGTGGCGCCGCCAGAGGTCGTCGAGCCGCCCGCGCGTCCACGCCTCCACCTTCGGCGGCGTGGAGGCGGTGAACTCCGCCGACGTGGAGGCCGAGGTGGCCCACGGGACCGCCCGCCGCTGCGCCGCCATCGCCCCGGCGAACGTGTGCTGGTCCGCGACGACCACGTCGGGCCGGAACCGGTCGATCGCCTCCAGGGTGCCCGGCAGCATGGCCTCGGCGAGGGGAACGAGGTAGTCCTCCACCAGGAACTTCAGCGCCGCCGCGCCGCGCAGGCCGGGCGGCCGCAGCGAATCGGACGCGTACCGGTCCGCGGCGCAGTCGACGATCGGCTGGCCCGCCCCGATGTACGGGCGCATCCACCCGCTGCCCGCCCACACGACCCGGTGCCCCCGCGCGACGAGCTCGTCGGCGATCCCGACCATGGGGGTGACGTGCCCGCGCAGCGGGAGCACCACCAGAAGGAACCGGCTCACCGGCGGTCCCGCTGCTCGGCGAGCCACGGCAGCAGGATCCGGCCCACCTCGTCGGGCGCGCGGGCGAGCAGCATGTGGTCGCGGCCGGGGATCACCCGCACCCGGCAGTGCGGCAGCGCCGGGAGGAACTCCTCGGCGTGGGAGTTCAGCGCGGACTCGCCGCCGATGATCAGCAGCAGGGGGACCCGGACCGACCCGACGTCCTCGTGGTCCAGCAGGCCGTCCGGGGAGAGCAGGTCCCGGTACGCGGTGGTGGTGTCGTCGAGCCGGAACGCCGCCGCGGCCATCTTCCTGACCAGGTCGTCCTGCGCGTCCACGTACTCCTGGTCGGCGATGGACGCCCTGACCTCGGCCACCCCGTCCGCGGTGCGCCGCGCCCACGCCGCGGTGGGCGGCTCGGACTCGATGACGGAGAGGCTGAGCACCCGGTCCGGGTGGCGGTGGGTGGCGCTGAAGGCGACGGTGCCGCCGAAGGAGTAGCCCACCAGGTGCACCGGCCCGTCGACGCCGAGCCCGTCGAGCATCCCCATCAGGTCGTCCACCGCGTCGCGGATCAGGTAGCCCTCGCCGGGGCGCTCGCTGCGGCCGTGCCCGCGCAGGTCGTAGGTGATGACGTCGAAGCCGAGGTCGGCCACCGGACTGGCGAGGGTGAAGTAGTAGCTGGCCAGGCTGTCCACCAGGCCGTGCAGGAACACCACGACGGGCCGCGGCGGCGTCGCGCCGGGTTCGGCCAGCCGCTGCACGTGGAGCGTGACGCCGTTGGACTTGACGAATGCCATCGGTTCAGGCGTCCCGTCCGGCCAGGCAGCCCTCGACGTGGTCCACCAGGCGCCCGACGGTCAGCGCGATGATCTCGTCGAGTTCCAGTTCGGTGAGGAACCTCGGCAGGTTGACCGCCTGGCCGTAGCGGGAGCCGACGCGGTCGCTGAGCACGACGATGTCGATGCTCTCGAACGCGAGGTCGTCCTGGAAGGTCGTCTCCATGGTGATCGGCGTGTCGCCGAGGGCCTGGGCGCCGATCACCTCCCTGATCATGTCGGCGATCTCGTCGAGCACGGCGATGTCGGTGTTCAACAGTTCTCCTGCGCGTCTGTCCGGTGGATGTCCGGGTAGGTCCAGGCGACGACGTGGTGCCTGCCGCCGCTGTCGAGCGCGGCCAGCCGCACCAGGTACCGCGCGGAGGCCGTCGACACGACCAGGTGGTCGGAGCAGGCGCTGGTCACCTCGGACCTCGGCGCCCCGGCGGCTCCGCTGGCCTCCACGGCGGCGACGGCCTGCCTCGCGGCGGCGAACCGGGCCGACCACACCGCCGCTGGCTCCGCCGCGGTGCCGAGTTCGTCGAGCAGATCGCGTTCACGCCGTCCGAGGACCTCGCCCCCGTCTGCGGCAGCCACCTCCCGCACCCCGATCCCTCCCGCGGAGCCGGGGCGGGCCAGCGCGACGCCGACGACACCGTGGTGCGCCAGCGAGACCGGGACGGCGGGCGACCGGGCGCCGGGTCCCGTCGCGATCCACGAGCGCCCCGCGCCGTCGTCGCCGATGGTGAGCTCGACCGCGAACACGCGAGGACGCGCGCCCGTGGTCATCAGGTGGTGGCGCACGGCGTCCTTGGCCGCGATCCGGCCCAGCAGCCACCGCCGCCGCTCCCTCGGCGGCTGCCGCTCGTAGGCCTCCCACTCGGCGCGGGCGAGGTACTGGCGGGCGATCAGCTCGCGACTGGCCAGGTCCGGCCACGTCTCGTGCACGGCCACCCAGCCCTCGTCGTGGTGCTCGGACAGCATCGCGACCCCGCCGTCGCGTTCCAGGCCGCGGACCCGGTCGTCGCTGGCGAACCTGCGCAGCTCCCACCCGACCGCCTGGCCCCACACCCGACCGTCCGCCCCGACGAGCTGGAGGTCGGCGACGACCGAGGTGCCGGTGACCTCGGTGACCCTGGCCACGCAGGTCAGCACGGCTCCGGGCGGTGGAGCGGGGGCGAACTGCCGGATCTCGCGGAACCGCGCGGGGAACGTGCGGCTGTCGCGGTCGAAGGTCTCCAGGGTCCAGTAGCCGACCAGGTGACCGGCGTTGTCCAGCAGCGCCCCCGGAGCGTCCGGAATGGTGATCACCCCGCGGACGTGGCGCGCGCCGATCGCGCTGATCTCGGTGACCCCCCGGTAGGCGGGCCCGTGGAACATCCAGCGGTTCCCGTACATCTGCGCGCCGGTCAGGAGGGGCCGCCGCTCGTCGGGCTCGGTGAGCGGCCACGGGGCGGGCGCGTCCGGGTAGCGGTCGGCCAGTTCGACGACGGCCCGCGCGTAGCCGCGAACGACGACGCGGCACCGTCCTGGGCCTTCGGCGGTGACCTCGAACGTCGCCGTGGTCGGCGGTTCGACGGCGAGCCAGCGCTGGAACCGGGCGTCGTGCACGGCGACGGCCACCGAGCCGGGTGCGGTCCGCTCGGCGGCTTCCGCCATCTGCCGGACCAGTTCGGTGGCGGGCACGACCGGGAACCCGTCGTGGTCGTCGGCCCAGCCCGCTGGCACTTCGAAGAACGAGTGGTCCCGCAGGTACGGCATGGCGCGCAAGGACATCTCGCGCTCCTGCTCGACGACCACGCCCTGCACGGCGGCCGCGCCCCGTTCGGCGGTCGGCTCCTTCACGGCGGTCGGCCCCTGGGCCCGCGCGGCGGCGAAGACGGCGAGCGCGGCGTCCTCGGTGTCCCGCAGCAACGCGCGCAGCTCGGCGGTCGCCGCGGACGTCGGCACGGACTCCACGGCCGCGACCGGGCCGGGCCGGTCGATCAGCCGCGCGGCGTCCGGGCCCAACGACAGCACCGGCGCGCCCAGCCGCAGCCGGACCACCCCGCCCGACCTCTTCGGCGCGGGGCCCAGCAGTTCGTCGCCCGCGGAGGAGCCTTCGGCCCACAGCGCGGCGGCGACCCTGGTGAGTTGGCCGAGACCGGTGTGCCCGACCGAGTTCGCGGCGATCGCCAGGTGGTCCTGCCCGTGCAGCACGTCGCTGATGAGCGTGCTCAGGTGCCCCGGCCCGACCTGCACGAACACCTTGGCGCCCGCGGTGAACATGTGCTGGATCAACGGCCGGAACCGCACGGTGTCCACGAGGTGGCGGTAGAACAGCGCGCGCACCTGTTCCGGGTCCTCCGGGAAGGGCGCCGCCGTGGTCGCCGACCAGATCGGCGTCGTCGGCGAGCGCAATGGGACGCGCGCCGAGCGCTGTTCGATCTGGTCGAGGTAGGGGGACAGCAACGGGGTGTGGAACCCGGAGCGGAACGGCAGGACGCGGCCGAGCACCCGTTCCTCGAGCAGGTCGGCCAGCAGCCGCTCGACCTCCTTGCCCGGTCCGCACACGACGCACTGGTGGGGCGAGTTGTCGTGCGACAGCGCGATGCCGCTCCTGGCCAGCCGGGGCGCGATCCGCTCGGCGGCGCAGCCGACGGTGGCGAACACGAGGTCCGGCACCCGGAAGGCGTCGGGGTCGAAGCCCGCCAGCACCGCGTCGAACTGCGGTTCGTCGTACATGCCCGCGGCGACCATGGCGGTCCACTCGCCGATCGAGTGGCCCGCGACGAGGTCCGGCCGGATGCCGAGCCTGCGCAGCGCGCTGTCGAGGAGTCGGCTGACCGCCACCACGGACGTGCCGTGGCGGCCGACGGTGTCGGTGGAGATCTCGGGCGCGACGAGGTCGAAGTGCGCGGCCACGTCGTCGATCCGCGGCGTGAAGTCCGCCTCCAGACCGGGGTAGACGAACGCGAGCTGGTGGCCCGAAGTGCGCAGCAGCGGCCGGGGGCTGAACCAGATGTCCTGCCGCCCCCGCCACGCCTCGCCCGCGGCGAGCACCCGGCGGGCGACGGCGAGCTTCTTCTCGGTGGGGTCCACCAGGGACAGCCGGCAGACGTCGCCGCCACCGGGCGCGGACGGCGTCGTCAGCAGCTCGGCCAGCTCGGCGGGGGACCGGCCCGCCAGCCGCAGCACGCGGGTCGGCTCCCGGACCGCGACGGGCCCGGTGGCGCGCGCGGGGGAGCGGTCCTGTTCGAGGATCACGTGGGCGCTGATGCCGCCGAACCCGAACGCGTTGACCGCCGCGCGCCGAGGACCGCCGCACGTCCACTCGCGGGCGGTGCCCAGCGGGTGGAACCGGGTGGTCTTGAGCGAGGGGTGGGGGTTGTCGCAGTGCAGGGTCGGCGGCTGCACGCCGTGGTGCACGGCCAGTGCCGCCTTGATGATCCCGGCGATCCCCGCCGCGGGCATGGCGTGCCCGATCATCGACTTGACCGACCCGATGACGGCGTCGTCGCCCGGCCCGAACACGGTGTCCAGGGTGGCCAGCTCGGCCGCGTCCCCGGCGGGCGTCGCCGTGCCGTGCGCTTCGAGCAGGCCGATCGACGCGGGCGCCGCGGGGTCCAGGCCCGCGGCCCGCCACGCCCGGCGCAGCGCCAGGACCTGCCCGGTGGTCGCCGGGTGCATCAGGCTGGCCCCGCCGCCGTCGCTGGCCACCCCGGTGCCGCGGATCACCGCGTACACCCGGTCGCCGTCGCGGTGGGCGTCGTCGAGTCGCTTGAGCACCACCACACCGGTGCCCTCGCCGATGAGCAGGCCGTCGGCGTCGCGGTCGAACGGACGGCTCCGCGCGGTCGGGCTGAGCGCGCCCAGCCTGGCGAACACGCCCCACAGCGTCGCGTCGTGGCTGTGGTGCACGCCGCCCGCCAGCACGGCGTCCAGCCGCCCGCCGGACAGCTCCGCCACCGCGTGGTCGACCGCGATCAGCGACGAGGCGCACGCGGCGTCGAGGGTGTACGCCGGTCCGCCGAAGCCGAGGCGGTGCGCGATCCTGGACGCCACGAGGTTGGGCACCAGACCGATCTCCGCGCCGGGGGACTCCGGGCCGAGCGCGTCCAGCACGGCCGAGCGCACCCGGCCGAGGGCGTCGGCGTCGAGGTCGGGCATCAGCTCGCGCAGCGAGGCCACGAGCTGGCGGCTCAGCCGGACCCGCTGGTCGAGCCGGGCCACCCCGGCGTTGAGGTAGCCGCCGCGGCCGAGGATCACGCCCACCCGTTCGGGATCGGCGAACGGCCGCCCCCGCACGTCCGCCAGCGCGGCGGTCGCGACGTGCAGGGCCAGGAGCTGGTCGGGCTCGGTGCCCGCGAGCGCGGCGGGCATCACGCCCAGCCCGATCGCGTCCACCGCGGCCAGCTCACCGAGGAAACCACCGCGCCCACCGGGGAAGTCCTCGGCGCACAGGCCGATGTCCGGCGGCAGGTCGGTGACGGCGTCCACCCCGGCGACCAGGTTGCGCCAGTAGGTGTCCAGGTCGCCCGCTCCGGGGAACATCGCCCCCATGCCGACCACGGCGACCGGGACCCGTGCCGCCCCGGTCACCACCCGGACGCCGTGTACACGACGGAGCGCGCGGTCGGGTCTCCCCAGGCGAGTTCGCGCAGCAGGCTCATCGCACCGTCCTGCGGGGCTATCAGCCCGATGCCCCGGCGCGCGTACTCGGCCGCGAGTTCGGCCGTGACCATGCCGCCGAGTTCGGCGTCCGGCGCCCACGGTCCCCAGTGGACGGTGAGGGCGCGGTTGCCGGTCCGGCGGGCCCACTGCTCGGCGATGACCTCCATGGCGTCGTTGCCCGCCGCGTAGTCGGTCTGGCCCCGGTTGCCCAGCACCGCGGCGATGCTGCCGAAGAGCACGACGAACCCCGGGGCCTGGGGGAGGTCGTCCACGGCGGACAGCAGGGCCCTGGCGCCCATCACCTTGGTGGCGAAGACCCGGCGGAAGGACTCCGCGGTCTTGTCCGCGAACAGGCGGTCCTCGATCACCCCCGGCGAGAAGATCACGCCGTCGAGCCGCCCGTAGTCGGAGTGCACCCGCTTGAGCAGGTTGCGCACGCTCTGCTCGTCGGTGACGTCGACGGAGCAGTACTCGACCTCGCCGCCCAGCGAACGCAGCCGCGCCAACGTCGTCGCGACCTGCCTGCCCGCCATGACCCGCCGCGCGGCCAGGTCGACCGCGGTGTGGTCGCGGTCGCCCAGGGAGAACAGCGCGGCGCGCACCCCGGCCAGGTCGGTCGCCGCCGCGACGGCGGGCGGTCGGGCCTCCGCCTCCGCGGGAGTCCGGCCCGCCACGACGATCCGGCAGCCCGACGCGGCCGCGGCGGTGAGCGCGAACCGGGCGGTGATGCCGCGGGCCCCGCCGATCAGCAGCAGCACCGAGTCGCGGTCCAGGCCGATCGCCGCGGCCTCCGCCTCGCCCTGCCCGCCGGGACCGGCTCCCCTGCCGCCCAGCACACCGAGGTCGGACCTGGTCATGGCGAACGCGGACCGCTCGCCGGTCGACCGCACGACCGGGTGGTCCCGCGGCGTGAGCAGCTCGCCGAGGACCAGTCCCGCGGTCTCCTCGGCGGGCCTGGACGTGTCGACCTCGACCAGCCGGACGGCGGTGGTCGGGTACTCCTTCGCCAGGGAGCGCAGGAAACCGCGCATCCCCGGCACGGGGAAGCCTGCGGACGGCGCGACGGCGACCACCAGGCCCACCCGTGCCACCGCGCGGAACGCGGGCACGTGGACGGTCACGTCGCCGGGATCGGGGGACAGGGCGTCGAGGTGGACGAGCCCGGCCGCGGCGTCGTCCTCGGGGAGGTCGTCGACGACGGTCGCGCCGTGGGCGGCGAGGAGGTCGCGCAGCGCGGTCCCGACCGCGCCCGAACCGCCGCTGACCACGAAGGTCCTCCCCGCCAGGTGGCCGGGGTTCCGGGGAGTGGCGTGCGCGGGCACCGGTGACAGCACGAACCTGGTCGGGGGCGCACCGGACGGGATCTCCGCCACCGGGGGACTCGCGGCGGGAACGGCCTGCGGCGCCGTGCCGAGGCGCCGGTCGAGCCACTCGGCCAGACCGCCCGCCGTGCGGATCCTGGCGAGCGCCTCGATCTCGGTGTCGCCGAGCCGGTCGTCCGCGGTCCCAACCCTGGCGGCCAGTTCGCCGACGATCTCCGTGCGCTTGATGGAGTCGATCGACAGGTCCGCTTCCAGGTCCAGACCGGGTTCGATCATGTCCGCCGGGTAGCCGGTGCGCTCGCTGATGGTCGACGTGACCACCTCCAGCGTGCTCGCGGCCGACGGGACCGCCGCCGGGACCACTGCCGCGACGACCTGCTCGACGACCACCGGGGTCTCGAGGGGCGGCGCGGGGGGCAACACCTGTCGTGGCGCGGTGTCCGCCTGGTAGTAGGCCAGCATGATCTCGCGCTGCGCCGCCACGAGTTCCCTGGTGCCGCGCAGGTAGTCGCCGATCACCTGGTCCGGGTCGGTCGCCGCGACGACGGGTGCGATCCGCCTGGCAGGCGACGCGGCACCGGGCAGGAACCGGCCGTCGGCGGTCCGCACGGCAGCCCCGTCAACCAGCCAGCGCGGCGCGGCGGGCGCGGTGGTGCCGGTGAGGTCCCGCGCGTCACGGCCGTGGAAGAGCCGGGCGAGGCGCAGGTCCGCGCCGCCGACCGCGAGTTCCGCGAGCGCGGCGAGCGCGCCGGGCAGGCCGCCACCCGCCGACTCGAACCCGACCACCCGGTGCGGACGGTCGCGCAGCGTCGCGGCGACGAGTCCACTCAGGACGGTTCCGGGTCCGCACTCGACGAAGGTCCGGGCGCCGTCGGCGTACATCGCCTCGACCTGCTCGGCGAAGCGGACCGGTGCGCCGATCTGGGCGGCGAGTTCGGCCCGGATCGCGGCCGGGTCGCCGGGGTAGCGCGCGGCCGTGCGGTTCGACCAGACGGGGATCTCGGGCGCGTGGAAGGGGTGTTCGCCGAGCACCAGCGCGAACTCCTCCGCGGCGCCGGCCACCACCGGGCTGTGGAACGCGCACGCCACCGGGAGCGGCGACGCCGACAGCCCCGCGGCCCGCAGCCGGTCGACCGCGTCCGCCACCGCCGCGGTGGGGCCGGACAGCACCACCTGGGAGGGGGAGTTGTGGTTGGCGATCACCACCGGGGTCTGGTCGCCGAGCACCTGTTCGACCTGGTCCGCGCTCGCCGCCACCGCGGCCATGGCACCGGGGTCGTCGCCCGCCGCGGCCAGGATCGACTCCGCCCTCGCCACGCTGACCTCGAACAGGTCCGCCGGTGCCAGCGCCCCGGCGGCGGCCAGGGCGACGAGTTCGCCGTAGCTGTGCCCGGCGACCATGTCCACCCGCAGCCCGGCCCGTTCGAGGAAGCCGTACCCGGCGAGCCCCGCCATGCCGAGCGCGGGCTGCGCGACGCGGGTGTCGCGCAACGCCTCCCGCTGCGAGCCAGCCTGACCGTCGTCGAAGGCGGCTCCGGGGTAGACCTCGTCCGCCCACCGGTGACCGGACAGGAGCTGCTCGCGCAGCTCGGGGAAGGCGACGAGCAGGTCCGCCGTCATGCCCACCCGCTGGCTGCCCTGTCCGGGGAACAGCACCGCGATCTTCGACGGCGTTCCGGGCGGGCCGCCGACCCGCAGCCCCGGCGCGTCGCCGCCGCCGTCCGCCGCGTCCAGCGCGGCCGTCAGCGCGGCGGTGTCCGCCGCCACCACGGCGAACGCGGCCTGACCCCGGACGCGGTCGAAGCGGTGCGCGGCGGTGAGGGCGAGGTCGCGCAGGCGGGCGTCCGGCCGGTCCGCCACCAGTTCCCGCAACCACCGCACGTCGTCGCCGTGCAGCAGGAACAGCTCGGCGGGCCACTGGTCGTGGCCGTGCCGGGGCGCGGGCGAGTGCCGCCCGGCGAGCACGGCGTGGAAGTTGGTGCCGCCGAAGCCGAAGCCGCTGATCCCGGCGAAGCGCCGCGCCGGTGGCGCCGCCCACGGGCGGGCCTCGGTGTTGAAGGCGAACGGGCTGCGCCGCGCCGACCACTCGCCGATCGGCGAGGTCAGCTGCGCGGTCGGCGGCCGGACGCCGGTGTGGATCGCCAGCGCGGTCTTGATCAGCCCCGCCAGGCCCGCTGCGCACTTGGTGTGGCCGATCTGGGACTTGACCGAACCCAGCACGGTGCCGCCCGGCCGGGCGCCCGCCTCGGTGAACACCGCCTCGAGCGAGGCCAGTTCGGTGCGGTCGCCGACCGCCGTGCCGGTGCCGTGCGCCTCGACCAGCCCGACCTCGGCGGGACTCACCCCGGCGTTGGCGAACGCCCTGGTCAGGGCTTGGCGCTGGCCCGCGGGCCTGGGGGCGGTCAGCCCGAGCGACCGGCCGTCGCTGGAACTGCCGACGCCCTTGATCACGGCGTAGACCCGGTCGCCGTCGCGCACGGCGTCGTCGAGGCGCTTGAGCACGACGCAGCCGACACCCTCGCTCAGGGCGATGCCGTCGGCCGACCGGTCGAAGGTCCGGGACCGGCCGGTCGGCGACAGCGCGCCCACCGAGTCGAACAGCCGGTAGTCGTAGATGCCGTTGTGGGTGTCCGCGCCGCCGCACAGCACGAGGTCGGCCGTGCCGCCGACCAGCTCGCGGCACGCCACGTCCAGCGCGGCCAGCGAGGACGCGCACGCGGCGTCCACGGTGAAGTTGGCGCCGCCCAGGTCGAGCCGGTTGGCGATCCGGCCGGAGATGACGTTGGCCAGCACGCCGGGGAAGGTGTCCTCGGTGAAGCGGGGGAGCTGCGCCGTCAGCTCGGCGGGGACGTCCCGCAGGTAGCCGGGGAGCATCGCCCGCAGCATCGCCGCGTTGGACAGCTCACCGCCGGACTCGGCGCCGAACACCACCGCCGTCCTGCTCCGGTCGAAGTCGCGGACGGCGTGACCGGTCACCGCGGGGTGCTCGGCGAACCCGGCGTCGGCCAGCGCCCGCTGCGCGACCTCCAGCGCCAGCAGCTGCACCGGCTCGATGGACGCCAGGGAAGCGGGCGCGATGCCGTAGCGCAGCGCGTCGAACGGGACCGGGTCGAGGAAACCGCCCCACTTCGAGATCACCCGCTCCTCGGCGGCGTCGGCGCTGTAGTGCACGGCGGGGTCCCAGCGGTCCGCGGGGACCTCGGTCACCGAGTCCACGCCACCGAGGACGTTGGCCCAGAACGCCGCCATGTCCGGGGCTCCGGGGAACACGCAGGACATCCCGATGATCGCGATGTCCAGGGGCGGGGGCGCGGTGGCCGGAGCCGTGGTGGGCAGCAGCCGTCCGCGCAGTCGACCGACCGCGTCGGCCAGCAGCCGCGACGCGTCGGTGGTGACCTCCGCGTGCAGTTCGGCGACCGTCGTCCTGCGCGAGCGCAGGGACGCGACCTGGCCCGCCATGAACAGCCCCGAGGCGAGCTGGCCCTCCGGGTCGACGCCGACGAGGAGTTCCCCGTCGCGCCGCAGCCCCTTGCTGGCGACCCGCGACCGGCCGACGTTGAGGAGTTCCAGCCGTTCCCACACCTGCTGCTGCGGCAGGCCCTGTTCGACCAGCGCCTGGCGGACCGCGGCGAACTCCGCGGCGAACGGGCTGTCCACGCACCTGGTCGAGTGTCCGGGCGCGGTCTGCAGCACCGCCGTCGCCCGCGCGGCGAGCACCTGCCGCTGGAACACCGGCCCGATGGCCCCGGTGGCCACTGCCTCCTCGGTGAACAGGTAGGCCGTGCCCATCAGCAGGCCGACACCCGCACCGCGCGCGGTCAGCGGCGCCGCCACGGCGGCGACCATCGCGGCCGACCTGGCGTCGTGGACGCCGCCCGCGAAGAGCACGTCGACCTGGCTGCCGGGGGTGGTGTCCAGGAAGTCCACCAGCGCGCTGATCTGCGCCTGCCACAGGCACATGCTGGAGCGGGGACCGATGTGCCCGCCGCACTCGGAGCCCTCGAACACGAACCGGCGCGCGCCCGCGTCGAGGAACTGGCCGAGCAGCCGGGGCGACGGCACGTGGACGAACGCCGCGATGCCCAGTTCCTCCAACTCGGCGGCCTGCCCCGGCCTGCCGCCCGCGATGACGACCACGTCGGGCCGGACCCGCCGGATCGCCGCGAGCTGCGCGGACCTGATGTCCTCCGGCGCGAAGCCCAGGATGCCCACACCCCAGGGACGCCCGGCCAACCGCTTGGCGGTCGACTCCAGCAGCGCGGTGGTGGTGTCCGCGTCGGACAGGGCGAGCGCCATCATCGGCAGCCCGGCCGCGTCGGCGACGGCGGCGGCGAACTCCGGCCGGTCGCTGACCCTCGTCATCGGCCCCTGCACGACGGGGACGCCGATCCCCAGCCGCCGGGCCAGCGGCGCTCCTGGGCCCAGCACGTCGGTCACGTCAGCGCGCGCCAGGTCGACCAGCGCCCCGCGAACGGCCCGCACCGCGCCCGCCGCGTTGCCGTACCGGCGGGCGAACTCGCCCGCGAGGAAGCCGTCCTGGCCGATGGGGAGCAGTTGCGTGCGCAGATCGCGCGCGCCGAGCCGTTCCGCCACACCGGCGCCGCCGACGTCGCCGGACCGCGTCCGGGACCGCAGCACCCGGTACCCGTCCACGACGACGGTCTCGGACCCGTCCATGGTCCTGATCGCGGCCGCCACCTCGTGCGGCAGGCCGGACTCGGCGAGCAGCGCCAACTGGCTGTCCAGCACCACACCCGCGGCACCGGCCACCGCCGCGGCGGGCGCGGTGTGCTCGCCGACGCCGCCGCAGACCCAGACGGGCGAGTCCACCTCGGCGAGCAGCTGCTGGACCAGCACCAGCGAACTGAGGTCACCGACCCGCCCGCCCGCCTCGTTCCCCCGCGCGATCAGACCGTCCGCGCCCGCGGCGACGGCGGCCTCCGCCTCGGCCAGACCGGTGACCTCGACCAGGATCCGCAGCCCCCCGCGGGCGGCGGCCACGGCTACCTCACCCGTTGCCACCAGCCGCCCGTCGTACACCGCCGTGGTCACCCCGGCCGGAAGCGCGGCCGAGTCCATCGCGCACGCCGCGCCGAACCGGACCCCGAACCCGCCGGAGATCCACCCGGTGGCCCGCTCCAGCTCCTCCCGCGCCCGCCGGTCGCCCGCGCCGAGATCCAGCACCCCGAGGGCGCCCGCGGCGCACAGGGCCGCGACCAGCCGCGCGTTGGGTTCGCCGAACGGGGTGATTCCGAGAACGGACTCGGGCAGGGTCCAGTTCAGCACTAGTCCTCCAGCACGGATTGATCTCAGGGGAGAGTCGTGTCCGCATGTAGAAACAACGGGGTGCGTGCGATGTGCGGTTTTCACGCCTCGCACGTCGGGGGAGCGCGCGGCGCACAACCTATCCGAGTGCGGTGCGCGGACATAATTATGTGAACATGACTCCGGTTTGTCCGGTCCACGGGGGTGGGGGTGGGTGAGTCGGCATCCGGATGCCGTGTTGTCGGATGTATTTGCTGCTCAGAGGCCATCTGTGTAGCTGTTGACCCCGTCCTAGCGGTTATGGAGATATCGCCGGAAGCGCGGCCGCGTGGTATGTCGACATGGACGCATTCGACGCGCAATTGCCTGGTGGGCCGTGAAAGGTCGGGCAACCGGGGCTTTCGCCGGAACCGCGGCGGGTGTGGGCGGCAAACGGAACTCCTGGACGAAAAGTCACTCTTTCGAGTGGCTTTATCGGGTGAATCGGAGAACGGCCGCAAGCATCGAGGTCCGCGTTCGCCTTTCCGGATTCCGGCCCGACGTGCGCCGCGTTCGGCGGGTCCGCGGGGGCCATCGGTGCCTTTACCGGTCTTGGACGACGGCCCTGGACCCGACCCGGTCGGCACGACACGATTCGGTCATCGCCGCACCAATCCCCACCATCGTCGCCTGGGGCAACGGGGCGTGCCGCGCGAACGGCACCATGTTCGAGAAGATCCTCACGGAGTGGGCCTCGCAGGGGTTCCTGGTGATCGCGAACGGCCGACCGGGGGGAACGGGGTCGTCCACGGCCGCCATGCTGACCGCGTCGATCGACTGGGCGATCGCGGAGAACTCGCTGAGCACCAGCAAGTACTACGGCCGGATCGACACGACGAAGATCGCGGTGATGGGCCAGTCGTGCGGTGGCCTCGAGACCTACGAGGTCGCCACCGATCCGCGGCTGACCACCACCGTGCTGTGGAACAGCGGGTTGTTCAACGGCGGCGACAAGAGCGCGTTGCAGCGCCTGCGCGCGCCGATCGCCTACTTCATCGGCGGGTCCTCGGACATCGCCTACGAGAACGCCGTGGACGACTGGCGGCAGCTGTCCGCCGGGCTGCCCGCGTTCATGGGCAACCTGGACGTCGGCCACAACGGCACCTGCTCCCAGGCCAACGGCGGCGAGTTCGGCCGGGTCGGCGGCCACTGGCTGAAGTGGCAGCTCAAGGGGGATCCCGCCAGCAAGGCGCAGTTCGTCGGCACCGGCTGCGGGCTCTGCGCGACCGACTGGGACGTCCGGCGGAAGGATCTGAGCTGACCACCCGGTAGCGCCCGTTCCGCGCGGGAGGCCGCGGTCCGGGTCGGCGGCCGGGATCCGGGAACCCGTTGGAGGGCCTTGTCCGAAGGCCCTCCAACGGGTTTCCTAGCCGGGGTTCGGGGCGTCGGCGACGCGCCGCAGGACGGTGGCGACGGCGGCCGGGTGGGTGAGGTGCGGGTCGTGCCCGGCGGCGGGGATGGTCGTGGTGATGGCGAAGCCGGTGCCGCCGGTCAGCGGATCCCCTTGCCCGGTGACGATGTGGACCGGGACCTGCCTGGTCGCGACGAGCAGTGCCCGCAGGGCGGCGCGTTCGGCGGGGTCGTCGGCGGACCGGTACCACCGGGCCGCGCGGCGGGCGACGCCGGGTCTGCGCGGTCGGCCCGCGGTGTCGGCCGCGAGTGCGCGGCGCGGCGGTCGAGTCTGTGCTTGGAGGAAGTAGGGGGAGACGAGGACGAGGGCGGCGACGCGGTCGGGATGGGTCGCGGCGTAGCGGAGTGCCGGGGCGGCCGCCGCCGAGTGGGCGACGAGGACGGGTCGGGTCCGCACGGGGGTCATCAGGTCGGTGAGCCAGTCCGGCGGGGTGGTCGTCGTGGGGCCGGAACGGCCGAGGCCGGGCAGGTCGGGGACCAGCGCGGGTGGCCCGCCCAGTTCGCCGAGCACCTCCCGCCAGGACTCGCCGTCGTGCGGAAGTCCGTGCAGCAGCACGAAATCCGGCGCGGCGCGGTCGCCCGCGACGTAGGTCCGGGATCCGGCGACCTCGTGGAAACCGCCGGGGAGCACCGGTGCGGCGGTGCCGAACCCGTTGGCCACCAGGCGATCGGCCCAGTGGCGCAGCGCGGCCTCGACGGGCGGCTGCCGGAGTCCGGCGGCCGCGGCGACCTCGTCGGCGGAGGTCGTGTCGTAGCGGTCCTCGCTGAGGAAGGTCAGGGTTTCGGGGTCGGCTCCGGTCAACGCGGCGGGGAGGCTCCGGACCAGGGCCACCGGCACCCGGAGGCGGGGCGCGCGGACGCCGAGGTGGGCGGCGAGCAGGCGGACCAGGTCGGGCAGTTCGGGGGTGCTCGCGTCGAGCACCCAGTGCAGGCCGCCCGGTTCCGGGTCGTGGTCGGGGATCGCGACGAGGAAGTCCGCGAAGTGGTCGACGGCCACCACGGGCACGAACGTGCGGGCGGTTCCCGGCAGCACGGGCAGCCCGCCCGTCCACAGGTCGCGGACCAGGCCCGCCAAGCCGATGTACTGGCCGGTCTCGCCGGTGGCCGAGTGGCCGATCACGCTGCTCGGGTTCACCACGGTCAGCGGGACGCCCGACTCCGCCGCGGCGACCCGCACGGCCGCGTCCGACTCGACCTTGGAGCCCTCGTAGGCCCCCTTGTCCCGGTAGAGCCGGTCCGCCTCGGCCTTCGGGAGCGGGTAGCGCGCCGGGCCGGTGCCGACCCGGTAGCCCGACACGTGGACCAACCGGCGCAGACCCGGTCGGGTCGCGGCCCAGCGGAGGACGTGGAGGGAGCCGTCGACGTTGACCGCCCTGGCCTGGTCGCGGCTCAGGCCGAACCGGTAGAGGGCCGCGGTGTTGAAGACGTCCCGCACGTCGGCGAGCCGCCTGTCGTCGGCCGCGCTCAGGCCCAGGTCCGCGCCGCCGGTGAGGTCGCCGACGACGACGGCCAGCCGCTCGGCGGGCGCGCCGTGGTCCCGGAGCCAGGCGCGCAGTTCGTCGCCCCGGCCGTCGCCGCGGACGACGGCGGCGACCGCGCGCCCCCGCGTGAGCAGCCGCAGCACCGTCCACCTGCCGATGAAGCCGGTCGCGCCGAACACCACGGCGTCCGGGTGGGCTGAAGACTCGTCCATCCGATTCCTCTCTAGACCGATCTACATAATCCAACGACAGTGCGAAACCCGTACGAACGCTTGCAGTGGTCAGCCGCCGAGCAGCTTGGCGATGCGGCGGCCGACTTGGTCGACGGGCGTGCGGCTGCGGCTCGCGCGGGCCAGCACCAGTGAGCCCTCGATCATCGCGAGCACCGTCGCCGCGAGGTCGTCGGCCTCGGTGGTGTCGTGGCCGTCGACCCGGAGGGCGTCGGCCAGGGACCGCTGCCAGCCCGCGTAGATGCCCGCGCACAACGACTGGAGGCCGTCGTTGGTCGCGGCGACCTCCAGCGCCACGGTCGCCACCGGGCAGCCCTTGGCGTAGTCCGCCGCCACCATCCGGTCGGCCAGCCCGTTCAGCATGTCGAGCAGGAGGTCCTTCGAGGTGGGTGTCGTCGCGACCAGCGCCGCCACCACGTCGTCGACCTCCCGGCCCGCCGCGGCGATGGCCTCGCCGATGAGCTGGTCCTTGCCGCCGGGGAAGTGGTGGTAGAGCGAACCGCGGGGGGCGCCGGCCAGCGCCAGCACCTCGTTGAGCCCGGTGCCGTAGTAGCCCTTGGCCTCCACCAGCGTCCGGGCCGCGTCGACCAGCCGGGCCCGCGTCTCATCACCCTTGACGGCCATGCGATGAAAATAGACCGATCTACATAATCCCGCTCGGTCGGGGTGGGCCCTGTCAATCGAGGGTCGGATTCAGTTGCACGCGGGTAAATCCACCATGAGCAAGCATGCACTTGTCGTTATGTCCGGTTGTCCCTACGTTTGGCGCACGGGCAGCACCGAGCCGTCCGCGCGCCGACCGGAGTCAAGGCTGGCCGCGGACCCTCGTGAGCACCGACCTGCCGGCCGCGCGACCGTCCCACCGCAATCCCAGGAGCAGAAGTGAAGCTGACCATCCTCGCCGCGTCCGGTGCCACCGGCCTCGAACTCACCCGCCAGGCGTTGGAACGCGGGCACGACGTCACCACGATCTCCCGCGACCCGAACCGCGTCACCGTCCCGGATTCCGGCCGCCTCACCAGGGTCGCCGCCGACATCCGGGATCCGGACTCCCTGGCGCGGGCCCTGTCGGACAGCACGACCGTCCTTTCCGGACTGGGCAACGTCGGGGGCGATCGACCGGGTGTGCTCACCGAGGGCGCGAAGGCGCTCGTCCGGGCGAGGCTGGAGCGGATCATCTGGTTGGGCGCGTTCGGCACGGGCGCGTCGGCGGCCGCGGCGGGCCCGTTGACCAGGAACCTGCTGAAGGTGGTCCTCAAGGCGGAACTGGAGGACAAGGTCGCCTCGGACACCGCCGTGCTCGCCGCCGGCGGCACCGTCTTCCACGCGGGCCCGCTGTCCAACGGGCCGCTGAGCGGGAGTCGCCGCACCCTCGGGCTGGACGAGGCCCCGCACCGCCTGTTCCCGGTCCGGGTCAGCCGCGCGACCGTGGCCGCGGCGATGCTCGACGAGGCCGAGTCCGCGCGCTTCACCGGGAAGACGGCCGTGCCCGTCGAGCGGTGACGCCCCCTGCCGGGCTGTGACGCAGGTCGAAGGGTGATCGGGAACCTGTTCCCGATCACCCCTTCGACCTGCGCGACCCGGTCAGGCCCGCTTGCGGACCCGGCCCCACGGCTTGAAGACCGAGAGCACCATCGCGAAGGTCAGCAGGACCATGGCCGTGGTGGCGAGGAACGAGACGAACCAGATGTCCCGCAACGGTTGTTCGCCGGTGGACAGCTCGGTGATCGGGCCCAGGAACGCCAGCAGCAGCACGCACGCGACGACGTTGAGGACCAGTTTCACCGCGACCCACCGGTAGCGGACCAGGCCCCACTTGGTCGCCAGACCCAGCAGCACGCCGGTGACCAGGCAGACGAGGCCCGTGACCAGACCGGTGAGCAGCAGCGGGACGACGAAGTAGTCCGCGAGTGCCTGGTACACGGCGGTTCGGCTGTCGCCGGAGCGCGCCCAGCCGATCGCCACCAGCACCGTCGAGATGACGTCGACGCCGATCCAGGCGCCCGCCGAGGCGACGTGCGCGACCAGGACGGTCTTGCGCAGCCGGGAGGGGATGGGCCAGAAGACCCGGTTCACCCGCGCCGGTCCGGTGGCGCGGTCAGTGGTGAGGGTGCTCATGGTCGTCCTTCGTTCGCAAGGGGAGGGGGAACGGCTCAGGACCGGACGAGGCCGGTCTGGTAGGCCACCACGACGAGCTGTGCGCGGTCGCGGGCCTGGAGCTTGGTCATCGCCCGGTTGGCGTGGGTCTTGACGGTGAGCGGTGAGACGAACAGCTTGAGGGCGATCTCGTCGTTGGACATGCCGTGCGCGGCGAGCGCGACCACCTCGCGTTCGCGCTGGGTCAGCAGGTCCAGGCGTTCCGGGGCGATCGGGCCGCTGGTGCGCTGGGCCAGGAACCGGCCGATCAGGGCACGGGTCGCCTTCGGGGACAGCAGGACGTCGCCCTGGGCGACGGTGCGGATGGCGGCCAGCAGCTCGGTGGGCCCGACGCCCTTGCCGAGGAAGCCGCTGGCGCCCGCCTGGATGGCCTGCGCCACGTACTCGTCGATCTCGAAAGTGGTCACCACCAACACCTTCACGCCCGCCAGGTTCTCGTCGGCGGTGATCCGGCGGGTCGTCTCCAGGCCGTCGAGCCCCGGCATCCGGATGTCCATCAGCACGACGTCGGCGCGGGTGGTGCGCAGCAGGTCGAGCGCCTCCAGGCCGTCGGCCGCCTCGCCCACCACCTCGAGGTCGGGCGCGGAGTCGACGAGGACGTGGAACCCGGCGCGGATGAGTGCCTGGTCGTCGGCGAGCAGGACGCGGATGGTCATGGCTTCTTCCCGAGCGGCAGGGTGAGGTGGACGTGGAACAGGTCGTCGGGTTCGAGACCGGTGCGCAGTGAGCCCCCGACGGCGCCCGCCCGTTCCCGCATGCCGACCAGCCCAAGGCCCGACCCGCCCTCGCGGGGGCGGCCACCGGGCGCGTTCACGACCTCCAGGGTGAGGTCGGCGGGCGTGTACGCCACGGACAGGTGCGCGGCGTCGGCGCCGTGGCGGTGGGCGTTGGTCAGCGCCTCCTGGACGACCCGGTAGGCCACGAGGTCGACGGTGGCGGGCAGGTCGCGGACCTCGCCGGTCGACGTCCACCGCAGTTCGAGCCCGGACGCCCGGAACGCCTCGACCAACGAGCCGAGCCGGGCGAGGCCGGGGACCGGCTCGGTGGGCGTGTCGGACTCCTCCGGCCTGCGCAGCACACCCAGCAGGCCGTGCAGCTCCTCCAGGACGGCCCGGCTCGACCGGCGGACGTGGGCCAGCGCGTCGGCCGCGGCGGCGGGCCGGGCGATGATCAGGTGCTCGGCGACACCGGCCTGGACGTTGATCACCGAGATGTGGTGCGCGACCACGTCGTGCAGCTCGCGGGCGATGTGCAGCCGCTCCTCGACGACCCGCCGCAGGGCCTCCTCCTCGCGTGACCGCTCGGCCCGCACGGCCCGTTCCTCGATGGCCGCGATGAACGCCCGGCGGCCGCGGATCGCCTCGCCGACCGCGCCCGCCATGCCGATCAGGGTGAACCGGCCCAGGTTTTCCCAGGTGAAGCCGTCGGGCGCGGCCAGCAGCGCGACGACCACGACGGCCAGCAGTGCGCCGGGCAGCGCGGCCCGGCGCGTCGTCCACCGGTCGGTGCGGACCGCGACCGTGTACGCGGCGACCGCCGTCGGGACCAGGAACGGTTCCAGGTCCGCGCCGAGCAGGACCGCCGGGAGCACCCCGAGCGCGGTGACCGCCAACGCGACCAGCGGCCACTTCCGGCGCACCACCAGGGATCCGACGACCACGGCCAGCAGGCCGAGCACCGCCGGGGTCCGGACGTCGAGCGGCGGGTCCGCGCTGTTGGCGGCGCTCACCGCGTACACCGCGGCGGCGCCCAGGGCGTCCACGACGGTCGGATGCCTCCGCGCCCGCGATCGGATCCTCCCCACCGTGGACACCCGACTACGCGTCGCGGCGGCGCAGCAGCACCGCGGCGAGGATCAACGGCACGACGACCCAGACCGCGAACACGGCGGCACCGGCCGTGGCCGTGAGCAGTCCGGGAGCCGGCACGACGCCGGTGAACGCCTCGGCGGCCTTGGAGGGCAGGTACTTCAGCGCGTAGTCGCGCCACGAGGACGGCAGCAGCAGGCCGCCGAGCCCCGGTGCGAGGAACACCAGCACGACCAGCGTGGAGATCGCGCCCGCGGTGTTGCGCACGATCGTGCCCAGCGCCACCCCGATGACGGTCACACCGGTCATCGTCACGGCGGACCCGACGAGCGCCGCGAGGACACCGGGATCGCCGAGTCGGGCGGTGGGCAGGCCGGCGCCGCCCATGATCGGCTGACCGCTCAGGAAGACGGCGAACGCGCTCGCCAGCATGGCCGGGAACACGGTCCCGACGACCACGGCCACCTTGCCCGCGAGCACCGGGAGCCGGGACGGCACACCGGTCAGCGTGGACCGGATCATGCCCGTCGAGTACTCGCCGGACACCACCAGCACGCCCAGCACGCCGATCACGAGCTGCGCGAACATGACACCGCTCAACGTGATGCCGGTGGGGTCGGTCACCCCGTTCGCCCCGTCGGAGTCGCTGCCGACCGTGGAGGCGAAGACCAGGCCGGTCACGAGCATCATCAGCGCGGCGCCCAGCACCGCCAGGCCGCTGGACCGGACGCTCCGCAGCTTCACCCACTCGCTGCGCAGCACACCGGCGGAACTGAGGCGGTACGAGGACTTCGCGGCCCGCGGCGGGTCGACGGTCGTGGTGCTCATCAGGCTGCCTCTCCGAACGAGGTGGTGGTGCCCTGGTACTCGACGGCGCCGCGGGTCAGCTCCGTGTAGGCCTCTTCCAGCGACGCCTGCTGGGGAGTCAGTTCGTACAACGGGATCCCGGCGCGAAGTGCGCGCGTCCCGATGTCCTCAGTGGACAGTCCGACGACGTCGATCACGCCGTCGCAGACGGAACTGATCCGCACACCGTCACCGCGCAGCGCGTCGACCAGGTCGGCGCCGCGCGGCGAGCGCACGTGCACGCCGCGCTCGGCGGACGCGATCAGGTCGGCCACCGGGATGTCCGCGATGAGCTTCCCGCGCCCCACCACGATCAGGTGCTCGGCGGTCAGCGCCATCTCGCTCATCAGGTGCGAGGAGACGAACACCGTCCGGCCCTGCGCGGCCAGGTCCTTGAGCAGGTGCCGGATCCACTTGATGCCGTCCGGGTCGAGGCCGTTGACCGGCTCGTCGAGCATGACTGTGTGCGGGTCGCCGAGCAGGGCCACGGCGATGCCGAGCCGCTGGCCCATGCCGAGGGAGAAGTTGCCGACCCGCCGCCTCGCCACGTCGGCGAGGCCCGCGGTGTCGAGTACCTCGTCGACGCGCCGGGCGCCGATGCCGTGGGTGGCGCCGAGGGCCAGCAGGTGGTCGCGGGCCGAGCGGCCGGGATGCGCGGCGCGCGCGTCGAGCAGCACGCCGATCTCCTGGAGCGGCGCGCGGTGCCCGCGGTAGGGCTTGCCGTTGACCTTCGCGGTGCCCCACGTCGGCGAGTCGAGGCCGACGAGCATCCGCATGGTGGTCGACTTGCCCGCGCCGTTCGGCCCGAGGAAACCGGTGACCGTGCCGGGTTCGACGGTGAAGGTGAGCCCGTCGACCGCGGTTTTCTGACCGTACCGCTTGGTGAGGTTTTCCACCTCGATCATCGCTGCTCCTGAAGGGTTGCCCTTGTCCCTCAAGAATGGCCGGGTCGAGGGTGGAAAATCGTCCTACTGGCGCAGGTGTCGGCACTACTGCCAGCGCAGTATAGGCGAATAATGCCTGGTGAAAGGCATGATCGCCGTTGCGTTCCGGTAATTCGACGCTTAACCGAGGCGCACTTGCGCGATTCGCGGAGCGTCTCTACATTCGGTGATTTCTCTTTGCCGCGGACAGTCTTCCGCCGGGCTGCTATTCGCGACGTGCCGGAATTCGGCTCAGTTCTCGTGCGGGGTTCCGAGCGCGGTGTCGAGCAGGTGGATCAGCGTGGCGATCTGCCCGTGGTCCAGGTTCGCGAACGGTGTCCGCTCCAGCGTCACGCGCATCACCTCGGTCCGCACGCGCGTGCCCTCCTCGGTCAGGACGAGCACCCGTGAGCGGCGGTCGGAGGGGTCGACGGCGCGCTCGGCCAACCCCTTCGCGATGAGCTGGCCCGCGACGAACGTCAGGTTCGGCGCGTTGCAGAAGAGCCGTTCGGCCATCACCTTCATCGACGGCGGGGGCTCGTCCGGGTCGATGGCCCACAGCGCGTGCGCGGTCGCGTGCGTGAGGCCGTGCGTGGCGAGGAGGTCGAGGATCCGGTCGCCGGTGCGCAGGAAGACCTCGTGGTTGAGGCGCACCGCGCGCTCGATGTCCGACCCGTCCATGCCGCCCAGTCTACCGGCGTGCTTCGAGTCTTGAAGCTGTTACAGTCGCCAGATGCTTCGATACTCGAAGTACTTGGCGGAGGGAGACCCCGATGGTCGCGTTGCACGACCCGCTGGTGCTCGGCAGCGGATCGGTCCTGCCCAACCGGATCGCCAAGGCCGCGACGGAGGAGAACCTCGCCGACGCGGGCCAGGTCCCCGGTGACGAGCTGGTGGCGCTGTACCGGCGGTGGGGCGGCGGCGGGGCGGGCCTGCTGATCACCGGTCACGTGATGGTCGACGCGCGGGCGATGGCCCAGCCGGCGGATGTGGTGCTGGAGTCGGCGACCGACCTCGCGCCGTTCCGGCGTTGGGCGACGGCGGCGAAAGCCGGTGGCGCGGAGGTGTGGATGCAGATCAACCATCCGGGGCGGGTCGTGCAGAAGGACATGGCCGAGGTCACCTGGTCCGCGTCCGACGTGCCGATCGACGCGGGCGCGCTGTCGTCAATGTTCGGGCGGCCGAGGGCGATGGGGGAGGCGGAGATCGCGGAGGTGATCGGTCGGTTCGCGGTGACGGCCGCCCGTGCCGAGGCGGCGGGGTTCGACGGGGTGGAGATCCACGCCGCCCACGGGTACCTGATCTCGCAGTTCCTGTCGCCGAGGACGAACCTGCGCACGGATGGGTGGGGTGGTTCGCCGACTGGTCGGGTGCGGTTCCTGCTGGCGGTGGTCGACGCGGTCCGGGCGGCGGTGTCGCCGGGGTTCGCGGTGGCGGTGAAGCTCAACTCGGCGGACTTCCAACGTGGTGGGTTCGACGTGGACGACGCCCGCGAGGTGATCCGGCTGCTCGGCGGCCATGCCGTGGACCTGGTCGAGCTGTCCGGCGGCAGCATCGAAAGCCTGGCCACGTCGGGTGCGCCGTCGGATGGGAGCACGTTGGCGAGGGAGGCGTACTTCCTGGAGTTCGCCGATCGGTTGCTGGAAGCGGCCACGATGCCGCTGATGGTGACCGGGGGTGTGCGGCGGCGTGCGGTGGCGCAGCGGGTGATCGACGGTGGCGTGGCGGTGGTCGGGGTGGCCACCGCGTTGGCCATGGCGCCTGACCTGCCCGCCCGGTGGTTGGCGGGGGAGGAGGGGGTCGCGCCGAATCCGCGGGCGCGGGTTCGGCACAAGGCCATCGCCGCGGCGGGGACGCAGGCGTTGGCGTTGCGGCAGTTCACCCGTCTTGCCGCGGGGGACGACGGCGTCACCCGCCTTCCGGCGACCCTTGCCCTTCTGGTGAGCCGAGTCCGCCGGGCGCAGGCCGGACGTCGGTATCACGCCTGGCTGGCTGAGGTGCAGGAGGTGGTTCCGGTGAGTGGGGGTTGTGCGCGGCGGTGATGGGGTGGGGCTGGGTGTTGGTGCCGTGCTGGGTCGCCGGGTATCGGATCCGTGGTCTCCGGGTGCGGCCGGCTTGACTTGGGGCCCCTTTTTTGGGCCTTGTCGGGCTGAAAGGCCAGGTGGTGGAGGTGCCCGCCGACAAATTGCAGGCCCAAAACCCCAAGTCAAGCCGGCCGCACGGCGGCCGAGCGCTGCTCGGTAGGTGGGTGGTTGTGCGGTGGAGAGCGGGCTGTCGTGCGGCGGAGTGGCTTGTTCGGTGGATCGGGTTGGTGCCGTCTTGTTGCTTGGCCTGACCGCTGCTCAGGTTGCTGCGTGACCTGGGGGCGGCGTCGGGTGCGATGTTGTGGTGGAGGGCCTGGGTGAGCAAGCGGTGCCGCGGGACTTCGGTGGTGGGTGGGTCCGAAGGCGACGGCACTTCGGTTTTTCCGGACGCTGGGCCCGAACAGCCGTATGCACCGATCACCACCCGCCCTAACGTCGGATGAACCCGTACCGACGACCAAGGGAGTTCCCATGACCCGTCGATTAGTGACCGCCCTGGCCCTCGTCCTGGCCACCGCGGGCGTTCCGCTGGTGTCCGCAGGCTCCGCGCAGGCGATCCCGGCCTGCAAGGCGGGCTACCAGTGCACCACCACCTACTACGCCTCCGTCGACCACGAGCTGCCGGTGGGCGGCACGACGAAGTTCTGCGACGGCTCCGTCGACACCTGGGGCTCGACCAGCCGCTACCCCGTCGTCACCCAGGCGAAGTGCGGGAACGCCTGACCGCTGTCCGGCTACGGTGGGGTTCGGAACGCTTCGCCCCACCGTGGAGGGACGCCGATGACCGCAGTGGAGACCTGGCTCGTCGGCGGGTACCAGACGGACTTCGCCCGCAACGTGAGCCGCGAGGGCCTGGACGTCGCGGGCATCGCGGCGGAGGCGGTGCGGGAGACGTTGGCGGCCGCCCGTGTGCGGCCCGCGCAGGTCGGTGTGGTGCACGTGGGCAACGCGTTCGGGCAGCTGTTCACCGGACAGGGGCACTTCGGGGCGTTGCCCGCGACCGTCGAGCCGGACCTGTGGGGTGTGCCGGCGACCCGGCACGAGGGCGCGTGCGCGTCCGGGTCGTTGGCGGCGCTGGCCGCGATGGCCGACCTGGAGTCCGGGCGCTACGACTGCGCGCTGGTGCTCGGGGTCGAACTGGAGAAGACGGTGCCCGGTGACGTCGGCGCCCGCTACATGGGCGCGGCGGCGTGGGTCGGGCACGAGGGCCAGGACGCGAAGTACCTGTGGCCGCACATGTTCAGCGCGCTGGCCGACGAGTACGACCGGCGCTACGGCATCGACGCGGAGCACCTGCTGGCCATCGCCGAGCTGAACACCCGCAACGCCCGCGCGAACCCGTTGGCGCAGACGCGGACCTGGTCGTTCACCGAGCGGAGCTTCAGCCTCGACGACGAGGCCAACCCGTTCGTCGAGGGCAGGCTGCGCAAGGCCGACTGCGGGCCGATGACCGACGGCGCCGCGGGGGTGGTGCTGGTGACCGGCGCGTTCCTGGCCGCACACCCGGAGATCGCCGCCCGGCCACGGGCCCGCGTGCTGGGCTGGGGGCACCGGACGGTGGGGCTGTCGCTGGAGCAGAAGTTCGCCCGCAGCGCTGATGACCCGCTGGTGCTGCCGCACGTCCGGGACACGATCCGCGACGCGTTCGGGCGCGCGGGCGTCGGCGGCGTGGAGGACCTCGACCTGATCGAGGCGCACGACTGCTTCACGATGAGCGAGTACGCGGCGATCGACCACTTCGGCATCACCGCGCCCGGCGAGAGCTGGAAGGCGATCGAGTCGGGGGACCTGGAGATCGGCGGCCGGATCCCGATGAACCCCAGCGGAGGACTGATCGGGGGAGGGCACCCGGTGGGCGCGACCGGCGTGCGGATGCTCGTCGACGCCTACAAGCAGGTCACCGGCCAGGCGGGCGGCTACCAGGTGCCCGGTGCCCGCCGCGCGGCCACGTTGAACATCGGCGGCAGCACGACGACCACCGTCAGCTTCGTGGTGGGCGAGGGGTCCGTCAGTTCACGGAGCCGCTGATCACGCCGATCGCGATGCCCAGGATCGCGGTGTTGTAGAAGAACGACAGCACGCTCTGCCCGAGCACGAGCGACCGCATACCGGTGCTCCGGACCTCGACGTCGGACACCGCGAACGACGTGCCGATCGTGAACGAGAGGTGGGCGAACTCCAGCATTCCCGGCCGCTCCACCTCGGGGAACACCAGCTGGCGGGCGCCGGGGCTGTCGTAGAACCGGTGCGCGTACCGCTCGGCGTAGCCGAAGTGCAGGATCATCCACGCCGCCACGACCGCGGGAACGCCGACCGCCTTGTTCAGCAGCTGCTGGCTCGCGTCGCTGGTGAGCCCGCCGGTGACCACGATGTTCAGGCCCGCCGTGATCCCCACCAGGCTGGTGAGCAGGGTGAACGCGAACCCGGTGCGCCTGCTCATCAGGGAGCTGAGCCAGCCGGGGGCGTCCGCGGACTCCTCGGGCTGGAGGTGCTTGCTCCGCCGGACCCGTTGCCAGCGGATCACCAGGTAGAGGGCCGCGACCAGGTCCCACGACACCAGGACCCGGAGGTCGACGGTCGGCATGACGACGGAGGCGAGCCCGAGCACGATCAGCGTCACCTCGACGACGCGGGACGCCCGCTGGCGGACGGTGGTGGGCAGAACCGCGATGGCCATGCAGGGTCCTTTCGGGAAATCAGACCGTTCATTCCGCATTCGCCCTGCGGCGGGTCGGGATTGTCGTCCGGTCGCATTGTTCGGGCACGGGGTGGGAGCACCATATGCGGAAGCGAGGGCATCTCCGTACCGGGGTGGTGCTGATCCCACCTGGGCGTTCGCGGTGATCGCGGACAAGTGCCGGCGGTTTGTTCAACGGCTGGTCGGAAATGGCGAAAGAACGCCGATGTTCTTGATAGAACAACCGGCTACGCGGGAACGCGGTCGATAGTTCCGGCGCGCAGCGGCACCGCGCATTCCGAGCAGGCGTACCGGGGGTGGAACGCGGTGCCGCACGGTCGGTGGCGGTACGACATCGCGGGGCCCTCGGGGGAGCGGAACCACGTCTGCGCCCATTCCATGGTGTGCACGACGACCGGGAAGAACGCCAGGCCCTTCGCGGTGAGCCGGTAGTCGGCGGTCATCACGCCCAGTTCGGTGAACGTCCGCAGCCGGTCGGCGATCACGACCGGCGGCGCGGACAGCTGCCGTTCGAAGTCGCTGAACCGTCGGGTCCCCTGGAAGGCCGCGCCGAGCAGCGCGCACGACCACCGGTTGCCGACCAGTGCCGTGGTCTGCGGGAAGAACCCGGCCTGGTGCGCGTCGGCGGACCGGCGCCGGGTGGTCGCCGACGGCATCGAGCGCTCCCACGTGCCGCTCGGACCGAAACCGCCCACGAGGTCGCGCGGCCCGGCCGGGGCGTCGCACGCGCCGCACACCAGCACGGGCGAGAACAGGTGCCCGCACACCTGGTGGCGCATACGGGGCAGGGTTTCCGCGTGCTGCCCGACCCAGGACAGCTCCCACGACCAGATGCCGAGCAGGATCGGCCACGCGGTCCGGCCGCGCCTGGTGAGCCGGTACTCGAAGCGCTCCGGCTTGCGCTGGTAGGCGACGCGGTCGAGCAGGCCGGACTCGGTGAGCCGTCCGAGCCTGCCGGTGAGCACGGCGTTGGAGATCGGCAGCTCCCGCATCCACTCGCCGTAGAGCCGCGTGCCCTGCAGGGCGTGGCGCAGGATCAGCAGGGTCCACTCGTCGCCGAGCAGGCCCAGCGCCACGCCGATCGGGTTCCGGCCACCGGCGGGCAGGTCGGTGACCGGCAGGTCCTCAGAGACCGAGGGAGGCGGCGGCATCATCCGCCTTCCGCCAGCCGGGCAGGCTCTCCCCGGCGGCCCACGTGGCGTGCGTCCCGCTGGACACCCGTTCGGGCAGCCGCACCCGTGCCACCGGACCGCCCGCCACGTCGCGGGCGTCGAAGACCAGGCACTCGGACAGGTTCCGGTTCATGTCCACGGTGATCGTGACCAGGTAGCCGTCGTCCTCGCCGGTGGCGCCGGGACGCGGGGCCATCACGGTCTCGCTGCCGAACACGCCGTCGCCGAACGCGTAGCGCTCCTCGGCACCGGTCAGCACGTCGTGCTTGACCAGGCCGTTGAACAGGAACCAGCCCGGCTCGCCGGTCGCGGCGTAGGTGTAGCGGTACGGGCGACCGCCGTGCGCGGCGTTGATCATGCCGAACTCGGTGACGCTGTCGGAGATCCGCTCCTCCTTCGCCTGCCCCGTCACGAGGTTCAGCCGCCAGCGGTGGAGCCTGGTCTGCAACCGGTCCAGCGCCAGCCCGCGGTAGATCCGGTGGCTGCCGGTCTCGCCGTTCGACTTCGGCATCGGGTCGCCCTGGAAGAACCCGTCCAGGACGATCTCGTCGCCCTCCTCGTAGGCGTTCACCCAGTGCAGCACGTACGTCGGGTCGGCCTCGAACCAGCGCACGTCCGCGTTGGTGCCCCGACGCGGCACGACCCCGATGCGCAGCGGGATGTCGCGGTGGAAGCGGGGGAGGTAGGCGCCCTGCTTGAGCAGTTCGGGATCCCAGAACAGCGGGCAGTCGTTGAGGATCGCGTAGTTCTCGGTGAACGCCATGTCGTGCGGCAGCCGCGGACCCGGCAGTTCGACGCCGGTGTAGTGCAGCAGCTTGTCGTCCCCGCCGAGCACGCCGTAGTGCAGGTACGGGGCCTCGGTGCCGTAGCCGAAGAACAGCAGCTCACCGGTGTGCGGATCCACCTTGGTGTGCGCGCTGACGCCCTCGGGCCGGGGGAACTCGCCGTGCCACTCGGACTTGCCGAGCGCGTCCAGGGTGAGCGGGTCGAGCCGGTACAGCTCGCCGCACTGGTAGAAGCTGGTCAGCGCGACCCCGGCGTGCACCACGACGTCCGTGCTGGACGCGTCCTTCATCCGCCCCCGCGCGCCCCAACCCTGTTGCCGCACCGCCTTGTTCGGGTCCTCGATGAACCCCGACCACAGCGACCGGCCCTCCTCCTGCTCGGCGAGGAAGCCGTCCGTGCGGACGAACCTGTTGCGGTAGAACGCCTTGCCGTCGCGGAAGCCGACGACGTGGACCATGCCGTCGCCGTCGAACGGGTGGTAGCGCTCGATCGCCGGGTGCAGCGCGGTCTCGGTGTTGCGCAGGTACACGCCGTCGAGGTCGGCCGGGATCTCGCCCTCGACCGCCAGGTCGTCGGCCCGCCACTCGGTGGTCTGCCCCTGCCACGGGCCCGTCCGGTACGGGTGGTCGTCGTCTTCGGGCAGGGTGCTGAGCACGCGTCCGAGAACTTCCACGTCCATGGTCCGGGCTCCTGTCGACAGCGGTGTCGCGCGGGTCCACTCCTTACTACAACAAGCAGAGTGACCGGTCAACCGCTCGGCCGGGCGACTTGCGGGCAGGTCAGCCGCCTTCGACGAGGTTCGCGTCGTGGGCCAGGATCGCGGCCTGGACCCGGTTCGACAGGCCGAGCTTGGTCAGCAGGCGGCTCATGTGCGCCTTCACGGTGGCCTGGCTGTTGTGCAGCCGCTCGCCGATCTCGGTGTTGGACAGGCCCCGTCCCACGAGCGCCAGCACCTCGCGTTCCCGGTCGGTCAGGGCCTTGAGCCGGTTGCGGGCGTCGTCGCCGACGGGGGAGTCGCGCTCGACGAACGCCGAGATCAGGTTGCGGGTCACCGACGGCGACAGCATCGCCTGGCCCTCGGCCACCACGTGCACGGCCTTGATCAGGTCGCGCGGCGGCGTGTCCTTGAGCAGGAAGCCGACCGCGCCGGCCCGCAGCGCCGCGTGCACGTACTCGTCCAGGTCGAACGTCGTCAGCACGATGACCTTCGGCGGTTCGGGCAGGGAGGCCAGCGCCTTCGTCGCGGTGAGCCCGTCGGACTGGGGCATCCGGATGTCCATCAGCACCACGGTCGGCCGGTGCGCCCGCACCTGCGCGACGGCCTCGTCGCCGTTGCGGGCCTCCGCGACCACGCTGATGTCGTCGTCCGCCTCCAGCATCGTGCGCAGGCCGACGCGCATCAGCTCCTCGTCGTCGGCGATCAGGACGCGGATCATCCGGCGGGCACCGCGATCGGGATCCTGGCCACGATCCGGAAGCCGCCGCCCGACGGGCCGGACTCGAACTCGCCGCCGACCAGCGTCAGGCGCTCCCTCAGCCCCGCCAGCCCGTGCCCGCCGCTGGGCAGGTCGATGCCGGACGACCGGCGCGGCGCGTCGTTGCGCACGCTCACCTCCAGCCGGTCGGGCAGGAAGCGCAGCGAGATCTCGGTGCGCGCCCCGAAAGCGTGTTTGTGCACGTTGGTCAGACCCTCCTGGACGATCCGGTACGCGGTCCGCTCCGCCACGTTCGCCAGCCGCCGCCTGCCCTCGACGCGGAAGTCGACCGGCACCCCCGCGCTGCGCGACTGCTCGACCAGTTCCGCCAGGTCGTCCAGGGTCGGCTGCGGGGCCAGCGGCGCGCTGTCCTCGACGTTGTCGACCTTGAGCACGCCGATGGCCTGCCGCAACTCGCCCAGCGCCTGCCTGCCGATGTCGGCGATCCGACTCGCCGCCTCGGCGACGGTGGCGGGCTCCCGGTCGGGTTTCATCTCCAGCGCGCCCGCGTGCACGACCATCAGGCTCACCCGGTGCGCCACCACGTCGTGCATCTCCCTGGCGATCCGGGTGCGCTCCTCGGTGCGGACCTGCCGCGCCAGCAGGGTCTGCTCCCGTTCCAGCCGTTTCGCCCGTTCCCGCAGCGACGCCATCAGGCCGCGCCGGGCGTTCATGTACAGGCCCAGCACGATCGGCAGGACGACGGCCACCACGACCATGACGCCGGTGAACCCCAGCACCAGGTACAGCTCGGCGGTGCTGGGCACGTCGGTCCAGTTCCACGGCTTGAGGCCCGCGACGGCGGCCAGCAGCGCGACGCCCGCGAGCAGCGCGCGGGACGTCCCGTGGGCGGCGACGGTGTACAGGGCGATCATCAGCCCCAGCAGCGTCGCGTGGCCGAACGCCTCCGCCGCGACCACGACCAGCGCGACGACCACGGGGAAGCGGCGGCGCGCGACCAGGGCGAGGTCGAAGGCCGATCCGGCGAGGTGGCCGAGCAGCGCGGCGAACGAGAGGTCCTGGAGCTGGATGGCGAGTTGGCCCGTGGTGCCGCCCGGCGGCAGCAACGGGGACACCCACGCGGCCAGCAGCCACAGCACGACCGGCACGAGCGTGACGGCGAGCGCGAGGACGACGTCGAACGCCGCACCGCGCCGCGTCCGCCACCAGCCGAAACCCGGTGCTCCCGGTGCGATGTCCACAGTGGCCACGCCCTGGAGTCTAGGTCCGCGCCGCGCGGGACGCAGTTGGCCGACCGGCCAGAAGTGCGGTCCGGAAGTCGTAGGCCGCGCCGCCGGATGACCGACTTCGGGAGGGGGTGGCGGGCCCTCGCGGCCGATGTGCGGAGGGCTGGTGATCGACAGGATGGTCGTAGTCCGGCGATCGGCGCCCGGACCCGGCGGAAGAAGGCAACCATGGACACCGGCCTGCCGAAGGCCCCTCCCGTCAGCGCCGCGGCGGACCCCGCCGACGGGCCCGTGCCACCGGAGCTGCGGACGGTCTTCGCCCTGCTGTTCACCAACCTCGGCCTGAGCGTGGTGCTGACCGTCCTGGTGTTCGTCCTCCGCGACAGCCTGGTCGACTACCAGTTGGCGCACGCGGTCGTGCCGCCCGGCACCGACGTCGAGCGGTTCCGGTCCGTGCTCCACCAGCAGGTGTGGTTCCGCGTGGCGGGGGTCTTCCTGGTGTCCGCCATGTACCTGCGGGTCGGCTACCGGCTGCGCCGCGGCCACCGCGCCGCCTACCGCCGGGTCGTCTGGATCTCGATCGGCGGCCTGCTCGGCCTGCTGTCGCTGCTGCTCTCCGACAGCTACCCGTGGTGGATGCGGGCGGAGCAGGTCGTCCAGGGAGTCGTGCTGGCCGCGTTGCTCTGGTTCGTCACCCGGCCCGCGATGCGCGCCCGGTTCGCCAAGGAGAAGAAGCTCAAGGGCGGGTTCCTCGGCTGAGGTCTTCGGGACCTGTGGCTTCAGTGTCGACCGAGAACAGTGGTCGACGGGTGCCGAATCAGTTCGATCGTTGACAGTTAGAGGTCCAACAGTTAGTGTTCTAATCATGGACGCACCGGAGTTGACCACGAGTCTCGACCTGATCCGCTGGATCATGTGGGCCCAGCGCAAGGCGGGCGAGGACTGGATCAAGGAGCGCGAACTCAGCCACGAGCAGAGCTTCGCCCTCGGCTACCTGGTGCAGAACCCCGGTGCGATCCAGCGCGACATCGCGGAGATGACCCGCACGAGCGCCGCGAGCGTTTCGAGCCTGTTGCAGGGGCTCGAACGCCGCGGCCTCGTCGAGCGCCGCACGGAACCCGGTGACGTGCGCAGCAAGCGCGTGCACGCGACGCCGGAGGGCGTCGAGCTCATCGCCGGTTTCGACACCGCGATGACCGACGTCGAGGAGACGATCCTGGCCCCGCTGGACCAGGACGAGCGGGCCGCCCTGCACGCCCTCCTCGGCAAGATCACCGCGGAACTCACGCGCCCCACCCGGTCGTAGGCGCCTGAGCGCGGTTCCGCCGCGCGGCCAGACCTCCCCCTCTCCGTGCCGGTGTCCGCCGGCGCGCACTCGAACCTGCCCGGAAGAAGCCGTCATGAGCACCACGAGCACCGAATCCCCGATGGGGGCCGACGCCGTAGGCACCAACCGCTGGTACCTCTCGTCCGCGCCGATCATCCGCGCCCTCGTGCACCTGTGCGTGCCGATGGCCGCCGCGATGGTCGTCGGCGCCGTCTACAACGTCATCAACGGCGGCTTCATCGGCTCGCTGCACAACACCGCGCTGCTCGCCGCGGTCACGTTGGGCGCGCCGCTGCTCGGCCTGGTGATGGCGGTCGGCGGGGTGTTCGGCGTCGGCGGCGGCGCGCTGATCTCGCGGCTGCTCGGCGCGGCGGAGCACGATCCCGCGCAGGCGGGGGAGATCAAGCACGTCTCCTCCTTCGCCGTGTGGGGCTCGGTGATCGCCGGCGTCGTGCTCGGCGGCACCGGGCTGCTCCTGCTGCACCCGCTCGTGTCGCTGCTCGGCGCGGACGCCGCCGCCGTGCCCGCGACCAGGGCCTACGTCGCCGTCATGCTCGCCTTCGTCCCCGTGCTCGCCGCGGCGTTCTGCCTGGAGCAGATCGTGCGGGCGGAGGGCGCCGCGCGCCAGGTGATGATCGGCCTCATCGCGTCCACGGTCGGCAACCTCGTGTTCGACGTCCTGTTCATCCTCGTGCTGCACTGGGGCGTCGCGGGCGCGGCGCTGGCGACGGGCCTGGCCAACGCGGGTGTCGTGGCCTACTTCGCCGTCTGGCTGCGGCGGCACAGCGAGCACGTGAGCCTCGCGCCGCGCTGGTTCACCCTCGCTCCCGGTGTGGTGAAGCCCGTCTTCGGCGTGGGTGTCGGCGAGCTGCTCCAGTCCGCCTTCCTGATCCTCACCTCCTTGGTGCTCAACAACCTCGCGGTCGCCTACGGGGATGGCGCGCTCGCGGCCATGGGTGTCGCGGTCCGCATCGCGCAGGTGCCGGAGTTCCTGGTGATGGGCGTGACGCTCGGCGTGCTGCCGCTGCTCGCCTACTCCTACGGCAAGGGCGACCGGGCCCGCCTCATGGCGGCGCTGCGCGGGGCCGCGTTCGCGGTCGGCGGCATCGCCCTGGTCTTCTCCACGACCGTGTTCGTGTTCCGCGAGCAGGTGTTCTCCGCGTTCTCCGCGGACCGCTCGGTCCTCGCGATCGGCGTCGTGGTCCTCACCGCCCAGCTCGTGGCGATGGTCGTGAACGGGTTCGCGGGCCTCATCACGTCGCTGTTCCAGGCGACCGGCCGGTCGTTGCCCGCGATCGTGATGTCGGTGGCGCAGGGGGTGCTGTTCATCCCGATCGTGCTGCTGGGAAACCTGTGGTTCGGCCTGGCGGGCATCATCTGGGCGCTGACCGCGACCGAGGTCGTCGTGTGCCTCGTCGGTGTCGTGATGTGGCTGGCGTCCCGCCGTGCGATCGACCGCGGCCTCACCGAGGGCAGCCCGGAACGGGCCGAGGAAGTGCTGGAGCAGGCCGAGGCCTGATCCGCCGGGTGGTCGCGCGCGGCCGTGGAACCGCGGTGAAATCCGCTGGAACCCCGGTGAACCCCCGGCCGCGCACGCTTCCCGAGTCGTGGCCACCAGGGCCACCACCACGGGAGGAGGGACGTGACCACCACCGCGCCCCAACCGGCGGTCCGGGCCACCGGGCTGCGCAAGTCGTTCGGCGACCACGTCGTGCTCGATGGCATCGACCTGGAAGTCGCCGAGGGAACCGTTCTCGCCCTGCTGGGTCCCAACGGGGCGGGCAAGACGACCGCCGTGCGGATCCTCTCCACGCTGATCGGCGCCGACGGCGGCGACGTCCGCGTCGCGGGCCACGACCTGGCCCGCGATCCCGAGGGGATCCGCGCGGCGATCGGCGTCACCGGGCAGTTCTCGGCCGTGGACGGCCTGCTCACCGGCCGGGAGAACCTGGTGCTGATGGCGGACCTGCGGCACCTCGGCCGCGCGGCGGGGCGGCGCCGGGCCGCCGAGCTGCTGGCCCGGTTCGACCTCGTCGAAGCGGCCGGGAAGCCGGCCTCGACCTACTCCGGCGGGATGAGGCGGCGGCTCGACCTGGCGATGACGCTGGTCGGCGACCCGCGGGTGATCTTCCTCGACGAGCCGACCACCGGTCTCGACCCGCGCGGCCGCCGCACGACGTGGGGGATCATCCGGGACCTCGTGGCCGACGGCGTCACGATCCTCCTCACCACGCAGCACTTGGAGGAGGCCGACGAGCTGGCGGACCGGATCGCGGTCCTCGACCACGGCCGGGTGGTCGCCGAGGGGACGCCGTCCGAGCTGAAGCGCCGGGTTCCCGGCGGGCACGTGCGCCTGCGGTTCGCCGACACCGCCGCCCTCGACGCGGCGGCCGCGGTCCTCGGCGACGTGCCGCGCGATGACGACGAACTCACCCTCCAGGTCGCGGGCGTCGGCGTCGGGGCACTGCGGGACGTGCTCGGCCGCCTCGACCACGCGGCCGTGGAGGTCGCCGACCTGTCGATCCACACCCCCGACCTCGACGACGTCTTCCTCGCCCTCACCGGGAACGCCCGCACTGGGCAGGCCCAGACCACGAAGGACAGCGCCCGATGAGCACGTTCCCCCACGCCGTGGGCGACTCGGCGACGATGCTGCGGCGCAACCTCCGGCACCTGGCCCGCTATCCGGTCATGGTGGTGATGTCGCTGGGGGTGCCGACCCTCCTGCTGCTGCTCTTCGTCGGCGTGTTCGGCGGCGCCATGGGCGGTGGGGCGCGCGGCGGCGACTACGTCGACTACCTCGTGCCGGGCATCGTCCTGATGACCGCCGGGTACGGGTCGACGTCGACGGCGCTGGCCGTGAACAGGGACATGACCGAGGGGATCATCGCCCGGTTCCGCACCATGCCGGTGTTCCGCGCCTCGGTCCTGGTCGGGCACGTGCTCGCGGCGGTGATCCGGACGGTGGCGAGCGCGGCCCTCGTGGTCGGTGTCGCCCTGCTCATGGGGTTCCGGCCCGCCGCGACCCTCGTGGGGTGGCTCGCGGCGGTCGGCGTGTTCGTGCTGCTGGCCCTCGCGCTCACCTGGTTGGCGGTCGCGATCGGCCTGGCCGCCCGCAACGCCGAGGGCACCAGCGCGTTCACGCTCGTGGTCCAGGTCCTGCCGTTCGTCAGCAGCGCGTTCGTGCCGCCGGAGTCGATGTCCGGGGCGGTGCGGTGGTTCGCGGAGGACCAGCCCTTCACGCTGGTCATCGACACGCTGCGGGGCCTGCTGCTGGGCACGCCGGTCGGGGACAGCGCGATCCCGGCCGTCGGGTGGTGCGTCGGACTCGCGCTGGTCGGCTACCTCTGGGCGCGGGCGCTGTTCAGGCGCGATCCCGTGCGGTAGCGCGCAGCAGGGCCAGCGCGGCCTCCGGCAGGGCGGCGCGATCGAGGTCGGCGTACGAGGACACCGCGTCCTGGTACGCCGACCTGTCGGCGCGTTCGGCGGCAGCCGTGACGCGCGCGGCGGACATGGTCGGCTGGAACCCGCGGGAGAAGCCGAACCGCTCCGCCAGCGCGATCATCCGGGCGGCATCGGCGCGCTCTCCGCGGTCCGACTCCGCAGCGGCCGTGGCGAGCAGGAGCACACCGTGCAGCGGGAAGTCCGCGAACGACGTCACCGGGCCCGTGCCGAACCGGGTGAGCATGCGCGCCAACGTCGTCGGCAGCCGGTCGGCGATCTCCCGGACGAGGTCGAGGGCACCCTGCTCCGCGTGGGCGACCACGGCCACGGACTGGACCTCCAGCGCCCAGTGCCGCTGGTTCGGGTTCGCGGTGGTCGCCAGCCGTTCGGCCGCCCGCCGCCACAGGCGGAGGCCGCCGTCGACGTCGCCTCGCGCGAGCAGGATCTCCGCGCGCACGCCGACGCCGAACATCAGCACCTCGCCGACGTCGTCCCCGCCGAGGTCCGCCCGCTCCAGCCAGCGCTCGGCCTCGTCGACGTCCCCGCACTGGAGGTTGGCGAGCACCACCGCCCACCGCGCGCGGGCCGCCGTGGGCGGCGGGCCGAGCCGCTCCACCATCGGCAGCGCCGCCATGAAGTGGGACCGGGCCTCGTCCGCGAGGTCGAGTCGCAGGCACAGTTCGCCGATGCGGGCGTGCGCGACCATCGGTGACCACGGGCTGCCCCGGCCCTCGACGGCGGTGAGCGTCCGCCTGGCCGCCGCCAGCGCGCCGCCCAGGTCGCCCGCGCTCTCCGCCGCGTAGGTGGCGACGGCGTTGGCGACCCCCGCGAGCAACCGGTCCTCGCTGCGGCACAACGCTTCCAGGTCCCGTGTGCCGTCGGTGAGCGCGCGGAACAGGACGTCCACGGCCCGGATCAGCGTGGTCGGCCCGGTGGGTGGGAGGCGGCGCAGGGCGACCAGCGACCGCGCCGGGTTCGGCTCGCGCAGGAAGAGGAACCCGCTCATGGCGCACAGCACCACGGCCGTGCGGGTGACGTCCGCGAAGGCGGGCTCGGGGCGGAAGTGCGACAGCGCCCACGTCGGGTCCTCGGCCAGCGTGGCGGCGCGCGGCAGGTTGGACTCGACCAGCCACAGGCCGCCCAGCACGGCCGTCGTCGCCGCGACGGTCGGACCGTCCTCCCGTTCGAGCCCGAAGCGCAGCGCCAGCACGAGGTTGTCCTGCTCGACCCGGACGCGGTGCACGGCGGGGAGGAGATCGATGCCGAAGACCGACTCGTGGTGCGCCACGCCGAAGTCGCGGGCCCACAGGAGGAAGCGGTCGGTCGCGGCTGCCGCTCCGCCCTCCTCGCGGAGGCGCGAGGCGCCGAACTCGCGGACGGTCTCCAACATGCGGAACCGCGTGCCCGCGCCCGTGTCGGACACCTTGAGCAGCGACTGGTCGACGAGCCGCTCCAGGACCCCGTCGTCGTCGACCAGGTACCGCGCGGCGTCGGCGGTGAACCCGCCGGGGAACACCGACAGCGCGCGCATCGCCGCCTGGGCGCCGGGGTCGAGGAGGTTCCAGCTCCAGTCGATGACGGCGTGCAGCGTGCGGTGCCGGGCAGGCGCGTCCCGCGCGCCGCCGCGCAGCAGCGCGAACCGGTCGTCCAGCCGCCGGGCGATCTCGGCGACCGACATGACCCGCACCCTGGCCGCCGCCAGCTCCACGGCGAGCGGCAGCCCGTCGAGGTGTCCGCACACCTCGCGCACCACGTCGTCGGGCAGGTCGACGTCGGGGCGGGCCGCCCGTGCCCGTCGGCCGAACAGCTCGGCGGCGGTCGACGGGCTCAGTTCGGGCAGCGGGTACACCGACTCCGAGGACAGGCCGAGCGGGGCGCGGCTGGTGGTGAGCACGCTGAGGTCCCCGCTCAGCGACACCAGCGCCCGCACGAGGTCGGCGGCGGCGTCGAGCACGTGTTCGCAGTTGTCGAGCACCAGCAGCGCGGGACCGGGCCCGAGGGCCGCGGCGATGCCGCCGACGAGGCCCGTGCGGCCGGTCGTGGTGTCCCCGACGCCCAGGACGGACGCGACCTCGGCGACGACGTCGGCCTCGGCGGTGACGCCCGCCAGCGCGACGAGGTGCACGACGCGCTGTTCCGCACGCCTGCCAACGGCGTGCGCGAGTCGGGTCTTGCCCAGGCCGCCCGCGCCGACGATCGAGGTCACGCGGGACGCGCGCAGCAGCGCGGTCACCGCGCCGATGTCGTCCTCGCGGCCGAGCAGCGCGTTCGGCTCGTGCGGCACCCGGTGCCGCACCACCGGCGCGTCGCCTTCCAGGAGCTGCTGGTGCACGGCCCGCAGCTCGGGTCCGGGATCGCCGCCGAGCTGGTCGCGCAACCCTCGCCGGTAGGTGTCGTACCTGGTCAACGCCGTGGACGCGCCGACCGTCGCCGCTTCGCACCGCAGCAGTTCGGCCAGCACCTCCTCATCGCGCGGGCGCTCGGCGCCCAGTTCGGCGAGGGCGTCGACAGCTTCGGCGTGACGACCGAGGCGGGCGAGCGCCAGCGCGCGGGCCCGCACCAGCGCGCGGTGCGTCGACGCCCGCTCCGAGCGCAGTGCGGACACCGGGTCGGCAAGGCCCGCGTCCCAGCTCTCGGGCCCTTCCCACAGCGCGAGGCCGGCCTCGGCGTGGTCGAGCGCCGCCGCGTGGTCGCCGGCGCGGGAATGCCGCGCGCTCGCGGCCGCCCGGAGCAGCACGGCGGAGGCGTCGACCTGGTCCTCGGCCAACGACAGCCGGTAGCCGACGGGCGTCCGGACGACGACCTCGGCGCCCAGTTGCGCGCGGACGTGGGAAACCAGTACCTGCAACGCCTTCACCGGGTTCTCCGGCCGCTCCTCCGGCCAGAGCCCCGCGACCAGCCGGGCGGTGCCGCACCCCGAGCGCAGGTCACCGGCCAGCAACGCCAACAGCCCCCGCACCCGCGGCCTGGTGATCTCCTGCTCGCGGTAGGCCACCCGCGACAGCAGGGCCAGCTCGGTGGTCACGCGATCAGGCTAGTGCGGTGACCTGCCCGACGACTTCCCGCGCCACTCGTCCGGTTGGCATAACATCGCGGTTCCGGTCGGGGGTGGCCCGAGCGCGGGGGAGGCGATCGGGTGGGCCAGGACGCGGCGGTGCCGCAGTCGAAGGACACGTCCGTGGCGGGCGTGGCCTTCGCGCGCTGGGGTGTGCGGCCGGAGCCCGCGATGGCCCGCTACGCGGAACCGGGGTGGCAGCTCTCGCCGATGCCGGTCGAACGCCGGTGTCCGCGTTGCCAGGGCCAGCTGCACGGGCTGTACCGGTCGCACCCGCACAAGGGCCGCCAGCAGCTCCAGGCGGCGGTGGTGTGCCCCGCGTGCCCGGCTTCGTTCACGTTGCGGGAACTCCAGCTGTCGCAACGGGCGGTGCTGGGGGAGCTGCGGCCGGAGTCGGTGGCGCAGCGCCTGCGCGAGGAGGCGCAGCTCGCCGCGCTCGAACGGCCCGAGCCCGTGGTGGTGCGCCGGTCGGTCGTGCGGCAGGCCCCGCCGGAACCCGCGGCCCCGGTCCGCCCGGCCCCGCCCGCCCGTCCGGCTGCGCCCGCGCGTCCGGTCCAGCGCGCCCGTCCGGTCGAGCCGGTCGTCGAGCCCGAGCCGGAGGTCGCCGTCCCGGAGCCCGAGGTCGCCGAACCGCCCGCGCCGCCGCGGCGCACGGTGTCGACGGCGGTGATGGCGGCGCGGATCCGGTCCATCCTCACCGGCTCGACCGCGGTCGCCGCGACCCCGGCCGCGTCGATCCCGCTCCTGCCGATGGCGTTGAGGGACTCGTGCGAGCACCGGCTGGTGTGGTGGCGCAAGACGGTCGACCCGCGCCTGGACGTGCCGGAACTGCCGCCCGGTGTCGACGCGCGGGTCGTGCTGCCCGAACAGCCCCGGTTCGACGGCCTGCGGGAACGGCTCAAGCAGGCCGAGGTGCCGTTCCGGTCGGTGCCGCACTGGATCGAGGAGGAGCTGGTCTCCTCGGTCGGGCCCGGCGGCCGACTGGCGCCGGTCACCGCGGGCGCGTGGCTGTCCGAGGTCGGCGGGCTCGTGCCGGACCGGTGCGACCAGGTCGTGGGCGACGGCGCGCTGGCGGCGATGCTGGCGTTCGAGGTGCTGTGGGACCTGCACGAGCCGGTCGACCCGGCGACCGTGCCCGACTCGACGCCCGCCGACCGGCTCGTGCCGCCGGAGTGGCTGCCGTTCCTGACGTTCCCGCTGCTGAACCCGGCGCAGAGCCAGGCGGCGCCGCACATCCTGGACACCGACGAGCACCTGCTGATCGCCGCGCCGACCGGTGCCGGCAAGACCACGATCGGCAAGCTGGCCGCGCTGCGGTCGATCCTGCACGAGGGCCGCAAGGCCGCCTGGCTGGTGCCGCAGCGGTCGTTGACCGACGAGCTGAACATCGAGCTGGAAGCGTGGCGCCGCAACGGGTTGCGGGTGGAGCGCCTGTCCGGCGAGTACGCGGTGGACATCGAGAAGGTCCGCGAGGCCGACCTGTGGGTGGCGACCACGGAGAAGTTCGAGGCCATCTGCCGCGCGGGCTCGTTGCAGGCCGCGCTGGGTGAGGTCGGCTGCCTGGTGGTCGACGAGATCCACCTGCTCGGCAGCCCCGGCCGCGGCGCGCTGCTGGAGGCGCTGCTGGCACGCGTGCGCGGCGCCGAGTCGCCGGTGCGGATCGTGGGGTTGTCGGCGACGGTGTCCAACGCCGCCGAGATCGCGGAGTGGTTGCAGGCCACGCTGGTCACCACGACCTGGCGGCCGTCGCGGGTGACCTGGCAGCTGCCGGTGCTCCCGGCGAGCACGGGGTTCGCGGGCGGCAACCGGGTGCGCGAGCAGGCCGTGGTGGAACTGACCGAACGGCACACCGCCGAGGCGGGCAGCGTGCTGGTGTTCTGCGGCTCCAAGCGCAACGTCCGTTCCACCGCGATGGCCGTCGCCGCCTCCCGCGGCGCCCCGGTGCACACGGCCGCGGCCGACGACGTCGACGCGTTGACGAAGGTGTGCGCGGAGGTCGGGGTGCGGATGCACTACGCCGACTACGACCACAAGCACGCCGCCGAACGCGCTTTCCGCTCGCGGGAGGCCGACGTGCTGGTGGCGACGTCCACCGTGGCGGCCGGGGTGAACCTGCCCGCGCGGGCCGTGGTCGTGCGGGACACGAAGATCGGCGGCGAGCCGATGGACACCTCGACCGTGCAGCAGATGTTCGGCCGCGCCGGGCGGATCGGGGCGGGGGAGACGCAGGGGTGGTCCTACCTGCTGACCGAGGAGACCGAGCGGGCCGCGTGGCAGACCCGGCTGGTGGCCGGGTACTCGGTGTACTCGCGGATCTACGACAGCCTCGCCGACCACGTGCTCGCCGAGGTGCTCCAGGCCCGGATCACCACGCTGGCCGACGCGCAGGCGTGGTGGGTGGAGACCCTCGCCCACGCCCAGGGCGACGACGACCTGGAACCCGTGCAGACGGCGGTGGATTTCCTGATCGCCGAAGGCCACCTCACCGGCGTCCGGCGCGGTGACGACCTCGTGCTGGCCACCACCGAACTGGGCAGGCTCACCGCCCGGATGATGGTGTCGACCTACACCGGGCAACGGCTGCGCCGAACCCTCGGCCTGCTCCCCGTGCCGCGGGACCCGGACTCCGCCGAGGAGTCGCTGAGCCTCGTGCTCGCGGTCGCCGTGCCGGAACTCGCGGGCGTGCCGGTCGCCGAACAGGTGCGCCCCGCCGTCGCCACCGCCATCAAGGCGGGCGGCCGCACGTCGCGGATCACGCACACCACGTCCATCAAGGGCCTCGGCTCGTCGGTGTCGACCTCACCGGGCGACCTCGCGTGGGCCGCCCTGCTGCTCGCCGCCCGCTCACCCCACCTGTTCCGCGAACCCCGCCGCGTCGTCGCGGGCATCCCCCTGTCCACCATCCACCCGGTCATGGACCAGGCGCCCCGCTACCTGTCCTGGCTCGCCGCGCAGGGCGTGCTCGGCACCGTGCACCCGTGGATCGCCATCGTCGCCGCCGACCTCGACCAGCGCCTCCGCTGGCGCCACCTCGCCCCCCACCGCGGCTCCGGCCGCCTGCTGTGGCTCTGCGAGCAGATGGCCACCCGCCCCCGCACCAAGGACCTCGTCCCCGCCATGTGGCGCTCGGCCGTCGACTCCGGCCTGCGCGCCCCCGACTGGAACCCCGGCGTGCCGCCGAGGGGCTGCGAACTCGACCAGGCCGGCTACACCGCGCTGCTGCGCGACCGGGCCACCGGCGCCACCATCACCGAACGCCCGGCCGGGGCGGTCGTGTCCGGCATCGCCGGGGCGACCGCGATCACCTGGCGCGGCAAGACCCGCGGCCCCGTCGTGATCACCAGCGCCACCACGGACCTGGACCACCCGCCGGACCCGGACTCCGACCCCGGTGCCGAACCCGGAGTGGCGGTGTTCACCCGCCGGGGCGACTACCGCGCCACCGGGTGGCTGGCGACCTACGACCGCATCGCCGCACCCGAGGACGAACTGCCACCGCCCCGGCGCGGGGTCCGCAAGGGTTTCGGGGCACGGGGATAGATCCGGGCAGGCTGGCCCTCCGCTCCGGACGCTAGGATGCACGGATGTGGCGGGCCCCGCCATTTGGTGGTTCCGGAGGTGTGCCATGCCAGGGCAGCGTGCGGACGCGCGGCGGAACTACGCGCAGATCCTCGCGGTGGCCGAGCAGGAGGTGGAGCTGCACGGGGCCGAGGCGTCGTTGGAGCAGATCGCTCGGGTCGCCGGTGTCGGGTCGGCGACGGTGCGCAGGCACTTCCCGAGTCGGCGTGAGCTGCTGGAGGCGGTGTTCCGGGGGCGGATCGAGGACCTGGCCGATCTGGCCCGCGGGTTGACGGCGGCGTCGGACGCGCGGGCGGCGCTGCTGGAGTGGTTGGGGGCGTTGACGGACTACGCGACGTCGGCGCGGGGGATGGCGGCGGCGCTGGCGTTGGACGAGGCGACTCCGGAGCACGTGCACGCGTGCTCGACGAAGCTGGTGGACGCCGTCGAGCCGTTGCTGCGCAGGGCGGCGGGGGCCGGTGCGGTGGGGGCCGGGGTGACGACCGCTGACCTGGTGGCGCTGGTGACCGGCATCGCGTTGGCGACCGAGCACCACGCCGATCCGGCCGGTCAGGCGCACCGGCTGCTGGCGCTGGCCGTGGCGGGGATCAGCCCGGCGCGCTGACGTTCTGAAAACCCGGCCGGGCCGTGGAGGTCCGGTCGTTCGGCGTGCCGCGAAGTGCTATCCGGACGCTATCCGCGCGCGGTCAACGGCCCGGTGCAATGGAGGGCGGGCCGAGAGCCCGTCGTCGGCGTGTCCTCGGCTGGTCCGGGGGCCCGCCTGCCGCCGATGTGCCGAACGCGGGTGGGGAAGGAAGCGGATGGACATGTCGCCGACGGGGGACCGCGGTCCGCTGCCCTGGGTGCTGTCGGCGAACGGCCTCCCGGCGCTGCGGGAGACCGCCCGGCGACTGGAGGAACGGCTGCGGGCCCGTCCCGACGTGGACGCGGACGCGGTGGGGCGCTGGCTGGCGGCGCGGGCGGCGGGGCCGAGGCCGTTCCGGGCCGCGGTGAGCGGGCGGGACCGGGAGTCGCTGCTGGACGGGCTGGCGGACCTCGCGCGCGGCGGCGCGGTGGCGGTCGGGTCGGCGCCGGAGGTCGAGCCGGTGTTCGTGTTCCCCGGCATTGGGTCGCAGTGGCCGGGGATGGGCAGCGGGCTCATGGCGGCGTCGCCGGTGTTCCGGGCCCGGATGGACGAGTGCGCGCAGGCGTTGGAGCCGTTCGTCGACTGGCCGGTCGCCGAGGTCGTGGCGGACCCGTTGACCCGGTCCATGCTCGACCGCGTCGACGTGGTGCAGACGCTGCTGTTCGCGGTGCAGGTGTCGCTGGCGGCGGTGTGGGACGACCTGGGCGTGCGCCCGGCGGTGGTGGTGGGGCAGAGCCTCGGCGAGGTGGCCGCGGCCGTGGTGACCGGTGCGCTGACCCTGGACGACGGGGCGCGGGTGTCGGCGTTGCGGGGCATCGCGCAGGTGCCGCTGGCGGGCCGCGGTGACGTGGTGTCGGTGCGGGCGCCGCTGGACGTGGTGGCGGAGTGGGTGTCGCGCTGGGACGGGGAACTGGTGGTCGCCGGGCTGAACGCCCCGACCTCGGTGCTGGTGTCCGGTGGCACCGAGGCGGCCGCGGACCTGGTGGCGGCGTTGACCGCGGCCGGGATCTCGGCCCGCCGGTCGGCCGTCGACCTGGCCACGCACTCGCCGCAGTTCGACGCGATCGTGCCGCGGATGCGCGCGGACCTGGCCCCGGTGCGGCCCGGACCGCCCGGCCTGCCGTACTTCTCGTCGCTGACCGGCGGCCCGCTCGCCGGGCTCCCGATGGACGCCGACTACTGGTGCCGCAACCTGCGCGACCCGCTCCGGTTCGACGAGGCCCTCCGATCCCTGCTGGCCACCGGCGACCGGCACGTGCTGCTGGAGGTCAGCCCGCACCCGCTGCTCACCGGCGCGATGCTGGAACTGGTCGAGGAGGCGGGCGGCACGAGCACCGTGTGCGCCACCCTCCGCCGCTGCCACGGCGGACCGCACGCGATGAGCGCGGCACTGGGCGAGCTGTACACGGCGGGCGCGCGGATCGACTGGCCCGCGGGCGACGCGGACGCGCCGGTGGAGTTCGACGAGGTGACCGACGCGGAAGCCGTGGCGGAACGGCCCGTCGCGACCCTGGACGTGGTGTGCGCGGTGACCGCGGCCGTCCTCGGCGGCGACCCGCTGGCCACCGCCGACCACCGGCGGTCCTTCGTGGACCTCGGCCTGGACTCCGTCACGGCGCTGGAGGTCCGGGCCCGGCTCGCGGAGGCGCTCGGCGTCCCGCTGCCCGCCGCGGTCGTGTTCGACCACCCGACCCCGGCCCGGCTCGCCGAGTACCTGACCGCACGGCGGGACCCCGCGCCCGTCGCCCCGGCCGGACCCGCTCGGGTGGACGACGACCCGATCGCCATCGTGGGCATGGGCTGCCGGCTGCCGGGCGGCGTGTCCGGCACCGACGACCTGTGGCGGATGCTGGCCGATGGCGTGGACGCGGTGGGCCCGTTCCCGGTCGACCGCTGCTGGGACGCCGCGGGCTACGACCCGCGCCCCCGCACACCGGGCCGCCACTACCAGCGCGAAGCCGGGTTCCTGCACGACGCCGACCGGTTCGACGCCGGGTTCTTCGGCATCTCGCCGCGCGAGGCCCTGGCCATGGACCCGCAGCAGCGGCTGCTGCTGGAGACGTCGTGGCAGGCGCTGGAGTCGGCGGGCATCGTGCCGGAAGCGTTGCGCGGCAGTCGGACCGGCGTCTTCACCGGCCTCTACACGCTCGGCTACGGCTCCCCGCTGGACCCCGCGTCCGGCCTCCAGGGCTACGGCTTCACCGGCTCCACCGGCAGCGTCGCCTCCGGGCGCGTCGCGTACGCGCTCGGGCTGGAGGGCCCCGCGGTCACCGTGGACACGGCGTGCTCGTCGTCGTTGGTGGCGCTGCACCTCGCGGTCGGGTCGCTGCGGTCCGGCGAGTCGGACCTCGCGATGGCGGGCGGGGCGACCGTGCTGCCGGGCCTCGACATGTTCGTGGAGTTCTCCCAACTGGGCGCCCTCGCGCCGGACGGCCGGTGCAAGGCGTTCGCCGAGGCGGGCGACGGGTTCGGCCTCGCCGAGGGCGTCGGCGTCGTCGTGCTGGAACGGCTGTCCGACGCGCGCCGCAACGGCCACCCGGTGCTCGCGGTCGTCAAGGGCACGGCGGTCAACCAGGACGGCGCGTCCAACGGGCTGACCGCGCCGAACGGGCCGTCGCAGCAACGGGTCATCCGGGCCGCGCTGGCCGACGCCGGGGTCGCCGCCCGCGACGTCGACGCGATCGAGGCGCACGGCACCGGCACCGTCCTCGGCGACGCCATCGAGGCCGAGGCGCTGCTGGCCACCTACGGGCAGGACCGCGACGCGGACCGCCCGGCGTGGCTGGGCTCGCTGAAGTCGAACGTCGGCCACACCCAGGCCGCCGCCGGGGTCGTCGGCGTGATCAGGACGGTCCTGGCGCTGCGGCACGAGCTGCTGCCCCGCACGCTGCACGTGGACGCGCCGTCCTCTCGGGTCGACTGGACGTCGGGACACCTCGCGGTGCTGGCCGAACCCCGGCCGTGGCCGCGATCGGCCGACCGCCCCCGGCTCGCGGGCGTGTCGTCGTTCGGCGTGTCCGGCACCAACGCGCACGCCGTGCTGGCCGAGGCGCCCGACGTCCCCGCCGATACCGCCGTGCCCCCGGCGCGGGTCAGGCCGTGGATCCTGTCCGCCCGCACGGCCGACGCCGTCCGCGACCAGGCCGCCCGACTGCTGGCACGAGTCGAGGCGGATCCCGCCGTCGTGGGCGCGTCGCTGGTCCGCACGCGGACGCTGTTCGACCACCGGGCCGTGGTCGTGGGCGCCGACCGCGCGGAACTGCTGGCCGGGCTGCGGGAACCGGTGGTCGGCGAGGCCTCCGACCGCGGCAAGGTCGTGTTCGTCTTCCCCGGCCAGGGCGCGCAGTGGGTCGGCATGGCCCGCGACCTGCTGGAGTGGTCGCCGGTGTTCGCCCGGTCGATGGCCGCGTGCGAGGCCGCGCTGGCCCCGTTCGTGGACTGGTCGCTCGCCGACGTCCTCGGCGAAGCGGCGGCACTGGAGCGGGTGGACGTCGTGCAGCCCGCGCTGTGGGCCGTGATGGTGTCGCTGGCCGGGCTGTGGCGTTCGGTGGGCGTCGAGCCGGACGCGGTGGTCGGCCATTCGCAGGGCGAGATCGCCGCCGCCGTGGTCGCGGGCGCGCTGTCCCTCGAGGACGGTGCCCGCGTGGTGTCGTTGCGCAGCAAGGCGATCCTCGCCATCGCGGGCGACGGCGGCATGGCGTCGGTTCCGCTGCCGCTGGCCGAGGTGCGGGCGCTGCTCCCGGACGGCGTGTCGGTGGCCGCGGTGAACGGCCCGTCGTCGGTCGTCGTGTCGGGCGACGTGGCCGGTGTGGCGGCGGTGGTGGACTCGGTGCCGCGTGCCCGGCGCGTCCCGGTGGACTACGCGTCGCACTCGGCGCAGGTGGAACGGATCGAGCAGGACGTCCGCACGGCACTGGACGGCGTCGTGCCACGGCGGGCGCGGGTGCCGTTCCTGTCGTCGGTCACCGCGGACTGGGCCGACGGTACGGACCTCGACGCCGGGTACTGGTACCGCAACCTCCGGCAGGAGGTGCGCTTCGCCGACGCCGTTGCGGTGTTGGCGGACAACGGTTTCGGCGCGTTCGTCGAGGCGAGCGCCCACCCCGTGCTGACGCCGGGGATCTCGGAGGCCCTGCCGGACGCGGTCGTGACCGGCACCCTGCGCCGCGACGAGGACGGCCCCCGTCAGTTCGCCACGGCCGTCGGCAGGCTGCACGTCCACGGCGTCCCCGTCGACTGGACACCGTTCTTCGACGACGTGACCGGACACGCCGACCTGCCGACCTACCCGTTCCGGGGGGACCGGTTCTGGCTGGAACCGGCGCGGCCGACGAGCGTGGTCGATGACGAGTGGTGCTACCGGATCGGCTGGCGTCGGCTCACGCCGAAGGCCGCTCCCACCGGGTGCTGGCTCGCGGTGCTGCCCGCGGACGGGTCCGGCGCGGACGTCGTCACGGCGTTGCGGGACGCCGGGCTCGACGTCACCACCGACGGCCTGCCGGACGGCGACTTCGCGGGCGTGCTGTCGCTGGGCGGGCACACCGACCTGTGGGCCGCGGTGGAGCTGGCGCGGGCGACGACCCGGCCGCTGTGGGTGCTCACCCGCGGCGCGGTGGCCGTGGACGGGACGGAAGACCTGGCCGAGCCGTCGCAGGCCGCGACCGTCGCCCTCGCCAGGTCGTTCGGCCTGGAGAACCCGGACCGCTGGGGTGGCGCGATCGACCTGCCCCGCGACCTGGACGCGGACGGCGCCGCGCTGGTGGTGGCCGCCCTGGCGTTCGGCGACGAGGACCAGCTCGCGGTCCGCCGGAACGGCCTGCACGGCCGACGGCTGGAACGAGGACTCCGCTCGTCGGACGGCTGGAAGCCGCGCGGGACCGTGCTGGTGACCGGCGGTACCGGCGGGCTCGGCGTGGCGGTCGCCCGCTGGCTGGTCGCCGCAGGCGCCGAACGGGTCCTGCTGGTCGGCCGTCGCGGCCCGGACACCCCCGACCTGCCCGACCTCGGCCCAGCCGTCACGGCGCTGGCCTGCGACGTCGCCGACCGCGACGACCTGGCGCGGCTGCTGGCCGAGCACCCGGTGGACGCGGTCGTGCACGCGGCGGGCGTGCGGGACGACAGCACGCTGGACGCGCTCACCCCGCAACGGCTGGCGTCGGTGATGCGCGCCAAGGTCACCTCGGCGACCAACCTGCACGAACTGGCGGGCGACCTGGACGCGTTCGTCGTGTTCTCGTCCGTCATTGGCGTGGTCGGCAACGCCGGGCAGGCCAACTACGCCGCCGCGAACGCCGCCCTGGACGCGCTGGTCGCCCGCCGCCGCGCGGCCGGGCAGCCGGGCGTGTCCATCGCCTGGGGCGTGTGGGGCGGGCCGGGGATGCTGGAGGACGACCTCGCCGCGAAGCTGGCCGCCCGCGGCCTGCCGGGGATGGATCCCGCACGGGCCGTCGAGCTGATCGGGCGGGTCGTGGACCCGCTGACCGTGGTCGCCGACGTCGACTGGGGCCGCTACGCCGAGGCCGCCGGGCTGCGCACCGCCCTGTTCGCCGAACTCCCCGGTATGGCGAGGAATCCCGCGGCGCGCGGCTCCATGCTGGAGGTCATCCGCACGCACCTCGCCGCCGTCCTCGGGCACGCGTCCGCGGACGCGGTGCCGGCGCGGACCGCGTTCGCCGAGCTGGGCCTGGACTCGTTGACCGTGCTGGAGCTGCGCAACCGCCTCAACGCCGCCCTCGGCCTGCGCCTGCCCACCAGCGTGCTGTTCGACCACCCGACGCCGCGGGCGCTCGCCGACCACCTCGACGCGCCGGCGGGAGACGCGCCCGCCGTGCCGCGGACCGCCGTGGCCGAGCACGAGCCGATCGCGGTGGTGGGCATGGGCTGCCGGTTCCCCGGCGACGTGCGGACCCCCGACGACCTGTGGCGGCTGCTGGTGTCCGGCCGCGACGCCATCGGGCCGTGGCCCGCAGACCGCGGCTGGGACCTCGGCGCGCTCTACCACCCCGACCCCGACCACCCCGGCACCAGCTACTGCCGCGAGGGCGGGTTCCTCACCGGCGCGGCGGACTTCGACGCCGGGTTCTTCGGCGTCTCGCCGCGCGAGGCGCTGGCCATGGACCCCCAGCAGCGGCTGCTGCTGGAGACCACCTGGCACGCCGTGGAGGACGCGGGGATCGCGCCGACCGACCTGCGCGGTCGTCCCGTCGGCGTGTTCGTCGGCACCAACGGCCAGGACTACCCGGTCGCGCTGGCCGGTGACGCGGACGTGCCCGAGGGCCACCGCCTCACCGGCAACCTGGCCAGCGTGCTGTCCGGGCGGATCTCCTACGTGCTCGGCCTCCAGGGCCCCGCGCTGACCGTCGACACCGCGTGCTCGGCCTCCCTGGTCGCGCTGCACCTGGCCGTGCAGGCGCTGCGCCGGGGCGAGTGCGAGCAGGCCATCGCGGGTGGTGCGACGGTGATGAGCACCCCGTGGCTGTTCACCGAGTTCAGCAGGCAGCGCGGGCTGGCGCCGGACGGCCGCTGCAAGTCCTTCTCCGCCGACGCCGACGGCACCGGCTGGAGCGAGGGCGTCGGCGTCCTCGTGCTCGAACGGCTGGCCGACGCGCACGCCCGCGGCCACCGGGTGCACGCGGTGATCCGCGGCAGCGCGATCAACCAGGACGGCGCCTCCAACGGCCTCAGCGCGCCCAACGGCGTGGCGCAGCAGCGGGTCATCGCCGCCGCGCTGGCCGACGCGGGCGTGGCGCCGCACGAGGTGGACGCGGTCGAGACGCACGGCACCGGCACCCGGCTCGGCGACCCGATCGAGGGCAACGCCCTGCGCGCGGCCTACGGGCGGCGCGACCGGCCGCTGCTGCTGGGCGCGGTCAAGTCCGCACTCGGGCACACCCAGGCCGCGGCGGGCGTGGCCGGGGTGATCAAGACCGTGCTCGCGCTCCGGCACGCCGAGCTGCCGCCGACCCTGCACGCCGCCGAGCCGAACCCGGAGATCGACTGGGACCCGGCGGTCCTGCGGCTGGTCACCGAACGCGAACCGTGGCCCGCCCACGACGGCCCGCGCCGGGCCGGGGTGTCGGCGTTCGGCATCAGCGGCACCAACGCCCACGTGATCCTGGAGAGCGCGCCACCCGCGCCGAAACCCGCGCCCCGCCCGGCCGGGCTGCCCACGCCGGTGCTGGTGTCGGCCGCGTCCCCGGAGGCGTTGCGCGTCCAGGTCGAGCTGGTCGGGGCCCGTCCGGACCTCGCCGACGCGCTGGCCACCCGGCGCGCGCACCTGCCGCACCGCGCGGTGATCGGCGCGCGGACGACCACCGGTGTCGCGGGCGAGCCGGGGAGGATCGCGTTCCTGCTGCCCGGCCAGGGCAGCCAGCGCGTCGGGATGGGCTCGGAGCTGTACGCGGCCGAACCGGTGTTCGCCGCGGCGCTGGACGAGGTGTGCGCGCTCGCCGACCGCCACCTCGACCGGCCGTTGCGCGAGGTCATGTCCGGCGGCGGTGACGGACTGCTCGACCGCACCCGGTACACGCAGCTCGCGCTGTTCGCGATCGGGGTCGCGCTGGCCAGGCTGCTCGACGACCGCGGGGTGCGGCCGGACGTGCTGCTCGGCCACTCGGTGGGGGAGCTGACCGCCGCGCACCTCGCGGGCGTGCTGGACCTCGCCGACGCCGTGGACCTGGTCGCGGCCCGAGGTCGGCTGATGGACGCGTTGCCGCCGGGCGGGGCGATGGTCGCGGTCGAGGCGACCGAGGAGGAGGTCGCGGACGGGGTCCTGGACGTCGCCGCGGTCAACGGCCCCACCGCCGTCGTGCTGTCCGGTGACACCGACACCGTCGAGCGGGTCGCGGCCGGGTTCCGCGCCCTCGGCAGGCGCACCAAGCTGCTGCCGGTCAGCCACGCGTTCCACTCGGCCAGGATGGACCCCGTCCTGGCCGGGTTCCGCGAGGTCGCCGCCGCGCTGACCTACCGGGCGCCGCGGCTGGACGTGATCTCCAACCGCACCGGCGCCATCGCCACCGCCGAGCAGTTGCGGTCGCCGGACCACTGGGTGCGGCACGTGCGCGAGACCGTCCGCTTCGCCGAGGGCGTCCAAGCCCTGGGCGCGGGCACGGTGTTCGAGCTGGGCCCCGGCGGCGTGCTGTCGACGCTGGTCGACGGGGCGGTGCCGCTGCTGCGCGACGACCGGTCCGAAGTGGACACGGTGGTCGGGGCGCTCGCCCACGCGCACCTGCGGGGCGTGCCGGTGCGGTGGCTCGCGGGCGGCGCGCACGTCGACCTGCCGCTGTACCCGTTCCAGCGCACGCGCTTCTGGCCCGAGGGCCGGTTCGCGGCCACCGCCGCGGTGGACCGGCTGCGGTACCGGGTCGAGTGGGCGCCGGTCGCGGTGGCGGGCGCTCGGCGTCCGGGGTCCTGGCGGATCGTCGGGGAGATGCCGGGCGCCGACCGGATCGCCGCCGCGCTGGGCGACGGCGACCCGGCGGGCGTTCTCGTGCTGCCCGGCTGCTCGCCCGACGAGCTGGTCGGGGTGGTGGCCGGTGCCGAAGCCCCGGTGTGGGTGCTCGCGGACCCCGACGACCCGCGGCAGGCGCCGCTGTGGGGCATGGGCCGGGTGGCGGCCCTGGAACACCCGGACCGCTGGGGCGGACTGGTCCACTGGTCACCCGACGCCGACGTGGCGGACCTGGTGGCCGTGCTGACCGGTGATTCCGGCGAGGACCAGGTGTCCGTCCGCCCGGACGGCGTGCGGGCACGGCGGCTGGTGCGCGCAGACCGTGCCCGATCCGGCTCCCGGTGGCGGCCACGCGGCCGGGTGCTGGTGACCGGCGGTACCGGTGGGCTCGGCGGGCACGTGGCCGGGTGGCTGGCCGGGAACGGCGCCGACGAGCTGGTGCTGGTGAGCCGCTCGGGCGGTGGGGTACCCGACTTCGGCGTGCCGACGACCGTGCTGGCGTGCGACGTCGCCGACCGCGACCAGGTGGAACGGCTGGTCGCCGAGGCCGGGCCGTTCACGGCCGTGTTCCACGCGGCCGGTATCGCAGCCGACCGGCCCTTCGCCGACTGCGCGCCCGAGGACCTCGCCGCCCAGACGGCGGCCAAGGTGCTCGGTGCGGGCCACCTCGACGCCCTCGTCGGCGACGTGGACGCGTTCGTGCTGTTCTCCTCGGTCGCCGCGACCTGGGGCAGCGGCGGGCAGGCGGGGTACGCCGCCGCCAACGCCGCGCTGGACGCGTTCGCCGTCGACCGCAGGCGGCGCGGGCTGAAGGCCACCTCGGTCGCCTGGGGTCCGTGGGCGGGGGAGGGCATGGCCGCGGGGGAGACGGGGGACCGCATCCGGCGGCTCGGGCTGACCGCGATGTCGCCCGCCGTCGCGCTGGCGGCGTTGCAGCACGCCCTGGACGCCGACGAGACGGCGATCGTCGTGGCGGACGTGGACTGGCCGCGCTTCCTGCCGCCGTTCACCGCGACCCGGCCGAGCGCGCTGTTCCGCGACCTGCCGGAGGCCCTGCCAGCAGTTGAGTCCACTGTGGACGCGACTGTGGAGGTGTTGTCCCCGCGGGAAGTGGCGGAGCTGGCCGCGGAGGTGCTGGGGCACGGCGGCGCGGTGGCGCTGGACGCCGACCGGTCGTTCCGCGACCTCGGGTTCGACTCCCTGATGGCCGTGGACCTGCGCAACCGCCTGGTGGAGCGCACCGGGCGCGCGCTGCCGGTGACCGTGGTCTTCGACCACCCGTCCATCGCCGCGCTCGCCGCCGCACTGGGCGACGACGTGCCCGCCGCCGAAGTCCCCGTGCCCGCGCCGGTTCCGGACGAGCCGCTGGCGATCGTGTCGATGGCCTGCCGGTTCCCCGGCGGCGTGACGAGCCCCGAAGACCTCTGGCGGCTGGTGGACGAGGGTCGGGACGCCATCGGCGACCTGCCCGCCGACCGCGGCTGGGACCTCGGTCGGCTCTACGACGCCGACCCCGACAAGGCGGGCACGTTCTACGCCCGCGGCGGCGGGTTCCTGGCCGACGCGGGCGACTTCGACGCGGCCTTCTTCGGCATCTCGCCCCGCGAGGCGCTGGCGATGGACCCGCAGCAGCGGCTGCTGCTGACCGCGAGCTGGGAAGCCCTGGAAAGGGCGGGCATGGACCCGTCGGCGCAGCGCGGCAGCAGCGGCGGCGTGTTCGCCGGCGTCGCCGGGCAGGGATACGGCACCGGTCCGGCGGGCGAGGTCGAGGGCCACCTGCTCGCCGGGACCGTGACCAGCGTGGCGTCCGGCCGGATCGCCTACACCCTGGGCACCGAGGGGCCCGCCGTCACGGTGGAGACGGCTTGCTCGTCGTCGCTGGTGGCGCTGCACCTGGCGGGCCAGTCGCTGCGCTCGGGCGAGTGCTCGTTCGCGATCGTCGGCGGCGCGGCCGTGGTGGCGAGCCCGGACCTGTTCGTCGAGTTCAGCAGGCAGCGCGGCCTGTCGGCGGACGGGCGGTGCCGGTCGTTCGGCGACGGCGCCGACGGCACCGGCTGGTCCGAGGGCGTCGGGGTGCTGGTCGTGGAACGGCTGTCCGACGCGCGCCGCCTCGGCCACCCCGTCCTGGCGCTGGTGCGCGGCAGCGCGGTCAACCAGGACGGCGCGTCCAACGGCCTCACCGCCCCGAACGGCCTGGCGCAGCAGCGGGTGATCCGGCGGGCACTGGCCAACGCGGGCCTGGCACCGTCCGAGGTGGACCTCGTGGAGGCGCACGGCACCGGGACCACGCTCGGCGACCCGATCGAGGCGCAGGCGCTGCTGGCCACCTACGGCCAGGACCGCGACCGGCCGTTCGGGCTGGGGTCGGTCAAGTCCAACATCGGCCACACCCAGGCCGCCGCGGGGATAGCCGGGATCATCAAGGTCGTCATGGCCATGCGGCACGGGGTCCAGCCGCGCACCCTGCACGCCGCCGACCCGTCCACGCGGGTGGACTGGTCGGCGGGCAACGCGCTGCTGCTGCGCGAGTCGCGGCCGTGGGACGGGCCGCGTCGCGCGGGGGTGTCGGCGTTCGGCATGAGCGGCACCAACGCGCACGTGATCCTCGAACACGTCCCGGCCGAGCCCGCCGAACCCGTCGCGGACGACTGCCTGCCGCTGCTGCTGTCCGCCCGGACCGCCCGCGCGCTCGCGGATCAGGCCGCCCGCCTGCGCGAAGCGGTGCGGGACAACGGATCGACGGACGTGGCCAGGACGCTGGCGGCGCGGCCGAGGTTCGAGCACCGGGCTGTGGTCGTCGGAGATCACGCCGCCGGGCTAGCCTCGCCGCACACGGCGCCGAACGTCGTGCGCGGCCGGGTCGTCAGCGGTGACGTCGTGTTCGTCTTCCCCGGTCAGGGCTCCCAGTGGACCGGCATGGCGCTGGAACTGGCGGAGTCCGAGCCGGTGTTCGCGGCGCGGCTGGACGAGTGCGCGCGGGCGTTGTCCGCGCACGTGGACTGGTCGCTGCGGGACGTGCTGGGCAACGAGGCCGCGCTGAGCCGCGTCGACGTGGTGCAGCCCGCCCTGTTCGCGGTGATGGTGTCGCTGGCGGCGGTGTGGCGCGCGCACGGCGTCGAGCCCGCGGCCGTGGTCGGCCACTCGCAGGGCGAGATCGCCGCCGCCGTGGTGGCCGGGGCACTGTCCCTTGAGGACGGAGCGAGGGTGGTCGCCTTGAGAAGCAAAGCTGTCCTGGCCATTTCGGGCCGCGGCGGCATGGTCGCCGTCGCCCTCACCGAGAAGGCCGCGCGGGCCCGGCTCGCCGACTACGCCGGTCGGGTCGAGATCGCCGCCGTCAACGGGCCGGACGCCGTCGTGGTGGCCGGGGAGCCCGCCGCGCTGGCCGCGCTGGTGGTCGCCTGCGGTCGTGACGGAGTGCGGGCCCGGTCCATCCCGGTCGACTACGCCGCCCACTCGGCGCACGTGGAGCCGTTGCGGGAGGAACTGCTCACCGCGCTGGCCGGGATCCGGCCGCGGGCCGCGGACGTGCCGCTGCTGTCCAGCGTGCTCGGCGAGTTCGTGGACGGCACCGCCCTCGACGCCGGGTACTGGTACCGCAACCTCCGGGAACCGGTCGGCTTCGGCGCGGCCACCGACCAGCTCGTGAGCCGGGGCCACGCGGTGTTCGTCGAGATCAGCCCGCACCCGGTGCTGGTCGCCGCGATCGAGGGCAGCGCCGCGGGCAGGCCGGTGGCCGTGCTCGGCACGCTGCACCGGGACTCCGCGGGTCGCCGCAGGCTGCGCACCGCGCTGGCCGAGGCGTGGGTGGCCGGTGTCGACGTGGACTGGGAGCCGATCACCGGCGCGGGGCGGCTCGTCGCGCTGCCGCCGTACCCGTTCCAGAACGAACGCTACTGGCTCCCCGCACCGGGCCGGTCCGGCGCCGCGCCCGCCCGGCAGCTCACCTACCGCACGGACTGGCGCAGGCTGCCCGAGCCGGAACCGCGCCTCCTCGACGGCTGGGTGGTCGTGACTCCGGTCGGTGGCCACCCCGCCGCCGAACTCCCCGGCGCGCGGGTCGTCACCGCCGCCGCCGACATCGGCCTGGCCACCGGCGTCGTCTCGCTGCTCCCGCCGAGGGCCACGCTCGACCTGCTGCGCGAGCTGGACCCCGAGACCCCGCTGTGGCTGGTCACCACCGACGCCGAGCACGACCCGGAACAGGCCCGCGTCTGGGGCATCGGGCAGGTGCTCGGCCTCGAACAGCCGGACCGGTGGGGCGGCCTGGTCGACCTGCCCGCCGACGTCGACGCCGCGGTGCTCGCCCGCCTGTCGGGTGTTCTCGGCGGTGAGGAGGACCAGCTCCGCGTCCGGGCCGACGGCGTCCGCGTCCGCAGGCTGGTCCCGTTCGGCTCACCAGCGCGCGCCGAACGGCCGTGGGTGCCCGGCGGGGTCGTCGTGCGCGGTGCGGACGCCGACCTGACCGCCGACCTGACGGCCTGGTTCGACCGGCACGGTGACGGCGGTGAACCGGACACGGTGATCCAGGTTCTCCCCACCGAGCCGCCCGCGGGCGTGCTGCCGGACGTGGACCTGGGGGCCCTCGACGACCTCCCGGCCGACGCCACCGTCGTCGTCCTGCACCCGCTGAGCGGGCTGTGGGGCGCGGCACGGCAAGGCGCGGGCGCGGCCCGGTCCGCGGGAGCCGCCGCCCACGTGCGCCGACTCAGGGCCGGGGGTGGGCGGGCCACGGCCGTCGCGGTCGGCGGGTGGGACCCGCAGCAGCGCGCGGTGGACGTGGACGACGTCATGACCGCCGTCCGGCAGGCGCTGGACCACGACGAGCCCGAGACCGCGGTGGTCGACGCCGACTGGTCGTCGATCGTGGCCACGGTGTCCTCCCCGCGCCAGCTCAACCTGCTGGCCGAACTGCCCGAGGCGCGGGAGGCGCGACGGGACGTCCCGGTCGGCGACGGCCTGGCGGACCGGCTGGCCGGGCTGGCCGCCGACGAGCAGCTGCGCGTGCTGCTCGGCCTGGTCACCGAGCAGGCCGCCGCCGCGCTCGGCCACACCGGTCCCGGCGAGGTCCGCCCGGACGCGCCGTTCGCCGCGGCCGGGTTCGACTCGCTGCTGGCCGTGCAGTTCCGCAACCGCCTGGTGGCGGCGACCGGACTGGCCATCGCCGCGACCGTCGTGTTCGACGAACCTACCCCGACCGCACTGGCCCGGCACTTGCACGAACGGCTGTGCGCGCCACCGGACCCGGTCGCGGAGGTGCTGGCCGACCTGGACCGGCTGACCGGCGTGCTGGACGGACTGCCCGCCGACGACAAGGTCGGCGCCCGGCTGCGCGCGCTGATGCGGCGCTGGGACGAGCGCGGCGCGCCCGCGCGCGCCGGCGAACTGGAGTCCGCCAGCGCCGATGAGCTGTTCGCACTGCTCGACACCGACTTCAGCACGGGCTGAGGAGAACGGAGCGGCATGACGATCGTGAAGTGCCTGGTGTGGGACCTCGACAACACGCTGTGGCGTGGCACGTTGGCCGAGGGCGACGACGTGGAGGTGCCGGAGGGGATCCGGCGCGTGATCACCGAGCTGGACGCCCGCGGCGTCCTGCAGTCGATCGCCAGCAAGAACGACCACGACGTCGCGTGGGCCCGCCTCGAACAGGTGGGCCTGGCCGAGTACTTCGTGCTGCCGCGGATCGGTTGGGGCCCGAAATCGGTGTCGGTGAAGGAGATCGCGGAGGAGCTGAACTTCGCCGAGTCCACCATCGCGTTCGTGGACGACCAGCCCACCGAACGCGCCGAGGTCGCCTTCCACCTCCCCGAGGTGCGCTGCTACCCGGCCGAGCAGGCCGCCGATCTGGTCGCCCTGCCCGAGTTCACCCCGCCGGTGGTCACCGAGGACTCGTCCCGCCGCAGGCGGATGTACCAGGCGGGCTTCCGTCGCGACGCCGAACGGGAGACCTTCACCGGCCCCGACGAGGACTTCCTGCGCACCCTCGACCTGCGCATGACCGTCGTCCGCGCCACCGAACGCGAACTGGCCCGCGCGGCCGAGTTGACGTTGCGCACCAGCCAGATGAACGCGACCGGCGTGCCCTACGACGACGCCGACCTGCGCGGTCTGGTGGACGACCCGGACCACGAGGTGCTGGTGGTCACGATGTCCGACCGCTTCGGCCCGCACGGCGCCGTCGGCATCGTCCTGCTCCACCGCACCCCCGCCCTGTGGCACCTCAAACTCCTCGCCACCTCCTGCCGGGTGGTGGCGTTCGGCGCCGGATCCACCCTGCTCAACTGGATCGTCGACCGCGCGGCCCGTGCGGGCGTGCACCTGGCCGCCGACTTCAAGCCCACCGCCCGCAACCGCATGATGGACATCGCCTACCGGTTCGCGGGCTTCGACGACGAACCCTGCGCCTGCCTGACCGCCCTGGGCCCCGCCGCGGCGGACGGCGTGCTGCGGCTGCACCTGCTGCCCGAACCCCGACCGGTGTCGCCGGTCGTGACGCTCGACGCGGTCGACCTGGCCGCGGTGGAGGTGCACCATGGCTGACCAGCTGGACGTCACCCCGGCACTGGCCGGGTACGTGCGCGAGATGTCCCTGCGCGAGGACGCGATCCTCCGCGAACTGCGCGAGGAGACCGCCGAACTCCCCGGCGGCGCCTCGTTGCAGGTGATGCCGGAGGAAGGCCAGTTCCTGGGACTCCTGGTCAGCCTGGTGGGCGCCCGTTCCGTGCTGGAACTGGGCACCTACACCGGGTACAGCACGCTCTGCATGGCCAGGTCGCTCCCCGCCTACGGCCGCCTCATCACCTGCGACATCACCACCCGCTGGGCCGACATCGGCGCCCCCTTCTGGCAGCGCGCGGGCGTGACCGACCGCATCGACCTCCGCGTGGGCCCGGCCGAGTCCACAATGGACGCCCTGCTGGCCGACGGCCAGGCGGAGGCCTTCGACCTCGTCTTCGTCGACGCCGACAAGGCGGGTTACCCGGCCTACTACGAGCGGGCGGTCCGCCTCGTGCGCCCCGGCGGCCTGGTGGTCCTGGACAACACCCTCTTCTTCGGCCGCGTCACCGATCCCTCGATGACCGACCCGGACACCGAGGGCGTCCGCAAGGTCAACGCCCTCATCCGCGACGACCACGAGGTGGACATCGTCCTGCTGACCGTCGCCGACGGCCTCACCCTTGTGCGGCGCAAGACCGCGTGAGAACGGGCGGGGGACACCGTCCCCCGCCCGCGGTGAAGACCTACCCCCGCAACCGGACCACGAGCTCCACCATCGCGCCCACCGTCCGGAAGTTCGCCAGCTTCAGGTTCGCGCCGGTGATCGTGATCCCGTACCGCTGCTCCAGGTGCACCACCAGTTCCATCGCGAACAGCGACGACAACCCGCCCTCCCCGAACAGGTCGCGGGTCACCGTCCACCCCGCCTTCGTCCGCGTCTCCAGGAAGTCGATCAACTCCCGCTCGATGGTGTCCGGGGTGGCCGAGACCGTCATGGCAGCGCCTCTTCGTAGTCGTAGAACCCGCGGCCGCTCTTGCGACCGTGGTGCCCGTCGCGCACCTTCGCCAGCAGCAACCCGCACGGCCGGCTCCGCTCGTCACCGGTGCGCAGGTGCAGCACGTCGAGCGCGTCGACCAGGTTGTCGATCCCGATCAGGTCGGCCGTCCTCAGCGGACCCGTGGGATGCCCCAGGCACCCCTGCATGAGCGCGTCCACGTCCTCGATGGACGCCACGCCCTCCTCCACCAGCCGGGCCGCGTCGTTGATCATCGGGTGCAGCAGCCTGCTGGTCACGAACCCCGGCGAGTCCCGCACCACGATGGGCGTCCGGCGCAGCTCGCCGAGGAACTTCGTCGCCGCCGCGACCACGTCCGGTGCGGTGCGCGGGCCGGGGATCACCTCGACGGTCGTGATCAGGTAGGCCGGGTTCATGAAGTGGGTGCCGAGCAGGTCCGCCGGTCGCACCACGGCGGCCGCCAGCTCGTCGATCGGGATGGACGAGGTGTTGGAGATCAGCGGCGTGCCGTCCGGAACCGCCGCCGACACCCGCGCCAGCACGTCCGCCTTCGTCGCGGGGTCCTCGGTGACGGCCTCGACCACCGCCACCGCGACCGATCCGGACAGGGCCGACGCCAGGTCGGTCATCGCGTCCAGCCGTCCGGTCGGGGTGTCCGGCGGGAGCGCGCCGAGCAGCGCCGCGGTCCGCAGGTTCCGGGCGATGGCGATCTCCGCCCGGTCCAGGACCGCGCGGTCCAGGTCCACCAGCGTCACGGGGACGCCGTGCGCGAGGGCGAGCGTGGTGATGCCGGTGCCCATCACGCCCGCGCCCACGACGACGAGCGGATGTCCATCATCGCGTGCCGCGGCCGTCACGGGACCTCCCTGCGTTCGATGCGGGTTCTCGGCGGTCATGGTCGGGCACCGCCGCTATCGTCCCGATAGCGTCGCCGCGCCCCCGTTCCCGCTAGGGCCGCGCTATGACGCCCCGCTAACCTCCCGCTCCGGCAGGCCGGGTCACCTCTGTCGCACCCACCCGGCCCGGCGAGCACCTGGGAGAGGACACCGTGGACACCACTCGGGCCGAGCCGGTCGGCTATCCCTTCAACCGCGCCGAGGACCTGGAACTGGACGAGCGCTACGCGCGGTCGCGCGCGGGCCGCCAACTGGTCCGGGTCAAGATGCCCTACGGCGAGGAGGGCTGGCTCGCCACCCGCTACGAGGACGTCCGGATCGTGCTGGGGGACCACCGCTTCAGCAGGGCGGCCGCCGCCGCGGCGGGCCTCGACGAGCCGCGCACCTCCCCCCAGACCGTCGGCCCCGGCGTGATCCTGTCGATGGACCCGCCGGAGCACTCCCGCGTCCGCAGGCTCGCGGGCAAGGCGTTCACCCACCGCAACGTGGAACGCCTGCGCCCCAAGGCGGAACAGGTCGCGAACGAGCTGGTCGACCGGATGGTCGAGCACGGCTCCCCGGTCGACCTGATCGAGAACTTCGCCTCCCCGCTGCCCGTCGCGATGATCTGCACCATGCTCGGCGTCCCGGTGGAGGACCAGCACAGGTTCCTCGTCTGGTCCGAGGTGTTCGCCTCCGCGACCACGCTCACCGCCGAAGAGACCCAGGCCCGCCTGGGCAGCCTCGTCCAGTACATGTCGGAGTTGTTGCGGCAGCGCCAGGAGAAGCCCGAGGACGACCTGCTCAGCGGCCTGGTGCTGGCCCGCGACCAGGACGACCGCTTCACCGGCGAGGAGATCCTCAGCCTGGCCATCGTCCTGCTGGGCGCCGGCCACGAGAACATCACCAGCCAGATCCCCAACTTCGTCTACACGCTCCTGCACCACCCCGACGAACTCGCCCGCCTGCGCGCCGACCGCAGCCTGATCCCCCAGGCCGTCGAAGAGCTGATGCGCTACATCCCCCTCGGCCTGGGTCCGGTGCTGGCGCGGTACGCGCTCGTCGACATCGAGGTGGGCGGCGTGCTGGTGCGCGCGGGCGAGCCGGTGGTCGCGTCACTGGGCTCCGCGAACCGCGACGAGGACGCCTTCGACCGCGCCGACGTCCTCGACCTCACCCGCCAACCAGGCCCGCACGTCGGCTTCGGCCACGGCCCGCACCACTGCCTGGGCGCGGCCCTGGCGCGGATGGAGATGCAGATCGCGATGGAGACCCTGCTGGACCGCTTCCCGGACCTGCGAATCGCCGTCCCCGACGAAGACCTGAAATGGCGCACCGGCACTTTCATGCGCAGCGTCCTGGAACTGCCGATCACCTGGTGAGGCACCCGATCCGTCGCGAAGCGCCGGACGCCTTGTTCGATGCGGAGCATCGAATGCCCAAGTCAGGCGCAGCCTGATGCCTTGTCGGGCAAAGCCCGATGCTGGCGAAGCCAGACCTCCCCACCTGCCCCCGATCCCAAGCCTGCTCTCACTTCACCCCCGTTTGTCAAAATGGCTTCATCGTCTTGACAAACGGGGGTGAAGTGCTAGAGACAATATGGCGACGGGGGGCCCTTCGCTCCCTAAAACCCAACCCGCACTCCGCCCCAAGCCCCACCTCACCAAGCCACAACCAACCCCTCCACCCCCCGGATCAGCACCCCTTCACGCCACTGGACCTCCTCCGCCGGCACCGCCAACCGCAACCCCGGAAACCGCCCCAGCAACGTCCCCAATGCCACCTGCAAATCCATCCTCGCCAACTGCGCCCCGATGCAATGATGCGGCCCGAACCCGAACGTCAGGTGCTGAATCCCCTTCCGATCCAGGTTCAGCACATCCGGATCCGCGAATACCCCGGCGTCGCGATTGGCCGACGCGATGTCCGCCACCACCGTCTCACCCGCCCGCACCACCACGTCCCCGAACTCGATGTCCTCCTTGGCCACGGTCCCGAACGCGCCACCGGAGTTGATCGGCACGTGCCGCAGCAGCTCCTCCACGGCCTGGTTGATCAACTCGGGACGTTCGTGCAGCTTCGCCAGCTCGTCCGGTGTGGTCAGCAGCGTGTAGGTGAAGTTGAGGACGGTGTTGAGGATCGTCTCGTGGCCGCCGACCAGCAGGGCGACCGCGAGCGACGCCAGCTCGATCTCGCTGAGCCGGTCCTCCCTGTCCACGGCGGTGACCAGCGTGCTGAGCACGTCATCGCCGGGCTCAGCGCGCTTGGCGGCCACCAAACCGTTGAGGTAGCCCAGGAACTTGGCGATCGACTCCTGCGCCTCGTCCGAGGTGAACACGCCGGACATGATGGTCTCGGTGAGCACCCGGAAGTCGGCGCGTTCGGCCGCCGGGATGCCCAGCACCTCGCAGATCACCATCACCGGCAACGGTTCCGCGACGAACTTCTTCAGGTCCGCGGGCGAGCCGTGCGCGGCCATCTCGTCGAGCAGCCCGTCGACGATCTCCTGCACGCGGGGCCGCAGCTGTTCGATGCGGCGCACGGTGAACGCCTTGGCCATGAACCTGCGCACCCGCGTGTGGTCGGCGCCGTCCATGGTCAGGACCGACCCCACGGGCGGGGTGCCGGGCACCATGCGCGGGGCGGCCTCGCCGAGTTCGGCCGTGGCCGCGCGGCTGAACCGGGGGTCGGACTGGGCCGTGCGGACCGAGGAGTGCCGCACCGCCAGCCACGCCTCGCCGCCGTAGGGCATCCGCACCCTGGCCATCGGGGCCTCCTCGCGGGCCGCGCTGTACCACGGGTCCGCGCTCAGCCGGCTGGTGTCGCCGACCGGGTACTGCGGCGTCGTCTCCTGCGTGCTCATGCGATTCCTCTCGGGCCGGTAGGTCCCCGAGACGGCCCGCGCCGGATCGTCACGTCCTCCTCGCCCGCGCCGCGTTCCCACGCCCGCGCGGCGGCCAGGTTCGTTCGGGTGACCTCGGCGGTGATGATCGGTCATCGTCCCTATCGTCCCGATAGCGCCGGTCGCCGTCCGCGTTGTCGCTGGTGAAGGGCGATATAGCCGCGCTATGCCCACTTCTTAGCTTGGGCTGGGTCCGGGAGGGCCGCCGAGTTCTGCGCGGAAGTCGAAGACGGGGTAACCAATGTTCTGGCACGGGGCACAGCGCGCGGGCGACCACTTCGGGACGGTGTGATCCCGTGGCCGAGGACGAGAAGCTGCTCGGATACCTGCGCCGCGCCATGGGGGAGCTGGCCGACGCCCGCACCCAGGTGCGCGACCTGGAGGCCAAGTCCGGCGAGCCCATCGCGATCGTCGCGATGAGCTGCCGCTACCCCGGCGGGGTGCGGTCCCCCGAGGACCTGTGGGACCTGGTCGCCGGTGGTCGCGACGCCATCGCCGAGTGGCCGGACGACCGCGGCTGGAACACCGCTGACCTGTACCGGCCGGGACCCGCCGTGCCGGGGAAGTCGCTGTGCCGCGAGGGCGGTTTCCTCGACGGCGCGGGTGACTTCGACGCCGGGTTCTTCGGCGTGTCCCCGAACGAGGCCCTGGCGATGGACCCGCAGCAGCGGCTGGTGCTGGAGTCCTCCTGGGACGCGGTGGAACGGGCCGGGATCGCGCCGTCGTCGTTGCGCGACACCAGGACCGGGGTGTTCTTCGGCGCGATCGAGAACGGTTACGGCTCGGCCGCGTTCGACGTTCCCCCTGGCGCGGAAGGGTTCCTGGACACCGGCACGCACACCAGCGTCGTGTCCGGCCGGGTCGCCTACACGCTCGGCTTGCGCGGCCCCGCGATCACCGTCAACACGGCCTGCTCCTCGTCCCTGGTGGCACTGCACCTGGCGGCTCGCGCGCTGCGCGCCGGGGACTGCTCGCTGGCCCTTGCGGGCGGCGTGACGGTCATGCCCGTGCCCGACCCGTTCGTCTCGTTCAGCCAGCAGGGCGGCCTTGCCCCGGACGGGCGCTGCAAGGCGTTCGGCGCCGGTGCCGACGGCACCGGCTGGTCCGAGGGCGTCGGGGTCGTGCTGCTGGAACGGCTTTCCGACGCGCTGCGCAACGGCCGCCGCGTCCTCGCGGTGCTCAGGTCCAGCGCGGTCAACCAGGACGGCGCCAGCAACGGCCTGGCCGCGCCGAACGCCACCGCGCAGCGCGAGGTCATCCGCGACGCGCTGGCCGCGGCCGAACTCGCGCCGATCGACGTGGACGCGGTGGAGGGCCACGGCACCGGCACCCGGCTCGGCGACCCGATCGAGGCCGGGGCGCTGCTGGCGGAGTACGGCCGCAACCGCGAGGCCGACCGTCCACTGTGGCTCGGTTCGCTGAAGTCCAACATCGGCCACACCTCCGCCGCGGCGGGTATCGGCGGCGTGATCAAGATGGTGCAGGCGCTGCGGCACGAACTGCTGCCGCGCACCCTGCACGCCGACGAGCCCTCGCCGTTCGTGGACTGGTCGACGGGCGCGGTCCGGCTGCTGTCCGAGGCCCGCGACTGGCCCGCGTCCGACCGGCCGCGCCGCGCGGGCGTGTCCGCGTTCGGGATCAGCGGCACCAACGCGCACGTGATCATCGAGGAGGCCCCGGCGGTCGAGGCCTCCGAGGTCGTCGAAGCAGGCGGTGTCGTGCCGTGGGTGCTGTCCGCCCGTTCGGGCGCGGCCCTGCGCGCCCAGGCCGCGGGCCTGTCCGCCTGGCTGGCCCGCAACGGCGGAGCGCGCCCCGCGGACGTGGCCGCGTCCCTGGCCGGGAACCGGTCCGCGTGGGAGCACCGGGCCGTCGTGGTCGGGCGCGAGGCGGCGGATTTCGCCGCACGACTGGACGTTCTGGCCGACGGTGGCATTCCCACCGACGGCGCTGTCCTCGGCACCGGTCCCGCGCGGACCGACGGCCGGGTGGTGTTCGTGTTCCCCGGTCAGGGTTCGCAGTGGGTCGGCATGGGTGTCGAACTGCTGGAGTCCTCGGCGGTGTTCGCGGAGCGGATGGCGGAGTGCGAACGGGCGTTGGCGCCGTTCGTGGACTGGTCGTTGCGGGAAGCGCTGGCAGATGAAGCCCTGTTGCAACGGGTGGACGTCGTGCAGCCGGTGCTGTGGGCCGTGATGGTGTCGCTGGCGCGGTTGTGGCGTTCGGTGGGTGTCGAGCCGTCAGCGGTCGTCGGCCATTCGCAAGGTGAAATCGCCGCTGCGGTGGTGGCCGGGGCGTTGTCGTTGGAAGACGGCGCACGGGTGGTCGCGCAACGCAGCAAGGCGATCGGCCGGTTGGCGGGTCGCGGCGGAATGGTGTCCGTGGCGGCTCCGCTGGCCGAGGTCGAGGCGCTGCTGGGCGAGGGCGTCTCCGTCGCGGCGGTGAACGGGCCTGGCGCGGTGGTCGTGTCCGGTGAGTCGGCCGCGTTGGACGAGTTCGTCGCCCGGTGCGGTGACCTCCGGGTGCGGCGGATCGCCGTGGACTACGCCTCGCACTCCGCCGTGGTGGAAGAGATCCGCGACGAGCTGGCCGAGTTGCTGCGGGACGTGACCCCGCTCGTCCCCGAGATCCCCTGGCGCTCCACGGTGACGGGGGAGTGGATCCGCGACGCCGCCGCCGACGGCGACTACTGGTACCGCAACCTGCGCGATCAGGTGCGGTTCGACCACGTGGTGCGGAGCCTGGTCGGCGACGGGTTCGGCGTGTTCGTCGAACCCAGCGCCCACCCCGTGCTCACGCTCGCCGTGCACGACACCGCCGAACAGGCGGGCGCCGACATCGCTGTCATCCCCACGCTGCGCCGCGACCAGGGCGGCCCGGACACCTGGGCGCTCGCGCTGGGCCAGGCGTGGACGGCCGGGGTGCCGGTCGACTGGACCGCCGCCCTCCCCGCCGGTGCCCTGCGCACCGCGGACCTGCCGGCCTACGCCTTCCAGCGCAAGCGCTACTGGCTCCCGATGAAGGCCACCGCGGACGCCGTCGCGACCGGCGGGCCCGACGACTGGGGCTACTCCGTCGGCTGGACGCCCTTCACCACCCCGGACACCGTGCTCGACGGCCCGTGGCTCGTCGTCGCGCCACCGGACCTGGACGCCGACGTGCTCGCCACCGTCCTCGACGCCGTGGGCACGACGGCCGTGCTGGTCACCGCGACCGACCGCGAAGCGCTCACCGGAGCCGTCGCGCGGGCCGCCGCGTTCGCCGGTGTGCTGTCCCTGCTGGCCTTGGACGAACGCCCGCACCCCGACCACCCCTTCCTGCCCAACGGCGTCGCGAGCACCCTCGACCTGGTCCAGGCCCTCGACGCGCCCACCCCGCTGTGGTGCCTCACCCGCGGCGCGGTGACCACCGGCGCCGAGGACCCGGTGACCAACCCCGCCCAGCAGGTGGTCTGGGGTCTCGGCCGGGTCGCAGCCCTGGAGCACCCGACCCGGTGGGGCGGCCTGCTCGACCTGCCGACCACCCTCGACGGCACCACCGCCCCCCGGCTGGCCGAGGCCCTCGCCGGATCGGGCTCGGAGGACCAGATCGCCGTCCGCGCGAACGGCCTGTCCGTCCGACGGCTGGTGCGGACCGCCCTGCCCGCCGACACCGACTGGCGCCCCCGCGGCACCACGCTGATCACCGGCGGTACCGGTGGCATCGGCGTCCAGCTCGCCGAGTGGCTGGCGGGTCGCGGTGCCGAACGGATCGTGCTGATGAGCAGGCGGGGCGTCGCACCGGCGGACCTGGTCGAGCGCGCGTCCGCGCTCGGCAGCGAGATCACCGCCGTGGCCTGCGACGTCGCCGACGCCGACGCGCTGCGCGACGCGGTCGCCGCGCTGCGGGCCGACGGCCACGACATCGGCACCGTGCTGCACGCCGCCGCGTCCGGCGAACTGGTGGCGCTCCAGGACACCGACGTGGCCGAGTTCGCCGACACCGCCCGCGCCAAGATGGCGGGCGCGGTCAACCTGGACGCCGAGTTCGGCGCGGACGTCACCGACTTCGTGCTGTTCTCCTCCATCTCCGGGGTGTGGGGCAGCTCGATCCACGGCGCCTACGCGGCCTCGAACGCGTTCCTCGACGGTCTCGCCGAGCACCGCCGCGGCCGCGGCCTGGCGGGGACCTCGATCGCCTGGGGCATCTGGGATCCCGCCGACGGCGGCGGCATGGCCGCCGACCTGGCGGAGGACCGGCTGCTGGCACAGGGCATCCCGTTCATGGACCCCGCCGCCGCGCTCGACGGTCTCGGTCGCATCCTCGGCGGCGACGCCGCCCTGACGATCTGCGCCGCCGTCGACTGGACCCGCTTCGCCCCGGTGTTCACCTCGGCCCGGCCCAGCCCGCTGATCGCCGACCTGCCGGACGTCCGGCGCGTCCTCGGGAGCCAGGACGCCGAACCCGACGACGGCAACGACGTCGCGGCCCTGCTGCGCGACCGGCTGCGCGGTCTGACCGCGGCCGACCGGCTCGACGCGCTGGCGGGCCTCGTCCGCGAGCAGACGGCCGGGGTGCTCGGCTACGACTCGCCGGACGAGATCGCCGACGGCCGCGCGTTCCGCGACCTCGGGTTCGACTCGCTCACCGCGGTCTCGATGCGGGACCGCCTCGCCACCGTCACCGGCCTGCCGCTCCCGGTGACCGTCGTGTTCGACCACTCCAGCGTCGACGCACTGGCTTCGCACCTGGTCGAGAAGCTGTTCGGCGGCAAGGAAGACACGGCGTTGCCGACGGTGGTGTCCGACGACGCCGACGACCCGGTCGTCATCGTCGCCATGGCCTGCCGGTTCCCCGGCGACGTGCGGACCCCCGAGGACCTCTGGCGGCTGGTCGCCGACGGCCGCGACGCCTACACCGACCTGCCGCTGGACCGCGGCTGGGACGTCGGGGACCGGTACGACCCGGACCCCGACCGCCCCGGCCACAGCTACGTGCGCGGCGGGTACTTCCTGCACGACGCGGACCGGTTCGACCCCGGCTTCTTCGGCATCTCGCCCCGCGAGGCGCTGGCCATGGACCCGCAGCAGCGGCTCGCGCTGGAACTGGCGTGGGAGTCGTTCGAACGCGCCGGTGTCCGGACCGACGACCTGCGCGGCGCCCCGGTCGGCGTGTTCGTCGGCGCGGCCTACCAGGGGTACGGCGGCGACCCGGCGCAGGCCGACCCGAACGTCGAGACCCACATCGTCGCGGGCATCTCCACCAGCGTGCTGTCCGGCCGCGTGTCCTACACCTTCGGGCTCGAAGGCCCGGCGATCACCGTGGACACCGCGTGCTCGTCCGGCCTGGTCGCCCTGCACCTGGCCGCGCGGTCGGTGCGGGCGGGCGAGTGCTCACTGGCACTGGCCGGTGGCGTCACGGTGATGGGCGCGCCGCTGGCGTTCGGCACCTACAGCAGGCAGCGCGCGCTGGCCGTCGACGGCCGCTCCAAGGCGTTCGCCGAAGGGGCCGACGGCTTCGGTATCGGCGAGGGCGCCGGATTCGTGCTGCTGGAACGGTTGTCGACCGCCCGCGCGGCCGGTCGCCGCGTGCTCGCCGTGCTGCGGTCGAGCGCGGTCAACCAGGACGGCGCCAGCAACGGGCTCACCGCGCCGAGCGGCCTCGCGCAGCAGCGGGTCATCCGGCAGGCGCTCGCCTCGGCCGGGCTGACCGCGTCCGAGGTGGACGTCGTGGAGGCGCACGGCACCGGCACGAAGCTCGGCGACCCCATCGAGGCCCAGGCCGTGCAGGCGGTCTACGGCCAGGGCCGGGCGCCCGGCCGTCCGCTGCTGCTCGGCTCGGTGAAGTCGAACATCGGCCACACCCAGGCCGCCTCCGGGCTGGCCGGGGTGATCAAGGTGGTGCTGGCCTTCGAACACGGCCTCCTGCCCCGCACGCTGCACGCCGGGACCCCGTCGTCGTTCATCGACTGGGAGGCCGCGCCGGTCGAACTGGCCACCGGCGACCGGCCGTGGGAGACCGACGGGCGGCCCCGCAGGGCAGGCGTGTCGGCGTTCGGGCTGAGCGGCACCAACGCCCACGTGATCCTGGAGCAGCCCTCGGCGGAAAGCCCCGCGCCGCCCTCCGAACCTGGCCCGGTGGCGTGGGTGCTGTCCGCGCGGACGCCGGAAGCCCTGCGGGAACAGGCTTCGCGGCTGCTGGCGGTGGACGGCGCCCCGGCCGACGTCGCGCGGTCGTTGGCGACCACGCGCACCGCGTTCGACCACCGCGCCGCCGTGGTCGGCGAGGACGTCGACGACCTCGCGGCCGGGCTGCGGGCGCTGGCCGCGGACGAGTCCGCGACCGCTGTCGTCCGCGGGGTCGTGGGCAAGCGCGGCAAGACCGTGTTCGTGTTCCCCGGCCAGGGCGTCGAGTGGCTGGGCATGGGACTGGAGCTGGCCGAGCGCTACCCGGTGTTCGCGGACCGGCTGCGCGAGTGCGACGAGGCGTTCCGCGTCCACGTGGACTGGTCGCTGCCGGACGTGCTGCGCGGCGACGGCCCCGGCCTGGACCGGGTGGACGTCGTGCAGCCCGCGCTGTTCTCGGTGATGGTGTCGCTCGCCGCGCTGTGGAAGTCGTTCGGCGTGCGGCCGGACGCGGTGGTCGGGCACTCGCAGGGCGAGGTCGCCGCGGCCTGCGTCGCGGGCGCGCTGTCGCTGGCCGACGCCGTCAAGGTCGTGGCGCTGCGCAGCCGCGCGCTGCGGGCCACGACCGGCTCCGGCGGCATGATGTTCGTCCTCCGGCCGCGTGACGAGGTGCTGGAACGCCTCGGGCCGTGGCCGAGCCTGTCGGTGGCCGCTGTCAACGGCGAGTCCGCGGTGACCGTCGCGGGCGACGTGGCCGCGCTGGAGGAGTTCAGCGCCGCGCTGGCGAAGGACGGCGTGTGGCGGTGGATCGTGCCCGGCGTCGACTTCGCCGCGCACTCCCCGCAGGTTGAGTCCCTGCACGGGGAACTGCTGACCGTGCTCGCCGGGATCCGGCCGCGCCAGGCCGAGGTGCCGTTCTACTCCACGGTGACCGGCGCCGCGTTCGGGACGCGCGGGCTGACCCCCGACTACTGGTACGAGAACCTGCGGCACCCGGTGGACTTCCTCGCCGCGGTGCGGTCGCTGCTCGCCGACGGGCACCGCACGTTCGTCGAGTGCAGCGCCCACCCGGCGCTGATGACGAACGTCGAGGAGATCGCCGAGCACGCGGGCGAGACCGTGACCGCGGTCGGCTCGCTGCGCCGCGACGACGGCGGGGCGACCAGGATGCTCACCTCGCTGGCCGCGCTGCACGTCCGCGGCGGTCACGTGGACTGGCCGTCCGCCCTGCCGGGTGGCCGGGTGGTGCCGCTGCCCACCTACGCCTTCCAGCGCGAGCGGTACTGGCTGCCGCCCGTCACCGCCAAGGCCACCGGCCAGTCCGCGGTGGAGCGGCGCTTCTGGGACGCCGTGACCAGCGGCGACGGCCTGCCCGCCGAACTGGACTCGCTGCGCCCCGCCCTGCCCGCGCTGGCCGACTGGTACCGGGGCGGCCGCGAGCAGTCGGAGGCGGACTCCTGGCGCTACCGCACCGGCTGGCAGTCGTTGACCGGCGGCTCGAAGAGGCTGTCCGGCACGTGGCTGGTGCTGCTTCCCGAGGGCGACCCGCAGACCGTGCTGCTGACCGCCCTGCGCGACCGCGGCGCGTCCGTCGTCACGGCGGAGCTCGGCGACGACGACCGCGCGACCGCGGCCGACCGCATCCGCCTGGCCACCGCCGGGGACGCCCCGGTCGGGGTGCTCTCGCTGTGCTCGCTCGACCACCTCGAAGCCGAAGCCGGTCTGCTGCGCGCCGTCGCGGTCGTCCAGGCCGTCGCCGACGCGGGTGTCGCCGCCCCGCTGTGGTGGGCGACGCGGGGCGCGGTGGCCGTCGGCGGCCCCGTCGACCCGGCGCAGGCGATGCTGTGGGGTCTCGGCGTCGTGGCGGGCGTGGAACACCCGAGCCGGTGGGCCGGCCTGGTCGACCTGCCGTCCGAAGTGGACGGACGAGTCGCCGACCGGGTCGCGGGCGTGCTCGCCGACGCCGGTGGCGAGGACCAGATCGCCGTGCGCGCGTCCGGCGCCTTCGGCCGACGGCTGCACCGCGCCCCGGCGCCGTCCGGCAGCGGTGGCACGCCGTGGCGGACCGACGGCACCGTGCTGGTGACGGGCGGCACCGGAGCGCTCGGCGGCCACGTCGCCCGCTGGCTGGCCGGACTCGGCGCGCGCCACCTCCTGCTGACGAGCCGCGGCGGCCGGGCCTCCGGGGAACTGGTGCGGGACCTGGAAGAACTCGGCGCGCGGGTCACCGTCGTGGCCTGCGACGCCGCCGACCGCGACCGCCTCGCCGAGGTGATCGCCGCCGTGCCCGCCGACGCTCCGCTGACCGCGGTGTTCCACCTGGCCGGTGTCCTGGACGACTCGGTCATCGGCGCGATCACCCCCGACCGGGCCAGGGGCGTGCTGCGGCCCAAGGTGGTGGCCGCCCGGAACCTGCACGAGCTGACCCTCGACCTCGACCTGTCCGCGTTCGTCCTGTTCTCGTCGCTGGCCGCCACCCTCGGCGGCGCGGGCCAGGCCGTCTACGCGGCGGCCAACGCCTACCTCGACGGCCTCGCCGAGCAGCGGCGTGCGGCGGGTCTGCCCGCCACGTCCGCGGGCTGGGGCCTGTGGGAGGCCGACGGCCTGGCCGGTGGCGCGGTCGGTGAGCGGATCGCCCGCGACGGCCTGCCCGCCATGCCGCCGGAACGGGCGCTGGCCGCCCTGCGGCGGTCGCTGACCCTGGGGGACACCCGTGTGGTGATAGGCGACTTCGACTGGCAGCGCTACGCCCACGTCTACACCACGGCCCGGCCGACCCGGATGTTCGCCGACCTGCCCGAGGCGGTCGTCCCGGAGACCGTGAAGCCCGCGCTGACCGCCGTGGCGGCGGCCGAACGGGACCGGCTGCTGCTGGACCTGGTCCGTTCCACCGTCGCCGACGTCCTCGGCCACGCCGACGCCACCGCGGTGGACGTGCACCGGGCCTTCCAGGACCTCGGGTTCGACTCCGTCACCGCCGTGGAGCTGCGCAACCGGCTGGCCGAACGCACCGGTGTGCCGCTGTCGGTGACCCTGGTCTTCGACCACCCGTCGGTGGAGGCGCTCGTCGAGCACCTGCGCGCCGGACTGGCCGGGGACGACGAGCCCGCCGCCGCACCGGTGGCGCGGGAGGCCGCCGCGGACGACCCGATCGCCATCGTGGCGATGAGCTGCCGCTTCCCCGGCGGCGTCAGCACCCCGGAGGCGTTCTGGGAGCTGCTCCACAGCGGCACCGACGCCATCTCCGACTTCCCGACCGACCGCGGCTGGGACCTGACCGGCCTGTTCGGCGACCGCGCGGGCCAGACGTCTGCGCGCCAGGGCGGGTTCCTGCACGACGCCGCCGACTTCGACCCCGCGTTCTTCGGGATCTCCCCGCGCGAGGCGCTGACCATCGACCCCCAGCAGCGGCTGCTGCTGGAGACCGCGTGGGAGGCGCTGGAGCGCGCGGGCATCGACCCGTCGTCGCTGCGCGGCAGCGACACCGGCGTGTACATCGGGTCCAGCCACCACGAGTACGGGTCGCGGCTGACCGAGCCCGCCGAGGAGTACGAGGGCTACCTCGGCATCGGCAGCGCGGGCAGCGTGGCCTCCGGCCGCATCTCCTACGTGCTGGGCCTGGAGGGACCCGCCGTCACGGTGGACACGGCGTGCTCGTCGTCGCTGGTCGCGCTGCACATGGCCGTCCGCTCCCTGAGAGCCGGTGAGTCGTCGCTGGCACTGGTCGGCGGTGCGACGATCATGGCCACGCCCACCACGTTCGTCGAGTTCAGCAGGCAGGCCGGGCTGGCCGCGAACAGCCGGTGCAAGCCGTTCTCCGCGGGCGCCGACGGCACCGCGTGGGGCGAGGGCATCGGCCTGATCCTGGTCGAACGGCTCTCCGACGCCCGCCGCCACGGCCACCCGGTGCTCGCCGTCGTCAAGGGCACGGCGGTCAACCAGGACGGCGCGTCCAACGGGCTGACCGCCCCCAACGGGCCGTCGCAGCAACGGGTCATCCGGGCCGCGCTCGCCGACGCCGGGATCACCACGGGCGACGTCGACGTGGTCGAGGCCCACGGCACCGGCACGTCGCTGGGCGACCCCATCGAGGCGCAGGCGCTGCTGGCCACCTACGGCCGCGACCGCGAGACCCCCGTGCTGCTCGGCTCGGTGAAGTCGAACATCGGCCACACCCAGGCCGCCGCGGGCATGGCGGGCATCCTCAAGGTCGTGCTCGCGCTGCGCCACGGCGTGGTGCCCGCGACGCTGCACTTCGACGCGCCCAGCCCGCACGTCGACTGGACCGCCGGGTCGATGCGGGTGGTCGCCGAGCGCACGCCGTGGCCCGCCGTCGACCGGCCCCGCCGGGCGGGCGTGTCCGGGTTCGGCGTGAGCGGCACCAACGCGCACACCATCATCGAGCAGGCCCCCGACCTGCCCGCCGCACCGCGGACCCAGGACGAGTCCGGGACGGTCGCCTGGCCGTTGTCGGCCCACACCCCCGAAGCGCTCCGCGCGCAAGCCGCCCGGCTGCGGGACTCGTTGGCGCGGCAGGACTTCGACCCGGCCGACGTCGGGTTCTCGCTGGCCACCACCCGCGCGGGGCTGGAGCACCGCGCGGTGGTCGTCGGCGACGACGGCGCCGAACTGGTCGAGCGGCTGACCGCCCTCGCCGAGCACGGCGAAGCCTGGGACGGCGTGCGGGCCGTCGCCGCCCGCACCGGCCGCACCGCGTTCCTGTTCCCCGGCCAGGGCAGCCAGCGACCGGGCATGGGCGTCGGGCTGTACACGGCGTTCCCCGCCTACGCCGACGCGTTCGAGGCCGTGTGCGCCGCGTTCGAACCGCTGCTGGACCGCCCGTTGCGCGACGTCGTGTTCGACCTGGACTCCACGCTGCTCGACCGCACCGAGTACACCCAGCCCGCGCTGTTCGCCGTCGAGGTCGCCGTCTTCCGGCTGCTGGAGCACTGGGGCGTCCGCCCGGACTTCCTGCTCGGCCACTCCATCGGCGAACTCGCCGCCGCGCACGTGGCGGGTGTGTTCCCGCTCGCCGACGCGGCCACCCTGGTCGCCGCGCGGGGCCGGTTGATGCAGTCCGCCCGCGCCGACGGGCTGATGGTGTCGCTGCGGGCGACCGAGGCGGAGGTCGCCGAGGTGCTGGCCGGGTACGGCTCCGCGGTCGACATCGCCGCGGTCAACGGGCCCACCGCCACCGTCGTGTCCGGTGACGAGACCGAGGTGCTGGCCGTGGCCGCGCACTTCACCGCGCTCGGCCGCCGGGTGAAGCGCCTGCGCGCCGGCCACGCCTTCCACTCCTCGCACCTGGACCCCGTGCTCGCCGAGTTCCGGGAGATCGCCGAAGGCCTGACCCTGAGTCCGCCGAACCTGCCGATCGTGTCCAACGTGACCGGGGCGCCGGCGGGCGAGGACATCACCACGCCCGGCTACTGGGTCGAGCACGCCCGCCGCGCCGTCCGGTTCGCCGACGGCGTCACGGCGCTGGTCCGGGAGGGCGTCACGACGTTCCTCGAACTCGGGCCGGACGCCCAGCTCACGGCGCTGGTGCCGGAATCGCTGCCCGCCGACGACACCGACCGCGCCGCGATCCCCGTGCTGGACCGGCGGCGCTCGGAGGAGCGGTCCGCGATCACCGCGCTGGCCCACGCCCACGCCAGGGGCGTCCGGGTGGACTGGGCCTCGCTGCCCGGCCGCCGCGTGGACCTGCCCACCTACGCCTTCCAACGCCGTCGCTACTGGCTGGACGCGCCGCCCGGCGCGGGCGGCGCGGTCGCGGCCGGACTCGACGCGGTCGGTCACCCGCTGCTCGGCGCCGGAGCGGAGTTGCCCGAGACCGGCGGTCACCTGTTCTCCGCCCGGATCGGCACCGCCACCCAGCCGTGGCTGGCCGACCACGGCGTGTTCGGCTCCGCGATCTTCCCGGCGACGGCGTTCCTGGAACTGGCCGTGCGGGCGGGGGACGAGACCGGCTGCCCGCGGGTGGCCGAACTGACGCTGGAGGCCCCGCTCGTCCTGCCCGCCTCGGGTGGCGCCGACCTGCGGCTGACCGTGGCCGCGCCGGACGCGGCCGGGCAGCGCACGCTCACCGTGCACGCCCGCACCGCTCCCGGCGGATCGTGGACGCGGCACGCCGGCGCGGTGCTCGGCGGCCCGCTGCCCGTGGCGGCCGTCGACCTGGCCGAGTGGCCGCCGCCCGGTGCCGAACCGGTGGACATGACGGACCTGTACGACCGGCTGGAGGCGGGCGGGTTCGCCTACGGGCCCGCCTTCCGCGGGTTGCGCGCGGTGTGGCGGCGCGGGGACGAGGTGTTCGCCGAAGCCCTGCTGCCCGAGGAACGGCTGCCCGAGGCCGCGACGTTCGCCCTGCACCCGGCGCTGCTGGACAGCGCCCTGCACTCGCTCGCGTTCAGCGTCCTGTCGGGCCGCGACGGCGGCTGGCTGCCGTTCGCGCTCAGCGGTGTCCAGGTGCACGCCTCCGGAGCCGGTTCGGTGCGGCTGCGGCTCGTCCCCAACGGACGGGACTCGGTCGCCGTGCACGTGGCGGACGCCGCGGGCCTGCCGGTCGCCACCATCGACTCGCTGGTCCTGCGCCCCGTGTCGGCGGACCGGGTGCGCCCGGCCACCGTGCTCGACCCGCTGTACCGGATGGAGTGGCGGGAACTGCCCGGTGGCGTCGCGGACGTGGCGGACGCGGAAGTGGTGGACCTGCCCAGGGACACCCATCCCGCGGACTTGCCCGCGGCCGTGCACGCCGCGACCACCCGGACGTTGGCGCTGCTGCGCGACTGGCTGGCGGATCCCAGCCGGACGGGCACCCGGCTGGTGCTCGTCACCCACGGCGCGGTCCCGGCCGAGGTGGACGACGACGTGCCTGACCTCGTCAACGCCGCGGTGCGGGGCCTGGTGCGCACGGCGCAGACCGAGCACCCCGGCCGTTTCGCGCTCGTCGACACCGACGACGACCCGGCCTCCGACGCGGTGCTGGCGGACGCCGTCGCCAGCGGTGAGCCGCAACTGGTGCTGCGCGGCGGAGTCGTGCGCGTCGGCCGGTGGATCCGCTCCGAGGACACCGGGGGCGACGCGGGCTGGGACACCGAGGGCACCGTGCTCGTCACCGGCGGCACCGGTGGCATCGGCGCCGAGGTGGCCCGCCACCTGGTGACCGCGCACGGCGTCCGCCACCTGGTGCTGGTGAGCCGAAGCGGCCCGGAGGCCGAGGGAGCGGCCGAACTGGCGGCGCTCGACGCGGACGTCCGGATCGTCGCCTGCGACATCACCGACCGGACGGCGTTGGCGGAGCTGGTGGACAGCCTGCCGTCGGACCGGCCGCTGGCCGGGGTCGTGCACTGCGCGGGCGTGGTCGCGGACGGGCTGCTGGAGACCCTCACCGACGAGCAGGTGGCGACCGCGCTGCGCCCGAAGGTCGACGCCGCCGTGCACCTGCACGAGCTGACGGCGTCCCGTCGACCCGCCCGGTTCGTGCTGTTCTCCTCGATCGCCGCGGCCTTCGGCGGGGCGGCGCAGGCCAACTACGCGGCGGGCAACGCCTTCCTGGACGCGCTGGCGCACCGGCGGCGCGCCGAGGGGCTGCCCGCGCTGTCGATCGAGTGGGGCCTGTGGGCCACCGAGCGCGGCATGAGCGGGCAGCTCACCGAAGCCGATCTGCGCCGGATCGCCCGCGGCGGCATCGTGCCGTTCACCGTGGCCGAAGGGCTGGCGCTGTTCGACCGGGCCGTCGCCGCTGACCTGCCGGTCGTGGCGCCGTTGCGCCTGGACACCGCCGTGCTGGCCGGGCAGGACGTGCCCGCGTTCCTGCGCGGGATCGTCCCGGCGGTGCGCCGCACGGCCACCGCGGCGGGCGAGGACACCGCGGGCCTGGCCGAGCGGCTGCGGCCGCTGACCCCGGAACGCCGTCGCCGCGTGCTGCTGGACCTGGTGCGCGTCCAGGTCGGCACGGTGCTGGGCGCGCCGGACGCCACCGTCCCGGCGGGCAAGGGGCTGCTGGACCTCGGGTTCGACTCGCTGACCGCGGTCGAGCTGCGCAACCGCCTCGCCTCGGCCACCGGCCTGCGCCTGCCCGCCACGCTGCTGTTCGACCACCCCACGGCGGGCGCGATCGCCGATCACCTGGTGGCCGAACTGGTCCCCGCGGACGCGGTGGAAGACCTGGTCAGCGCGCTGGACGTCACCACGGACGACGAGCTGTTCGACCTGATCGACAACGAACTCGGCACCTCGTGACGGGTGCCCGCGAAGTGCCGACCGTGAGGACTCCCGTGAACGAGAACAAGCTCCGCGACTACCTCAAGCGCGTGACGGCGGACCTCCAGCGCACGAAGGCCCGCCTGCGCGAGGTCGAGGAGGGCAGCGGGGAGCCGATCGCCATCGTGGCGATGGGCTGCCGCTACCCCGGCGGGGTGACCAGCCCCGAGGAGCTGTGGGACCTGGTCGCGGGCGAGGTCGACGCGATCACCCCGTTCCCGGCCGAGCGCGGCTGGGCCATCGAGGGCACCGGGGCCTTCGTGGACGACGTCGCCGGGTTCGACGCGGACCTGTTCGGCATCTCCCCGCACGAGGCGCTCGCGATGGATCCGCAGCAGCGGCTGCTGCTGGAGACCGCGTGGGAGGTGTTCGAGCGGGCCGGGATCGACCCCACCTCGCTCAAGACCAGCAAGACCGGTGTGTTCGCCGGCGTGCAGTACCAGGACTACGCGTCCCGCCCGCTGGCCGTGTCCGACGAGGTGCGGCCCTACCTCGGGCAGGGCAGCTCGGACAACATCGTGTCCGGTCGCGTGGCCTACGCGTTCGGTCTGGAGGGCCCGGCGGTCTCCATCGACACCGCCTGCTCCTCCTCGCTGGTCGGCATCCACCTGGCCGGGCAGTCGCTGCGGTCGGGCGAGTGCGACCTCGCGCTGGCGGGCGGCGTCATGGTGATGTCCACCGACGCCGCGTTCGCCGAGATGGCCGTGCAGGGCGGGCTGGCCGCCGACGGCCGCTGCAAGTCGTTCTCCGCCGGGGCCGACGGCACCGGCTGGGGCGAGGGCGTCGGCCTGCTCCTGCTGGAACGGCTGTCCGACGCGCGCCGCAACGGGCACCCGGTGCTCGCGGTGATCCGCGGGTCCGCGGTGAACCAGGACGGCGCCAGCAGCAGGCTCACCGCGCCCAACGGGCCCGCGCAGCAGCGGTTGATCCGCACCGCGCTGGCGGGCGCCGGGCTCGCACCGTCCGAAGTGGACGTCGTGGAGGCCCACGGCACCGGCACCCCGCTGGGCGACCCGATCGAGGCCCAGGCCCTGATCGCGACCTACGGCAAGGAGCGCGAACGGCCGCTGCTGCTGGGGTCGCTGAAGTCGAACATCGCGCACACCCAGGCCGCGGCCGGGGTCGGCGGCGTGATCAAGATGGTGCTCGCCATGCGGGCCGGGATCGTGCCCGCGACCCTGCACGTCGACCGGCCGACGCCCGCGGTGGACTGGTCGGACGGCACCGTGCGGCTGGTGACCTCCGCCGAGCGGTGGCCGGACACCGGCCGCCCCCGCCGGTCCGCCGTGTCGTCGTTCGGCGTGAGCGGCACCAACAGCCACGTCATCCTCGAACAGGCGCCCGACGCCGAACCGGAACCCGCGGGCGCCGTGGACGGTTCCCCGGTCGCCTGGGTGCTGTCCGGCCGCACCGGGGCCGCGCTGCGCGGTCAGGCCGGGCGGCTGGCGGACTTCCTGGCGGAGCGGCCGGACACGCGGGTCGCGGACGTCGCGCACTCCCTGGCCACCACCCGCGCGGCGCTGGAGCACCGCGCGGTGCTGATCGGCGCCGACCGGGCCGAGTTCCTGGCCAAGCTGACCGACCTGGCCGCGGACTCGCCGTCGACCGACGCGGTCCGCGGTGTGGCCTCCGGCGACGCGCCGGACGTCCTGTTCGCGTTCCCCGGCCAGGGGACGCAGTGGGCGGGCATGGCGGTCGACCTGCTCGACACGTCCCCGGTGTTCCGCGACCGGCTGCTGGAGTGCGCCGACGCGCTGGCCCCGCACGTGGACTGGTCGCTGCCGGAGGTGCTGCGCGGCGAAGGACCCGGCCTGGAGCGGGTGGACGTCGTGCAGCCCGTCCTGTTCGCGGTGATGGTGGCGCTGGCCGCGCTGTGGGAGTCCTGCGGGATCACCCCGGACGCCGTGATCGGGCACTCGCAGGGCGAGATCGCCGCCGCCGTGGTCGCGGGAGGACTGTCCCTTGAGGACGGTGCCCGCGTGGTCGCGCTGCGCAGCCGGGCCCTGAAGGTGTTGAGCGGCATGGGCGGCATGATGTCCGTCGCCCTGCCCGCCGCCGAGGTGCGCGACCTGTTGACCGGCGACCTCTCGCTGGCGGCGGTGAACGGCCCGTCGTCGGCGGTCGTCTCCGGCGACCCCGCGGCGCTGGTGGTGTTGCGCGATCGGCTGCACGGCCGCGATGTCCGGGCCACCGTCCTGCCGGTCGACTACGCGTCCCACTCCGCGCACGTCGAACGGATCGAGCAGGAGCTGCTGGACGCGCTGGACGGCGTTTCCCCGGTGTCCTCGGACATCGCGTTCTACTCGTCGGTCACCGGCGGCCTGCTCGACACGGCCGGGCTCGACGCCGCCTACTGGTACCGGAACCTGCGGCGGACCGTGGAGTTCGAGCGGGCCGCACGGGCAGCGTTGGCCGACGGTCACGGTGTCGTGCTGGAGGTCGGGCCGCACCCGGTGCTCACCAACGCCGTGCAGGAGACCGCCGAGACGGCCGGGTCGGCGGCGGTGGCGCTCGGCTCGCTGCGTCGGGACGACGGCGGCTCGCGGCGCGTGCTCACCACGCTCGGCGAGCTGCACGCCGCGGGTGTCGTCGTGGACTGGTCCGCGGCGCACGCCCCGCACGCGCCCCGCGTGATCGCCCTGCCCACCTACGCCTTCCAGCGCAAGCGCTACTGGCTGGAGACCGTGCCCGCGACCGGCGACCTCCGCGCCGCCGGGCTGGGCACCCCCGACCACCCGCTGCTCGGCGCCGTCGTGTCGGTCGCCGACGGCGACGGCGTGCTGTTCACCGGGCAGCTGTCCCGCCGCACGCACCCGTGGCTGGCCGACCACGCCGTCGGCGACGCCGTCCTCCTGCCGGGCGCCGCGCTGCTGGAACTCGCCATCCGCGCGGGCGACCAGGTCGGCTGCGGCCGGGTCGAGGAGCTGACCCTCGAAGCGCCGCTGCTGCTCTCCGACGACGGCGCGGTCACCATCCAGGTCGCCGTCGGCACGCCGGACGAGCAGGGCCGCCGACCGCTGACCGTGTTCGGCCGCGTCGGCGACGACGACTGGACCCGCCACGCCGGCGGCGTCCTCGCCCCGACCCCCGCTCCCGCGCCCGCCACCGAGACCGCGTGGCCGCCCGCCGGGGCCGAGCCGATCGACGTGTCCACCCTCTACGACGACTTCGCGGGCGTTGGCTTCCACTACGGCCCCGCGTTCCGCGGCCTGCGCGCCGCCTGGCGACTCGGCGCCGAGGTGTTCGCCGAGGTCGAGCTGCCCGAGGACCACCGCGGCACGGCCACCGCCTACGGCCTGCACCCGCTGCTGCTCGACGCCTCGCTGCACGCCTCCGGCGCCGGGACGACCCCCGCGGGCTGGCTGCCGTTCTCCTGGTCCGGCGTGACGCTGCACGCCGCCGGAGCGGCCGCCCTGCGGATGCGGCTGACCCCGGCCGGGCCGTACGGGTTCGCCCTCGAAGCCCGCGACGGCGCGGGTGCCCCGGTGCTGACCGTCGAGTCGCTGCTGCTGCGGCCGACCCCGGTCGGCGGCCTGAAGACCGGCCGCGACCCGCTCCGCGACGCCCTGTTCCGGCTGGACTGGGCACGGCTGCCCGGCACCGCCCCGGCGACCGGCTGGGCCGAACTGCCCGACGTGGCACCGGTCGTGGTCGCGCGGATCGGCGGCACGGACTCCACCGACGTCGTGGCCGCCACGCACGAGGCCGTGCGCGCCGCGCTGGAGCTGGTGCAGACGTGGCTGGCCGACGAGCGCTACCTAGACTCCCGGTTGGTGGTCGTCACCCGTCGCGCGGTCGCCGCGCGCGACGGCGAGGACGTGCTCGACCTGCCCGCCGCGGCCGCGCGGGGCCTCATCCGGTCCGCCCAGTCCGAGCACCCCGACCGCTTCGGCCTGCTCGACCTCGACGCCGAGACCGACCTGGCCGCCGGGCTCGGCGCGTTCGGCCCCGACGAGGACCAGGTCGCCGTGCGCGGGGGAGAGGTCCTGGTGCCGCGGCTGGTCCGGACCCCGGCCGGGGCACGGCCCGCGTGGGACCCGGAGGGCACGGTCCTGATCACCGGCGGCACCGGTGTGCTCGGCGGGATCGTGGCCCGGCACCTGGTGGTCGAGCACGGCGTGCGGAACCTCGTGCTGGCCGGACGCGGTGGCGGTGCGGCCGAACTGGTGGCCGAACTGGCCGCGCACGGCGCCACCGCGACCGCCGTCGCCTGCGACGTCTCCGACCGGGACGCGCTCGCCGCCCTGATCGCCGAACACCCGCCGACCGCCGTCGTGCACGCCTCCGGGGTGCTCAGCGACGGCGTGGTCACCTCGCTCACCGCCGACCGGCTCGGCCCGGTCCTGCGGCCGAAGGTCGACGCCCTCGTGCACCTGCACGAGCTGACCCGCGACCTCGACCTGTCGGCGTTCGTGCTGTTCTCCTCGGGCGCGGGCCTGCTCGGCGGCGCGGGCCAGGGCGGCTACACCGCCGCCAACGCCTTCGTCGACGCCTTCGCCCAGCACCGCCGCCACCACGGCCTGCCCGCGGTGTCCGTGGCGTGGGGGCTGTGGGAGACCCCGACCGGCCTCACCGGCCACCTCGGCGCGGACGACCTGCGGCGGATCGCCGAATCCGGGATGCGGCCGCTGCCGACCGCGCTGGGCCTCGCGCTGTTCGACGCGGCCGTGGACGCCGGGCCCGCGTTCCTGACCGCGATGTCCGTGGACGTCACCGCGCTGCGCGACCAGCTGGTCGTGCCGGTGCTGCGCGCCCTGGTCCGCACGCCCGTGCGCCGCCCGCTCGCCGCGCTGACCGGCGACGGCGCGTCCGGCCTGGCCCGCGACCTGGCCGCGCTGCCCACCGACGGCCGGACCCGGCTGCTCACCGAGACCCTGCGCGGGCACGTCGCCGCCGTCCTCGGCCACGGCTCCGCGGACGACGTCGACGCCCGCCGCGCGTTCCGCGACCTGGGCTTCGACTCGCTGGCCGCCGTCGCGCTGCGCAACCGGCTGGCCGCCGCGACCGGCCTGCGGCTGCCCGCGACGCTCGTGTTCGACCACCCGTCCCCGGCCGAACTGGCCGCGCACCTGCTGGAACGGCTGTTCGACTCGGCGGACGCGCCCGTCGTCACCCCGGCCGCCCCCGCGGCGGCCGTCGACGGCGACCCGATCGTCGTGGTCGCGATGAGCTGCCGCCTGCCCGGCGGCGCCGACACCCCCGAGCGGTTCTGGGACCTGGTGTCCGGCGAGGCCGACGCGGTGTCGGAGTTCCCGCGCGACCGCGGCTGGGACGTGGACGGGCTCTACCACCCCGACCCCGACCACCCCGGCACGACCTACACCCGCGAGGGCGGGTTCCTGGTCGACCCCGCCGACTTCGACCCGGCGTTCTTCGGCATCTCCCCGCGCGAGGCCATCGCCACCGACCCGCAGCACCGGCTGCTGCTGGAGGTCACCTGGGAGGCGTTCGAGCGCGGCGGCATCGACCCGGACTCGCTGCGCGGCAGCGACACCGGCGTGTTCGCCGGGGTGATGTCCAACGACTACACCCTGCGCCTGGACCGCATCCCGGAGGAGGCCGTCGACTTCGTCGGCCTCGGCAACTCGCCCAGCGTGCTGTCCGGCCGGGTCTCCTACACGTTCGGGTTCCAGGGCCCCGCCATCACCGTGGACACGGCGTGCTCGTCGTCGCTGGTGGCCATCCACCTCGCCGCGCAGGCCCTGCGCAACGGCGAGTGCTCGCTGGCCGTCGCGGGCGGCGTCACCGTCATGTCCACACCGCTGCTGTTCGTGGACTCCAGCCGCCAGCGCGGCCTCGCCCCCAACGGCCGCAGCAAGGCGTTCGCCGCCGCGGCCGACGGCGTCGGCATGGCCGAGGGCGCGGGTGTCGTGCTGCTGGAGCGGCTGTCCGACGCGGTCCGCCACGGCCACCCCGTGCTGGCCGTCGTGCGCGGCAGCGCGGTCAACCAGGACGGCGCGTCCAACGGGCTCGCCGCCCCCAACGGCGCCGCGCAGCGCCGGGTCATCCAGCAGGCGCTCGCCGCGTCCGGGCTGGCGGCGGGCGACGTGGACGCCGTCGAGGCGCACGGCACCGGCACCCGGCTCGGCGACCCGATCGAGGCGGGCGCGCTGCTGGCGACCTACGGCCGCGACCGCGCGGGCGACCCGCTGTGGCTGGGGTCGGTCAAGTCGAACATCGGCCACGCCCAGGCCGCCGCGGGCGTGGCGGGCGTGATCAAGATGGTGCTGGCCCTGCGGCACGCGATCCTGCCGCGCACCCTGCACGTGGACGCTCCGACGCCGGAGGTGGACTGGTCCTCCGGCTCGGTGGAGCTGCTGACCGAGGCGCGGGACTGGACGCCGAACGGGCGGCCGCGCCGGGCGGGGGTGTCGTCGTTCGGCGTGAGCGGCACCAACGCGCACGTGATCATCGAGGAGTTCCCCGAACCGGCACGCGTCCCGGCGGTCGAGTCGGGTCCGCTGGCGTTCCCGCTGTCGGCCCGCAGCGCGGACGCGGTGCGCGAGCAGGCGCGGGACCTGCTGGACCACGTCGAGGCGCACCCGGACCTGGCACCGGCCGACATCGCGTTCACCCTCACCACCGGGCGGGCCGCGTTCGACCACCGGGCCGTGGTCGTCGGCGACCTGGCGCGCGGACTCGCAGCGCTCGCCGACGGCCTGCCCGACCCCTCCGTGGTGATCGGACAGGTCGGCCGCGGCGGCACCAGGCCGGTGTTCGTCTTCCCAGGCCAGGGCTCCGAGTGGGTCGGCATGGGCCGTGACCTGGCCGCCGCGCACCCGGTGTTCGCGACCCGGCTGCGCGAGTGCGACGAGGCGTTCCGCCCGCACACCGGCTGGTCGGTGCTCGACGTGCTGAACCAGGCCGACGGCGCTCCGGGGCTGGACCACACCACCGTGGTGCAGCCGGTGCTGTTCTCCGTCATGGTGTCGCTGGCCGCGCTCTGGCGCTCGCACGGCGTCGAACCGGCGGCCGTGGTCGGCCACTCGCAGGGCGAGGTCGCCGCGGCCGTGGTCGCGGGCGTGCTGCCGCTGGCCGACGCCGCCCGGATGCTCGTGCTGCGCAGCACGCTGCTCGCGGCGGAACTGGTCGGCAAGGGCGTGATCGCCGTCGTCGCGCTGCCCGCCGAGCGGGTGCGCGCGGACCTCGCGCCCTGGGGCGACCGCGTTGTGGTGTCCGGCGTCAACGGGCCGACCGCCACGTCGATCTCCGGTGAGATCGACGCGGTCACCGGACTGGTCGCCGGGTGGAAGGCCGCGGGGGAGCGGGCCAGGGTGGTCCCGGCCAGCGGCGCGACGCACAGCCCGCAGGTCGAGCCGGTGCGCGGGCCGCTCCTCGAAGCACTGGCCGAGCTGCGTCCGACCGACGGCGACGTGGCCTTCTACTCCACGGTGACCGCCGAACCGACGCCCGGCGCCTCCCTCGACGCCGGCTACTGGTTCGAGAACGCCCGCCGCCCGGTCGACTTCGTGGGGACCGTGCGGCGGCTGCTCGCCGACGGGCACGACCTGTTCGTCGAGTGCAGCCCCCACCCCGCGCTGGTCTCGGCGCTCGTCGAGATCGCCGAGGACGCCGGGAGCGACGCGGTCGCCGTGGGCTCGCTGCGCCGCGACGACGGCGACGCGGACCGGTTCCTCAAGTCCGTGGCGGAGCTGCACGTCCGGCGCGGCGCGGTCGACTGGACGCGGGTGCTCGGCACCACCGGCGGCAGGCACGTCGAGCTGCCGACCTACCCGTTCCAGCGCCGCCGCTACTGGCTGGAGTCCGCCCGCACCCCCGGCGACGTCCGGTCCGTCGGCCAGGCGACCGCCGACCACCCGCTGCTCGGCGCGTCGGTGCTGCTCGCCGAGCAGGACGGCCTGCTGCTCACCGGACGCCTGTCCACCGGCACCCACGAGTGGCTGGCCGACCACGCCCTGGGCGGCACGGTCCTGCTGCCCGGCACCGCGTTCCTGGAGCTGGCCGTCCGCGCGGGTGACCAGGTCGGCTGCGGCCGGATCGACGAGCTGGTCCTGGAAGCACCGCTGCTGCTGCCCGAGCGCGGCGGCATGGCGGTGCAGGTCGTGGCGGGTGCCGCGGACGGCACGGGCGCGCGCACGGTCCACGTGCACGCCCGCCCCGACGACGCGCCCGACGACGTGCCGTGGACCCGGTACGCCTCCGGTGTCCTGGTCCCCGACGAGCCCGCCCCGGCCGCGTGGACCGCTGCCTGGCCCCCGCCGGGCGCCGAACCGGTGGATGTGGCCGCCCACTACGCCGCCGCCGAGGGCACCGACCACGCCTACGGGACCGCCTTCCGCGGCCTGCGGGCGGCGTGGAGGTCCGGGGACGAGGTGTTCGCCGAGGTCGCGCTGCCCGACGGCCTGGTCGGCGAGGCCGACGAGTTCGGCCTGCACCCGGCGCTGCTCGACGCCGCCGTGCAGGCGACCGCGTTCGGCGACTTCTTCGACGGCGACGACCGCTTCCGGCTGCCGTTCTCGTGGTCCGGGGTGTCCCTGCACGCCGCGGGCGCGACGGCCCTGCGGGTGCGGATCCGCGCCGCGGGCTCCGAGGCCGTGGCCCTGGACGCCGTGGACACGTCCGGCGCGCCCGTCGTGTCGGTCGACTCGCTCGTGGCCCGCCCCTTCTCCGCCGACCAGCTGACCGCGGGCGACTCCGTGCTGCGGGACTCGCTGTTCCGCGTCGAGTGGTCTCCCACACCCAACGAGGAGGTCCGCCCGGTCGTGGTGGTGGGCACCGGGCTCAGCGTTCCCGGAGCCCGCGCGCACGCCACCCTCGCCGAGGTCGTGGACGTGCCCGAGGTCGTCCTGCTGGCCCCGGCCGCCGGCGACGTGCGCGACCAGCTCGGCCGCGTGCTCGGCGCGTTGCAGGAGTGGCTGGCCGAGGACCGGTTCACCGCGGCCCGGCTGGTCGTGGTGACCCGCCAGGCCGTCGCGACCGCCGAAGGCGACGACGTGGATGTCGAGCAGGCCCCGCTGTGGGGCCTGGTGCGCTCGGCGCAGTCGGAGCACCCCGGCCGGTTCGGGCTGCTCGACACCGACGGCCCCGAGGTGCCCGCCGCGGTGGCGGGAACCGCGGAACCGCAGGTCGCGCTGCGTGGAGGTACGGCGTTCGCGCCACGGCTGGTGCGCGCGGCTACCGGCGGACGGCTCGTGCCGCCGGGGCGGCGCCAGGGCTGGCGGATCGAGCACACCGGCCGCGGCACCCTGGAGGGCCTGGCCGTCGTCGCGTCGCCGGAGGCCGCCCCCGCCGCGGGCGAGGTGCGGATCTCGGTGCGCGCGGCGGGCGTCAACTTCCGCGACGCCCTCAACGCGCTCGGCATGATGCCCGCCGAGGCGGCGGGACCGCTGGGCGTGGAGGGCTCGGGCGTGGTCGTGGAGACCGGGCCGGGCGTCACCGACCTGGCTCCGGGTGACCGGGTCTTCGGCATCTTCCACGCCTACGGCACCACGGCCGTGGTGGATCGCAGGCTGGTCGCTCCGATGCCGCGGGAGTGGTCGTTCGAGCAGGCCGCGGCGGTGCCCGCGGTGTTCCTCACCGCCTACTACGGCCTGGTGGACGTCGCCGGGCTCCAAGCGGGCGAGTCGGTGCTGGTGCACGCGGCCGCGGGCGGCGTCGGCATGGCCGCCGCGCAGCTGGCGAGGCACCTGGGCGCCGAGGTCTACGGCACGGCGAGCCCGGCGAAGTGGACCGCCACCGGCCTGGGCGGGACGCGCCTGGCGTCCTCGCGGACCCTGGAGTTCGAGCGGCGGTTCCTCGACGCCACCGGCGGGCGCGGCGTCGACGTCGTCCTCAACGCGCTGGCGGGCGACTTCGTGGACGCCTCCCTGCGGCTGCTGCCGCGCGGCGGCCGGTTCGTCGAGCTGGGCATGACCGACGTCCGCGACGCCGCCGTGGTCGCCGAGACCCACCCCGGCGTGCGGTACCGCGGGTTCGGCCTCAGCGAGGCCGGTCCCGAGCGGACCCAGGAGATGCTGCGGGACCTGCTCGCGCTGTTCGAGTCGGGTGCGCTGCTGCCGCTGCCGCTGCGGATCTGGGACATCACCCGGCTGCCCGACGCGCTGCGGCACATCGGCCAGGCCAAGCACGTCGGCAAGGTGGCCGTCCGACTGCCGAGGCCGTGGGACCCCGACGGCACGGTGCTGCTCACCGGCGCCACCGGAGCGCTCGCCGGGCAGCTCGCCCGGCACCTGGTCGCCGGTCGCGGAGCGCGGCGCCTGCTGCTGCTCTCGCGCACCGCGTCCGCGGCCACCGAGCTGAAGAACGACCTGGTCGCGCTGGGTGCGACCGTCGTGCTCGTGGACTGCGACGTCGCCGACCGCGACGCCCTCGCCCGCGTCATCGCGGACATCCCGGCCGAGCACCCGCTGACCGCCGTCGTGCACACCGCGGCCGTCCTCGACGACGGCCTGCTCGCCGACCTCACCCCCGAGCGGCTGGACACCGCCCTGCGCGCGAAGGCGGACGGCGCCCGGCACCTGCACGACCTCACCGCGCACCTGGACCTGGCCGCGTTCGTGCTGTTCTCCTCCGGGGCGTCGGTGTTCGGCAGCCCCGGCCAGGCCAACTACGCGGCGGCCAACGCGTTCCTCGACGGCCTCGCCCAGCACCGCCGGGCCCGCGGCCTGCCCGCGCGCTCGATCGCCTGGGGGCTGTGGCGCGACAGCGGCGCGGCGTCCGGTCTCGACCGGATGCACCGCTCCGGCGTCGGCGCCCTGTCCACCGCCGACGGCCTCGCCCTGTTCGACGCCGGTGACGTGCTCGACGAGGCGCTGGCCGTCGCCGTCGCGCTGGACACCTCCGTCCGCGCCGAGGCCGACGTGCCGCCGCTGCTGCGCGGCCTGGTCGCCGCGAAGCGCCGCCGCAGCGCCGGGGCGGCCGTGGCGGACCTGTCCACGTTCGCGCGGCAGCTCGCCGCGCTGACCACCCCCGAGGCCGACCGGCTGCTGACCGACCTGGTGCGGTCGAACGTGGCCGTCGTGCTCGGCCACCCCTCCGCGGAGTCGGTGCCCGTCGACACGGCGTTCCGCGACCTCGGCGTCGACTCGCTGACAGCGGTGGAGCTGCGCAACCGCCTCGCCGCCGCCACCGGTCTGCGACTGCCCGCCACCCTGGTGTTCGACCACCCGTCCGCGCTCCGGCTGGCCGCGCACCTGCGCGCCACGGCACTGGGCACGGCCGAACGGGTCACGACGCCCGTCGCCCCGGTCGTGACCGGCGATGACCCGGTGGTCATCGTCGGCATGGGCTGCCGCTACCCCGGCGGCGTGAACACGCCCGCCGAGCTGTGGGACCTGCTGCGCGCCGGCGGCGACGCCGTCGGCCCACCCCCGGTCGACCGCGGTTGGGACCTCGACGCCCTCTACTCGGGTTCCGATCTGGAACACCAGGTCGCCGAGGGCGCGTTCCTGGCCGACGCGGCGGGCTTCGACGCGGACTTCTTCGGCATCTCGCCGCGCGAGGCGCTGACCATGGACCCGCAGCAGCGGCTGCTGCTGGAGACGTCGTGGGAGGCGCTGGAACGCGCGGGCATCGACCCGGCGGGCCTGCGCGGCTCGTCGACCGGCGTGTTCATCGGCCTGAGCAGCCACGACTACCTGATGCTGGTGGCCCGCTCGGACGAGGCCGCCGCCGGGTTCGTCGCCACCGGCAACTCCGGCAGCGTCGCGTCCGGCCGCATCTCCTACGCGCTCGGCTTCGAGGGCCCGGCGGTCACCGTGGACACGGCGTGCTCGTCGTCGCTGGTGGCCATCCACCTCGCCGCCCAGGCGCTGCGGACCGGTGAGTGCACGCTCGCGATCGCGGGCGGCTCGACCGTCATGGCGGCCCCGGACGGGCTGCTGGAGTTCGGCCGGAAGGGCGGTCTCGCCGCTGACGGCCGGAGCAAGGCGTTCAGCGAGCGGGCGGACGGCTTCGGCGTGGCCGAGGGCGTCGGCGTGGTGCTGCTGCAACGGCTCTCCGACGCCCGCCGCATGGGACACCCGGTGCTGGCCGTCGTGCGCGGCAGCGCGGTGAACCAGGACGGCGCGTCCAACGGGCTGACCGCGCCGAACGGGCCGTCGCAGGAACGCGTGATCCGGCAGGCGCTGGCCGCTTCCGGGCTGAGCGCCGCCGACGTGGACGCGGTGGAGGCGCACGGTACCGGCACCCGCCTTGGCGACCCGATCGAAGCCGGGGCGCTGCTGGCCACCTACGGCCAGGGCCGCGCGGGCGACCCGCTGTGGCTGGGGTCGGTCAAGTCGAACATCGGGCACACCCAGGCCGCCGCCGGCGTCGCGGGTGTGCTGAAGATGGTGCTCGCCCTGCGGCACGAGGAACTTCCGCGCACGCTGCACGTGGCCGAGCCGTCGTCCGAGGTCGACTGGGACTCGGGCGCGGTGGGGCTGCTGGCCGAGCCGGTGGCCTGGCCGCGGTCGGGCCGTCCTCGCAGGGCGGGTGTGTCGTCGTTCGGGATCAGCGGCACCAACGCGCACGTGATCATCGAGGAGCCCCCGGCGGTCGAGTCGCCGGTCGCCGCGTCCGGCGTGCTGCCGTGGGTGCTGTCCGCCCGCAGCGCGGAGGGGCTGCGGGAGCAGGCCCGCCGACTGGCCGACCGGCTCGTGGACGCCGATGACCTCGGTACCGCCGACGTCGGCCTGTCGCTCGCGGCCGGGCGCACGGCGTTCGCGCACCGCGCGGTCGTGGTCGGCAGGGAACGGGACGAGCTGCTGGCCGGGATCGAGTCGATCGCGGGCGGCGGGCTCGGGCCCGGCGTGGTGAGCGGCACGGCGGGGTCGGACGGCCGGGTGGTGTTCGTGTTCCCCGGTCAGGGGTCGCAGTGGGTCGGCATGGGTGTCGAGCTGCTGGAGACGTCCAGGGTGTTCGCGGAACGGATGGGGGAGTGCGAGCGGGCTTTGACGCCGTTCGTGGCCTGGTCGCTGCGCGGGGCGCTGGCTGATGAGGCCCTGTTGCAACGGGTGGACGTGGTGCAGCCGGTGTTGTGGGCGGTGATGGTGTCGCTCGCGGCGGTGTGGCGTTCGGTGGGTGTAGAGCCGTCGGCGGTCGTCGGCCACTCGCAGGGCGAGATCGCCGCTGCCGTGGTCGCGGGCGCGTTGTCGTTGGAGGACGGCGCACGGGTGGTCGCGTTGCGCAGCAAGGCGATCGGACGCCTGGCGGGTCGTGGCGGGATGGTGTCGGTAGCGGCTCCGCTGGCCGAGGTCGAGGCGCTGCTGGGCGAGGGCGTGTCCGTAGCGGCGGTCAACGGGCCGACGTCCGTGGTGGTGTCCGGCGAGACCGCCGCGCTGGACGAGTTCGTCGCCCGCTGCGGATCGGTGCGGGTACGGCGGATCGCGGTGGACTACGCCTCGCACTCCGCCGTGGTGGAGGAGATCCGCGACGAGCTGGCCGACCTGCTCCGCGATGTGCGGCCACGGGTGCCCGAGGTCGCCTGGCGCTCCACGGTGACCGGTGACTGGATGCGCGGCGCGGACGCCGACGGCGACTACTGGTACCGCAACCTGCGCGATCAGGTCCGCCTCGACCACGTGGTGCGGAGCCTGGTCGACGACGGGTTCGGCGTGTTCGTCGAGCCGAGCCCGCACCCGGTGCTGGTGCCCGGCATCGAGGAGACCGCGTTCGGGCTGGGTCGCGAGGTCGCCGTGACCGGCACGCTCCGCCGGGACGAAGGCGGCCGGGACCGGCTGCTGGAAGCCGCCGCGCGGGCCTGGGTGCACGGCGTCGCCGTGGACTGGGCGGGCGTGTTCGGCGGTGGCAGGCGGGTCGAGCTGCCCACCTACCCGTTCCGGCACAAGCACTTCTGGCTGCGCACCACCCCCGTCGCCGACCCGGTGGACGACGCGTTCTGGAACGCCGTCGACCGCGAGGACATCGATGCCCTCACCAACACCCTCGACACCCCCGCCGAGACGTTCGCCCCAGCGCTGAAAGCGCTGTCGACGTGGCGGCGGAGGACCAGGCAATCGTCCATTGTGGACGGCTGGCGCTACCGCGAAGCGTGGCGCACCCTGCCCGCGAAGCCCGCCGCTCCGGTCACCGGCACCTGGCTGGTGGTCGTGCCCGCCGGTCTCGAAGTCCCGTGGGCGCTCGAAGCCGTCGAGACCCCGGTGGTCGTCGAGGTCGACGGCTTCCCGGACCGGGCCGCGCTCGCTGGTCTGCTGACCGACGCGGCGGCCGAACCGGTGGCCGGCGTGCTGTCCCTGCTCGCCTTCGCCGACGGCCACCACCCGGAGCACCCGGCCCTGCCGTCCGGGCTCGCGCTCACGACCCTGCTGCTCCAGGCACTGCTGGACTCCGGGGTCGACGGTCCGTTGTGGACGGTGACGCGGAACGCCGTGGCGCAGGGCACCGAGGACGTCGACCCCGCGGCCGCGGCCGTGCGGGGCATCGGCCGGGTCGCCGCGCTGGAACACCCGCGCCTCTGGGGCGGTCTGGTCGACGTGCCCGCCGACTGCGATCCCGCGCTGCTCGCCCGAGCCCTCACCGCAGGCGGTGACGAGGACCAACTTGCCGTGCGCGGAGGGGGTGTCCTGGTCCGCCGCCTGGTGCGGGCGTCGGCGTCCCCGAAGCGCCGGAAGTGGCACCCGTCCGGCACGGTGCTGGTCACCGGTGGCACCGGCGCGGTCGGCCCGCACGTCGTGCGCTGGCTGGCCGACGCCGGGGCCGAGCACGTCGTGCTGCCCAGCCGCCGGGGCACGGAACCCGACCTCGACCTGCCCGGCGTGCGGATCACCACCGCCGCCTGCGACGTCGCCGACCCGGCCGCGGTAGCAGCGCTGGTGCGCCGCCTGGCGGAGGAGGGCACGCCGGTCAGAGCGGTCGTGCACGCCGCCGCCGCGATGGAACTGGGCTCGCTCGCCACGACACCGCTCGGCGACCTCGCCCGCGTCTTCGACGCCAAAGCCATGGGCGCCGAACACCTCGCCGCCGCGCTGGCCGACGCGGAGTTGGACGCGTTCGTGCTGTTCTCGTCCATCGCGGGCGTCTGGGGCAGTGGCGACCACGGCGCGTACGCCGCCGCCAACGCCTACCTCGACGCCTTCGCCCAGCGCCGCCGCGCCCGCGGGCAGGTGGCCACGTCGGTTGCCTGGGGCGTATGGGATTCGCCGGGCTTCACCGACGACCTCGTCCTGCCCGGCGGGCTGGACCTGGCCCGCCTGCGCGGCCGCGGCCTGCCGTTCCTCGACCCCGCGGTGGCCGTCGGCGCGCTGGGGCGGTGCCTGGACGACGACGAGACCGTGCTGGCCGTCGCCGACGTGGACTGGTCGCGGTTCGTCGACGTGTTCACCTCCGCCCGCCCGTCCACGCTGTTCACCGAGATCCCCGAGGTCGGGACGGCGGAGACCGCGTCCCCGGTCGTCGAGTCCGACCTGGTCCGGAGCCTGTCCGGGCTGAGCGCCGCCGAGGCCGACCGCGTGCTGCAGGACCTCGTCCGCGCGCAGGCCGCCGACGTGCTCGGCCACACCAGTGGCGACCTGGACCCGTCCCGCGCCTTCCGCGACCTCGGGTTCGAGTCGCTCACCGCCGTGGACCTGCGCAACCGGCTCACCGCGCTCACCGGCCTGCGGCTGCCCGCGGCCGTGGTGTTCGACTACCCCACGGTGCACGAATTGGCCCGGCACCTGCGCGAGGTGCTGCGCGGCGAGCAGGCCGCGCCCGAGGAGCAGGCGACCCCGGCCGCCGTGGACGAGCCGATCGCGATCGTGGGCATCAGCGGCCGGTTCCCCGGCGGCGTCCGCACCCCCGACGACCTGTGGGCCGTGCTGGCCGAAGGCCGTGACGTCATCACCGACTGGCCCACCGACCGCGGCTGGGCGCTCGACGGGCTCTACGACCCGGAACCCGCCGTGCCCGGCAAGTCCTCGACCAACCGCGGCGGCTTCCTGCGCGACGCCGGCGACTTCGACGCGGACTTCTTCGGCATCTCGCCGCGCGAAGCCCTGGCGATGGACCCCCAGCAGCGGTTGCTGCTGGAGACGTCGTGGGAGGTCATCGAGAGCGCGGGCATCGACCCGGCGTCCTGCCGCGGCACCCGGACCGGCGTGTTCGTCGGCTGCGCGGTCAACGGCTACACCCCGCGGCCCGGCTCCGACGTCGTCGACAGCCACTCCGTGACCGGCGGTTCCGGCAGCGTCGCGTCCGGCCGCATCTCCTACGCGCTCGGCCTGGAAGGCCCGGCGATGACGGTGGACACGGCGTGCTCGTCGTCGTTGGTGGCGATCCACCTGGCCGCGCAGGCGTTGCGCGGCGGTGAGTGCACGCTCGCGCTCGCCGGTGGCGTGACGATCATGGCGAACCTGGCCGGGTTCGTCGGCTTCAGCCAGACGCGCGGGCTCGCGCCGGACGGCGTGTGCAAGCCGTTCGCCGGTGCCGCCGACGGCATGAGCATGTCCGAGGGCGTAGGCATGGTGCTGCTGGAACGGCTCTCCGACGCCCAGCGGCTCGGGCACCGGGTCCTGGCCGTCGTGCGGGGGTCCGCGGTGAACTCCGACGGCGCGTCCAACGGCCTGACCGCGCCCAACGGGCTCGCGCAGCGCCGGGTGATCGGCCAGGCCCTGGCCGCCGCCGGGCTGACCGCGGACGACGTGGACGCGGTCGAGGCGCACGGCACCGGCACGACGCTGGGCGACCCGATCGAGGCGGACGCGCTGCTGGCCACCTACGGCCGGGGCCGTTCGGGCGTCCCGCTGCGGCTCGGCTCGGTGAAGTCGAACATCGGCCACGCCCAACTCGCCGCCGGTGTCGCCGGGGTGCTGAAGGTGGTGCTGTCGCTCAAGCACGGCCTCCTGCCGCGCACCCTGCACGTGGACGAGCCGACGTCCGAAGTGGACTGGTCGGCGGGCTCGGTGGCGCTGTTGACCGAACCGGTGGCGTGGCCCCGTTCCGAGCGTCCCCGCCGGGCGGGCGTGTCGGCGTTCGGGATCAGCGGAACCAACGCGCACCTGATCATCGAGGAGGCGCCCGCCGCCGCTGTCCAGCCCGTTCCGGTTCCCGCTGTGCTGCCGTGGGTGCTGTCGGCCAAGACCGCCCCGGCGCTGCGGGCGCAGGCGGCCCACGTGGCGGACCTCGACGCGGATCCCGCCGACATCGGCGCGTCGCTCGCCGGGCGGACGGCGTTCGCGCACCGCGCGGTGGTGGTCGGCCGCAAGCGGGACGAGCTGCTGGCCGGACTGGACGACCTCGCCGCGCTGAGCGGTGTGGCCTCGTCCGACGGCCGGGTGGTGTTCGTGTTCCCCGGTCAGGGCTCGCAGTGGGTCGGCATGGGGCTGGAACTGCTGGAGTCCTCGGCGGTGTTCGCGGAGCGGATGGGGGAGTGCGAGCGGGCGTTGGCGCCGTTCGTGGACTGGTCTTTGCGTGAGGCGCTGGCTGATGAGGCCCTGTTGCTGCGCGTGGACGTGGTGCAGCCGGTGCTGTGGGCGATGATGGTGTCGCTGGCCCAGGTGTGGCGTTCCGCCGGGGTCGAGCCGTCGGCCGTGGTGGGGCATTCGCAGGGTGAGATCGCGGCCGCCGTGGTGGCCGGGGCGTTGTCGTTGGAGGACGGCGCACGGGTGGTTGCGCAACGCAGCAAGGCGATCGGACATCTGGCGGGTCGTGGCGGGATGGTGTCGGTCGCGGCTCCTCTCGCCGAGGTCGAGGCGCTGCTGGGCGAGGGCGTGTCGATCGCGGCGGTGAACGGACCGGCGTCGGTGGTGGTGTCCGGCGAGACCGCCGCGCTGGACGGGTTCGTCGCCCGCTGCGGATCGGTCAGGGTGCGCCGGATCGCGGTGGACTACGCGTCGCATTCCGCCGTGGTGGAGGAGATCCGCGACGAGCTGGCGGAGCTGCTGCGGGACGTGACGCCGCTGGTGCCGGTGATCCCCTGGCGTTCGACGGTGTCCGGCGAGTGGATGCGCGGAGCCGCCGCGGACGGCGACTACTGGTTCCGCAACCTGCGCGAACGGGTGCGGCTCGCCGACGTCGTGGACGGCCTGATCGGCGACGGGTACGGGGTTTTCGTGGAGCCGAGCCCGCATCCGGTGCTGGTGCCCGGCATCGAGGAGACCGCGTTCGGGCTGGGCCGCGAGGTCGCGGTGACCGGCACGCTCCGCCGGGACGAGGGCGGCCTGGAGCGGGTGCTCGAGTCGTTCGCCCGCGCGTGGGTGAACGGGGTCGACGTCGACTGGACGAGCCTGTCCGGCGGCACCCGGATCGACCTGCCCACCTACCCGTTCCAGCACGAGCGGTACTGGCCCGACGGCCCGGCCACGACGACCGGTGACGTGTCCGGCGCGGGCCTGCTCGACCTGGACCACCCGCTGCTCGGCGCGGGCGTCTCGCTGGCGGGCGGCGACTCGTACCTGTTCACCGCGCGGCTGTCGCTGGCCGCGCAGCCCTGGCTGGCCGAGCACGCCCTGCTGGGCGCGGTGGTCGTGCCGGGCGCCGCGCTCGCCGAGGCCGCGATCCGGGTCGGCGACCAGGTCGGCTGCCCGAACGTCGAGGAGCTCACCCTCCAGGCGCCGGTGGTCGTGCCGCAGACCGGCGGGCTCACCGTGCAGGTGCAGGTCGACGAGCCCGGCCCCGACGGCACCCGCCAGGCGCGGATCTACTCGCGGACCGGTGCCGAGGGCCCGTGGCAGCCGCGCGCGACCTGCGTGCTGGCCCCTGGCGATTCGCCGCTGCCGCAGGAGTACCGCACGTTGGCGGGGGAGTGGCCGCCTGCCGGTTCGTCCACCGTGGACATCACCGGCCTCTACGGCGACTTCGCCTCCGCCGGGTACGACTACGGGCCCGTGTTCCGCGGGCTGACCGCGGCGTGGCGCCGGGGCGACGAGGTGTTCGCCGAGGTGACCCTGCCCGGCGAGCCCGGCGCGTTCGGCGTCCACCCCGCGCTGCTCGACGCCGCGCTGCACGCGTCCTGGCTGGACGCGGCGGGCTCGGGTGACCGGACGGTGTCCATGCCGTTCTCCTGGACCGGTCTCCGGCTGCACTCGACCGCCGCGACCGCGGTCCGGGTGCGGCTCGCGCCCACGTCGGACGGCGGGACGCAGGTCCTGCTGGCCGACCCGACGGGAGCGCCGGTCGTGTCGGTGGACTCCCTGGTGGCCCGGCCCCTGCCCGTGGCGGGGCTCGGGTCCGCGCCGGATTCCCTGTTCGTGCTGGACTGGCCGGAGGTGCCCGCCGCCCCGGCGCGCACCGAACCCGTGGTGGTCCGGATCGACCCGGCGGGCGAGGACGGCGCCGCCGTGCGCGCGGCCGTGCACCGCGCGCTGGAGGCCGTCCGCACCAGGCTGGAGCAGGACGAGACCGAGGACCGGCCCCTGGTCGTGGTGACCCGGCGGGCCGTCGGAGTCGACGACGAGGACGTGCTCGACCTGGCCGGTGCCGCCGTCTGGGGGCTGCTCCGCACCGCGCAGGCCGAACACCCCGGCCGGTTCGTGCTCGCCGACACCGACGGGCTGCCCGCGTCGGAGGACGTCCTCGCCGCCGCCGTGGCCACCGGTGAACCCCAGGTCGCCCTCCGCGACGGCAGGATCCGCGTGCCACGACTGGCGCGTGCGGGGGCGGCGACCACCACCGGGTCGCCCTGGCTCCCGGACGGCACCGTGCTGGTCACCGGTGCCGGCGGTGTGCTCGGCGGCGCGGTCAGCAGGCACCTGGTCACCGCGTGCGGGGTCCGGAGCCTGCTGCTGGTCGGCCGCGGCGGGGCTCCCGCCGAACTGGTCGACGACCTGGTCGCCCTCGGCGCCGACGTCACGTCCGCCGCGTGCGACGTGGCCGACCGGCAGGCCCTCGCCGACGTGCTGGCAGCCGTCCCCGCCGACCGGCCGCTGGCCGGGGTGGTGCACTGCGCCGGGGTGGTCGACGACGCCCCCGTCACCGCGCTCACCGCCGACCAGCTCGACCACGTGCTCCGCCCGAAGGTGGACGGCGCGCTCAACCTGCACGAGCTGACCGGCCCCCTGCCGGTGTTCGCGCTGTTCTCCTCGGCGTCGGGCACCACCGGGTCGCCGGGCCAGGCCGGCTACACCGCGGCCAACGCGTTCCTGGACGCGCTGGCCCGCCGTCGCCGTGCGGGCGGGATGCCCGCGCAGTCGCTCGGGTGGGGCCTGTGGGCCCGCCGCGGCGCGATGACCGGCGGTCTCGGCGACGCCCAGGTCGCCCGAGGACACCGGGACGGCGTCGGGGAGCTGTCCGACGCCGAAGGGCTCGCGCTGTTCGACGCGGCCCTGGCCCGGCCCGACCGGGCGTTGCTGCTGCCGTTGCGGATCGACCTGCGCGGCGTGCGGCCCGGCGAGGAGCCCCCGCTGCTGCGCGGACTCGTCACCGGCAGGCGCACCCGTCGGACCGCGGCCGCCGCCGTTCCCGCCGACGGGGGAGCGGACCTGCGGCGCAAGCTGGCCGCGCTGGACGCCGAGGGCGTCGAACTGCTGCTGGACGAGCTGGTGCGCACCCAGGTGGCGGCCGTGCTCGGCCACACCGGACCGGCCGCGGTCGACCCCGACCGGGCGTTCGGCGAGACCGGGTTCGACTCGATCACCGCGGTGGAGCTGCGCAACCGGCTCGGCGCGGCGACCGGGCTGCGGCTCCCGCCGACGCTGGTGTTCGACCACCCGACTCCTGCCGCCGTAGCCGCCCACCTGGCCGTCCGGCTCGCCCCGGAGGTGCCCGCCGCGCCTGCGGACCCGGTGCTCGGGGACGGCGCGGTCCGGGACCTGCTCCGCACGATCCCGGTCGACCGCCTGCGGGCCGCCGGGCTGCTGGACGGCCTGCTGCGGCTCGCGGACGAACCCGCGTCCGACGGCGCCCCGAAGGACTTGAGCGAGCTGGACGCCGACGAACTGGTCCGACTGGCCATGGGCGGCTCCGGTCTCCCCGACGACGAGTGACGGAGCGACTGATGGCTGTGCCTGACAAGATCGTCGAAGCGCTGCGGAAGTCGTTGCAGGACAACGAACACCTCCGCGCGCGGAACCACTCGCTGGCGGAGGCCGCGCACGCCCCGGTGGCGATCGTCGCCGCGGCGTGCAGGCTGCCGGGCGGCATCGACACCCCCGAGGGCCTGTGGCGGCTGCTGGCCGAGGGCGGCGACGCCGTCGGGCCGCTGCCGACCGACCGCGAACGCCCGGTGCGCGACGACCTGCGCGGCGGGTTCCTGCGCGACGCCGGGCACTTCGACGCCGGGTTCTTCGGCATCTCGCCCCGCGAGGCGCTGGCCATGGACCCGCAGCAGCGGCTGCTGCTGGAGACGTCGTGGGAGGCGTTCGAGCGGGCCGGGTACACCCTGCCCGCGCTCAAGGGCAGCCGGACCGGCGTCTACGCGGGCGTCATGGGCACCCACTACGCCCACGCGTCGGCCTACGACCTGCCCGAGGGCGTGGCGAACTTCGTCACCACGGGCACGCAGGTGAACGTGGCGTCGGGCAGGTTGGCCTACGCGTTCGGCCTGGAGGGACCGGCGGTCACGGTCGACACGGCCTGCTCGTCGTCGCTGGTCGCGCTGCACCTGGCCACCGGCGCCCTGCGGGCGGGGGAGTGCGACCTCGCGCTGGCCGCGGGCGCGACCGTGCTGCCCGACCCGGCCGCGTACCTGCGCGCTGCGTCGGCCGCGGGCGCGCTCGCCCCCGACGGCCGCTGCAAGTCGTTCGCCGACGCCGCGGACGGCACCGGGTTCAGCGAGGGCGTGGTGGTGCTGGTGGTCGAGCGGCTGGCCGACGCCCTGCGCCACGGGCACCCGGTGCTGGCCGTCGTGCGCGGCTCCGCGGTCAACTCCGACGGCGCCAGCAACGGCCTGAGCGCACCCAACGGCCCGTCGCAGCAACGGGTCATCGCGAGCGCGCTCGCCGACGCCCGGCTCCGACCGTCCGATGTGGACCTGGTGGAGGCGCACGGCACCGGCACCACCCTGGGCGACCCGATCGAGGCCCAGGCCGTCCTCGCCGCCTACGGCCAGGACCGCGCCGACCCGCTGTGGTTCGGCTCGCTCAAGTCGAACATCGGCCACACCCAGGCCGCCGCTGGCGCGGCCGGTGTGCTCAAGCTCCTGCTGGCGCTGCGGCACGAGACCATGCCGTCGACCCTGCACGTGGACGCGCCCACCCGCCAGGTCGACTGGACCGAGGGCGACGTCCGGCTGCTCACCGCGAGCCGCCCGTGGCCACGCGGTGACCGCCCCCGCCGCGGCGGCGTGTCGTCGTTCGGCGTCAGCGGCACCAACGCGCACGTGATCCTGGAAGAACCACCCGCCCCCGCACCGGTTCCGGGTGGAACGCGCCCGGCCTCCGTGCCGTGGCTGCTGTCCTCGCGCACCGAACGCGGTCTGGCCGACCAGGCCGCCCGCCTCGCCGCGCACGCCGACTCGGACGCCGCCGACGTCGGCTACTCCCTGGCCCTCACCCGCACCCACTTCGAACACCGCGCCGCCGTGCTAGGCCCGGACCACGCGGGCGCACTGGCGGCGTTGGCGGACGGCGGGCGGGCCGCGGGCCTGGTCACCGGCCGCGTCCGGCGGGCGGGACGGGTCGTGTTCGTCTTCCCCGGCCAGGGCTCGCAGTGGGCCGGGATGGGCGCCGACCTGCTCGACACCTCACCGGTCTTCGCGGACCGCATGGCCGAGTGCGAAGCCGCGTTCGCGCCGCACCTGGACTGGTCGCTGACCGCCGCCCTGCGCGAGGGACGGCCGCTCGACTCCGACGGCGTCGTCCAGCCCGTGCTGTTCGCGGTCATGGTGTCGCTGGCCGAGGTGTGGCGCTCGCACGGGCTGCGGCCCGCCGCGGTCGTCGGGCACTCGCAGGGTGAGATCGCCGCCGCGTGCTTCGCGGGCGCGCTGTCGCTGGAGGACGCCGCGCTCATCGTGGCCCGCCGCGGCCAGGAGCTGACCGCGCTGGCGGGCCTGGAGGGCATGCTGTCGGTGTCCGCGTCCCCGGACGAGGTCGGCCGACGCCTGGTGGGCCGGACCGCGCTGTCCGTCGCCGCGGTCAACGGCCCCGAGTCCGTCGCCGTCTCCGGACCGCTGGGCGACCTGGAGGACCTGGCCGCCGCGCTGACCGCCGACGGCGTCCGCACCCGTCGCATCCCCATCGGCTACGCCTCGCACTCCCCGCAGGTGGACCAGATCCGGGACCGGCTGCTCGACGTCGTGGCGGAGATCCGACCGCGCGTCCCGCGGATCCCGCTGCGCTCCACCGCGACCGGCGAGTGGGTCCGCGGCGCGGATCTGAACCCCGAGTACTGGTTCGCCAACGCCCGCAGGCCGGTGGACTTCCTGGGCGCCGTGCGCGACCTGCTCGGGTCCGGCCACCGGACGTTCGTCGAGTGCAGCCCGCACCCGCTGCTGGTGCCCGCCGTGCTGGACACCGCGGAGGACGCGGGCGAGGACGTCGTGGCCGTCGGTTCGCTGCGCCGCGACGACGGCGGCGCGGACCGGATGACCCGGTCGCTCGCCGAAGCCCACGTGCGGGGCGTGCCGGTGGACTGGACGCCGGTCTTCGCCGGCACCACCGCCCGCCGGATCCCCCTGCCCACCTACGCCTTCCAGCGCGAGCGGTACTGGCTCGGCCCGGCCCTGACCGGCCCCGCAGACCTGGCCGCGGCGGGTTTGGAGTCCTCGCCGCACCCGCTGCTCGGCGCGCTGGTCGACCTGGCGGACGGCGGCACCGTGCTCACCGGCGTCCTCTCCCTGGCGACCAGCCCGTGGCTGGCCGACCACGCCCTCGGCACCGCCGTCGTGCTGCCCGGCGCGGCGTTCGTGGACCTGGCCGTGTACGCGGGCGACGCCACCGTGGACGACCTCACCGTGCTGGCCCCGCTGGTGCTCCCCGCCTCCGGTGACGTGACCGTGCAGGTGCGGATCGGTCCGCCCGCCGAGGACGGCGTCCGCGACGTCGGGATCCACTCCCGCCCGGACGCCACGGCCGGGTGGACCCCGCACGCCACCGGCACGCTGTCGGCCACCCACCGGACCCCGGACGGCCTGGGCGAGTGGCCGCCCGCCGGGGCCGAGCCGCTCGACCTGGCCGGGCGCTACGAGGACTTCGCCGCGGCCGGTGTCCACTACGGACCCGCGTTCCGCGGCCTGCGGTCGGCCTGGCGGCTCGGCGACGACGTGTACGCGGAGGTCGAGCTGCCCGAGGACCAGCGCCGCCACGCGGCCGGGTTCGCCGTGCACCCGGCGCTGCTGGACGCGGCACTCCAGACCGTGGGCCTCCTGCCGCCCGGAACCGTGCCGGAGGGCGCGCTGCCGTTCGGCTTCGGCGGCGTCGCCGTGCACCGGTCCGGCGCGACCGCGCTGCGGGTCCGCACCCGGCCGACGGGAGGCGACGAGGTGGCCGTCGAGGCCACCGATCCCCACGGCGCTCCGGTGGTGACCATCGGCTCCCTGGTGGTCCGCGAGGCGGGCGCGCCCGTGCGGTCCGCGGCGGCCCCGCTGTTCCGCATGCGGTGGCAGCCGGTCCCGATCCCGGCGCCCGAGCCCGTGCCCGACTTCGTCGTGCTGTCCCTGGTGGACCAGCGGGCGACCGTCCGCGAGGCCGTGCACCGGGTGCGGGACGCCCTGCGCGACTGGCTGGCCGACGACCGGCGGGAGCAGAGCACCCTGGTGGTCCTCACCCGCCGGGCGATCGCCACCGAGGACGTCGTCGACCTGGCGGGCGCGGCCGTGTGGGGACTGGTGCGCGCCGCTCAGTCCGAGCACCCGGACCGGTTCGTGCTGGTCGACGTGGACACCGCGGACGATGCCCCGGTGGCCGCCGTCCTCGCCACGGGCGAACCGCAGATCGCGGTGCGCGCGGGTGAGTTCACCGCACCCCGGCTCGTCACCGCCCCCGCCGGCAGCGGGGGGATCGCGTTCCCCTCCCGCGGCACCGTGCTCATCACCGGCGGAACCGGGGCGCTGGGCTCGCGCCTCGCCCGCCACCTGGTCGCCGCGCACGGCGTCACCCGGCTGCTCCTGGTCGGCCGCAGGCAGGTCGAGGTGTCGATTCCCGGCGCGCACGTGGACGTCGTGGCCTGCGACGTCACCGACCGGGACGCGCTGGCCGCCCTGCTGGCCGCGATCCCCGCCGAGCATCCGCTGACCGCCGTCGTCCACGCCGCGGGCGTGCTGGCCGACGGCCTGCTCGAGGACACCGACGCCGAACGCGCGGACCTCGTGCTGCGCCCGAAGGCCGACGCCGCGCTGCACCTGCACGAGCTGACCCGCGACCTCGACCTGGCCGCGTTCGTGCTGTTCTCCTCGGCCGCCGGGGTGTTCGGCAGCCCCGGCCAGAGCGCCTACGCCGCCGCCAACTCCTTCCTGGACGCGCTGGCGCACCACCGCCGCGCCGAGGGCCTGCCCGCGCAGTCGCTCGCCTGGGGCACCTGGGACGTCGACGAGGGCGTGGTCGGCGACCTCGACCCCGCGCAGCGGGAACGGCTGCGCCGGTTCGGCGGGCCGCTGAGCCCCGAGGAGGGGCTGGAGCTGTTCGACACCGCGCTGGCCGACGGCTCGCCGCTGCTGGTGCCCGCCCGGCTGGCCCTGCCGAAGGGAAGTGCCGACGACGTGCCGCCGCTGCTGCGCGCCCTCGTCCGCGGTCCCGCCCGTGCTCCACGCCCTCGCGTCACGGCCCTGGAGGGTCCCGCCCTGCGCGACGCCGTGTTCGGCCGGATCGCCGACGTGCTCGGCTACCCCGGCCCGGAGGCCGTCGTCGGCGACCGCGGGTTCCTGGAACTGGGCCTCGACTCGCTGACCGCGGTCGAACTCCGCAACGCGCTGAGCCGCGCCACCGGGCTCCGGCTCAAGGCGACGGTCGCGTTCGACGCGGGCACCCCGGACGAACTGGTCCGCGTGCTCGCCCGCGCCACCCGCCCCGCGCCGGAACCGACCGCCCCCGCGGGCAACCCGCTGGACGCGCTCGACGGCCTGTTCCGGCACGCCCTGAGCCTCGGCCACCGCAAGACCGGCCAGCGGCTGGTCCGCGAGGCGGCCCGCCTGCGTCCCATGGCCACCTCGCCCGACCAGTGGCCCGCCCTGCCGGAACCGGTCCGCCTCGCCGACGGTCCGGACGGCCCCGCGCTGGTCTGCTTCTCCTCCATCGTGGCCATCGCGGGCGCCCACCAGTTCGCGCGCTTCGCGGGCCAGTTCCGCGGCGTGCGGCCGTTCCTGGCGTTCGACGTCCCCGGCTTCGGCGCGGGGGAACTGCTCGCCGCCGACGTGGACACCCTCGTCGGGGCGTACGCCGACTCGATCGCCGAGCGGGTCGGCGAGTCGTTCGTGCTGCTGGGCAGTTCGTCGGGCGGCTACCTCGCGCACGCCACCGCCACCGCGCTGGAGGCCCGCGGCATCCGCCCGGCCGGGGTGGCGCTGCTGGACACCTACCTGATCGGCGATCCGACGATCATGAAGGACCGCGTCCAGGAGTACCTGATGGGCGGCATGTTCGACCGCGAGGACCAGTACGTCCGCATGGACGCCGACCGGCTGACCGCGATGGCCTGGTACGGCGGCATGTTCGAGGACTGGACACCGGGCCCGTGCGCCGCGCCGCTGCTGCTGGTGCGGGCCTCCGAGCCGATCGACGGCATGACCGACGACCCGGAGTCCGACGACTGGCGCGCGAGCTGGGAGACCGCGCAGACCGTCGTGGACGTCCCCGGCAACCACTTCACCCTCGCCGAGCAGCACCTGGAGCACTGCACCGCCGCGGTGGAGAAGTGGCTCCGCACCCTCGACCCGGTCCCACCCGTCCACCACGAGGACGTCGCCGGGGAAGGCGCCGTCGACAAGGAAGAGGCCACCGCATGACCGAGACCCCGTCCGTCCCCGACCTGTCCGTCCGGCGGGGCTGCCCGTACGGCGAACCCGACGGCAACGCCGAGCTGCGCGCGGAGGGACCGGTCACCCGCGTGCGCCTGGGTTCCGGGAAGGAGGCGTGGGCGGTGTGGACGCACGCCGCGGCCCGCGAGCTGCTGGTGTCGGACGCGTTCAGCGTGGACCGCAAGCAGCCCAACTACCCCTCGCTCGTCCCGTACAACGTGGACGTCGGTTTCCGCGCGTCGATCGGCGAGATGGACGCGCCCGAGCACGGGGCCGCGCGCCGCGCCATCAACGGCGAGTTCACCCAGCGCCGCGTGGACACCATGCGGGCGGACATGCGGAAGGTCGTCGACGAGCTGATCGACGCGATCCTGGACGGACCCGGCACCGCGGACCTGGTGCCCGCCTTGGCGCTGCCGGTGCCCACCACCCTGATCTGCGATCTGCTCGGCGTGCCCGACGCGGACCGCGACACCTTCCGCGTCCGCTCGTCGACCATGATCGACCTGTTCACGCCGCCGCAGGAGCGGATGGCCGCCATCGGCGCGCTGCTGGGCTACATCGACCAGCTCGTCACGGCCAAGGAGGAGAACCCCTCCGACGACCTGATCGGCCGCCGCGTCCGCAAGGCCCGCGAGGACGGCGACGGCACCGACCACCAGTCGCTGGTGGAGCTGGCGCTCACCCTGCTGGTCGCGGGCTTCGAGAGCACCGCCAACCAGATCTCGCTCAGCATCGCCGCCCTGCTCCAGCACCCCGACCAGCTCGCGCTGCTCCAGCGCGAGCCCGAGCGCTGGCCCGCGGCCGTGGAGGAGCTGCTGCGCTACTGCAGCATCCTCAACCCCGTGTCCTACCGGGTCGCGACCGACGACGTCACCATCGCGGGCGTGACCATCGGCAAGGGTGACGGAGTGGTGGCACTGGGACCTTCGGTCAACCGCGACCCCGAGGTGTTCACCGACCCCGACCGGCTCGACGTCGAACGCACGGCCGGCCGCCACCTCGCCTTCGGGTACGGCGCGCACATGTGCATCGGCCAGCACATGGCCAGGGTGGAGTTGCAGATCGTCCTGGAGACCCTGTTCCGCCGCCTGCCGGGGCTGCGGCTCGCGGTCGCGCCGGAGGAGCTGTCGTTCAAGGACGAGGCGGCCGCGTACGGGCTGAACTCCCTGCCCGTCACCTGGTGACCGGCGGCCATCGCGCAGATATCGGGGCGCTACGGCGCCACGTGAGACTCGAGCCCATCAGCGAACCGACAGGGGAAAGCACATGGAATCCACCGGCGGTCCGGCGGCGATCAACGCGTTCATGGACACCGTCAGCCGCTTCAACGGTCCCAGCGAGTCCGCGGTGCTCGACGCCGAGGCCAGCGACACGTTCAAGGGCCACTCCATCTGGCTCTACAACGTCGCGGCGATGATGGCCGCGCGCGGCGAGATCTGGAACTGGGGGATGGACGACCCGATCCTGGCCAAGGAGATCGACGAGGTCCTCCCCGGCAGCCTCCAGTTCTGCACCGACGGCGTGTCCGAGCAGCTCTACTTCCGCGCCCTGCGGGAACTCCCGCTCGCGCTGGACGAGTACGCGGGCAAGACCGTGCTGGAGATCGGCAGCGGCGCGGGCGAGGGGCTGAACTTCCTGTCCCGCGCGGCGCCCGGTGGCAGGTTCCTCGGTGTCGAGCTGTCCCCGATGGCCGTGCGCCGGTCCAACGCCCTGCTGGCCCGCGGCGACCAGCTGCGCTACATCCAGGGCGACGCGGAGGCGCTGCCGCTGGGCGACGCCGAGGTCGACGTCGTGATCAGCGTGGAGAGCTCGCACAACTACCCGCACCCGGAGCGGTTCCTCGCCGAGGTGGCCAGGGTCCTCAAGCCCGGCGGGTACTTCTCCTTCCTGGACGGCTTCACCGAGCACCGCTACGACGTGACGACCCTGCTCAAGCGGGACGTTCCGGGGTTCGAGTGGCTGTCCGAAGAGGACATCTCCGAGCACGTCCGGGCGGGCATCCGCAAGAGGATGGCTCCGGGCAGCCACTTCCGGCGCGTCGCCGAGGTGGGCAGCAGCAGGCTCCGGCGGCACGTCGCCTTCCAGATGCAGGCGACCACCATGGGCAGCCCCTTCATCGGCATGGAGACCAGCCCGGTCGTGCGGGCGATGCAGAAGCTGGGCAGGGTGCCGTCGGCGTGGACGCTGCCGGTGGAGTCCTACGTCCACAGCGTGGCCCGCAGGCGCCCGGAGTAGCCGCGTCCCGACCGACCGAGGAGATGGAACAACCATGGATGCTCTCGCAGCGGCCGCGGTGCGCGGCGCAGGCGCGGACGAACTGCTCGGCCACCCCGTGCCCGAGCGGTTCCGGGCCGCGCACACCCGCGTCGAGGACGCCGACATGTTCAGCGGCGTCGAGGACAAGGACGTCCGCAAGTCGATCCGGGTCGGCGACGTGCCGATGCCCGAACTCGCGCCGGACGAGGTGCTGGTCGCGCTGATGGCCAGTTCCATCAACTACAACACGGTGTGGTCGGCCACGTTCGACCCGGTGCCGACGTTCGCGTTCCTCAAGCACTTCGGCCGCGAGGGCGGCTGGGCGACCCGCCACGACCAGCCGTTCCACGTGCTCGGCTCGGACGCCTCCGGGGTCGTGGTCCGCGCCGGTGTCGGCGTCCGGCGCTGGCAGGTCGGCGACCGCGTGGTCGTCACCCCGGTGCACGTGGACGACCAGGAACCGGCCGTGCACGGCGACGGCATGATCGGCAACTCGCAGCGGGCGTGGGGGTACGAGACCAACTACGGCGGCCTCGCCCACTACGCGGTCGTGCGCGCCAGCCAGCTGGTGCCCAAGCCGCCCCACCTCACCTGGGAGGAGGCCGCCAGCACCCCGGTGTGCGCGGCCACCGCCTACCGGATGCTCATCAGCGAGCGCGGCGCCCGGATGAAGCTCGGCGACGTCGTCCTCGTCTGGGGCGCGGCGGGCGGTCTCGGCGCGTTCGGCGTGCAGATGGTCAAGCAGGCGGGCGGTGTCGCGGTCGGCGTCGTCGGCTCCGGCGAGAAGGCCGACCTGGTCCGCAAGCTCGGCTGCGACGTGGTCATCGACCGCTCGGAGATCGGCCTCGGCGATCCGGGCGACCCGCGCGCGGTGCTCCAGGCGGGCAAGCGGATCGGGTCCATCATCCGCAGGGAGACCGGCGACGACCCGCACATCGTGTTCGACCACGTCGGGCGGGCCACGTTCGGCATCTCGATGTTCGTCGCCCGGCGCGGCGGCGCGGTCGTCACCTGCGGGTCCAGCACCGGCTACCAGCACCAGTACGACAACCGCTACCTGTGGATGAAGCTCAAGCGGCTCATCGGCAGCCACGGCGCGAACCTCCAGGAGCAGTGGGAGTCCAACCGGCTGTTCGACCTCGGGCTGGTGCTGCCGGTGCTCTCGGAGGTGCACTCGCTCGACGGCGTCGGCGACGCGGCCCGGCTGGTGCAGACCAACGGCCACGTCGGCAAGGTCGGCGTGCTGTGCCTGGCGCCCGAAGCGGGTCTCGGCGTGAGCGACCAGGCCAAGCGCGACCGGCTGGCCGCGCTCCGCCCGCCCGTGCTGGAGACCAAGGTCGTGGTGTGACGGACGTCGGTCCCGGTGCCCGGTCGGGCACCGGGACCGATCGCCCTGTCCGGCGGTCGAGTCCTACCGGGCGTCCCGCACGCCCCTGACCACGTGTTCCGCCAGCAGCAGTTCGCACATCTCCGTGCTGCCCTCGATGATCTCCATCAGCTTCGCGTCCCGGTAGGCCCGCGCCACCACGTGCCCGTCGCGCGCCCCGGCCGACGCCAGCACCTGCACCGCGGCGGCCGCGCCCTCGGCCGCCCGCCGCGCGCTCTCGTTCTTGGCCAGCAGCGTGGCGATCACCGACTCCGGCGACCCGCTGTCCCAGCACCGGCTCGCGTGCTCGCACAGCCGGGTCGCCACCTGTTCCCCCGTGACCAGGGTCGCCAGGTGCCGGGCCACGAGCTGGTGCTCCGCCAGCGGCCTGCCGAACTGCTCGCGGGTGGCGGCGTGCCGCGCGGCCGCGTCCCGGCACGCGCGCAGGATGCCGACGCAGCCCCACGCCACCGACTTGCGCCCGTACGCCAGCGCCGACGCCACCAGCAGCCCGAGCCCGGCCCCGGCTCCGAGGACGGCGGACGCGGGCACCCGCACCGAGTCCAGGAACACGGCGGCGTGCCCGGCGGCGCGGCAGCCCAGCGGATCGGCGACCCGCTCGACCCGCACGCCCGGCGCGTCGGCGGGCACCACGACCACGGCGCCGCCGCCCTCGGTGTACCGGCCGAACACCACGAGGAGGTCCGCGTAGTGCGCGGCCGTCACCCACACCTTGTGCCCGTCGACCACGACCGAGTCGCCGTCCGGGCGGATCGTCGTGGACATCGCGACCAGGTCGCTGCCCGCGTGCGGCTCGCTGAACCCGACCGCGGCCAGCTCGCCGCCGGTCAGCCTGCCCAGGTACTCCGCCTGCTGGTCCGGTTCCGCGAGCCGCCGCACGGTCCACGCCGCCATGCCCTGCGACGTCTGCACGCTGCGCAGCGAACTGCACAGCGCGCCCGTGTGCGCCGTGAACTCGCCGTTGTCCAGGCTCGTCCAGCCGAGACCGCCGTGCTCCACGGGCACCTCGGCGCACAGCAGGCCGTCGGCGCCCAAGCGGCGCAGCAGGTCCACCGGCAGCGCGCCGGCCCTGTCCCACTCGCCCGCCCGGTCACCGACGAGCTTCGTCACCAGGTCCGCCTGTTCGGCGGGGGATCCGGCCGCCGCGGTGGTCACGTTCATGCCAGGCCCTCTTCGCGGTCCGGGGAGTCGGGCGGCGGGACGCCGCCGCGACCATGGTCCGCGGCACGCCTAGCGGCGCGATAGCGGCCTGGTCACCAGCCGAAGCTGGGTGAGCCGATCAGCCGCCACCGGTTCTCCAGGCGGCTGTTGTGCGAGGTGCCCCGATCGGTCGCCTGCGGCGGTACCTGCGGTCGGGCGTGTTGCGGGCCCCCGTCGGTGCGGAGGATGAGCCGCTGCACGTGGCGCAGCTCCTGGCCCGGCTCGCTGCCGAGCTGTTCGATGAGCAGGTTGCGGGTGTGCAGGAACGCGGCCAGCGCGTCGGACTGGCGACCCGCGCCGTGCAGCGCCAGCATCAGCTGCGCGGTCAGCGTCTCCCGCAACGGGTGCGCCCGCACCAGGTGCGACAGCTCCGGCACCAGGCGGGCGTGCCTGCCCAGTTGCAGCTCCAGGTCGATCCACCACTCCAGGGTCTGCATCCGCAGCTCCAGCAGCGGCGGCACCTCCATGTCCTGCAACGTCGGGGAGGGCACGTCCAGCAGCGGCGCGTCGCGCCACAGCGCCAGCGCCGACGACAGGGCGGCCGACGCCTCGGCGTGCTTGCCCTCCGAGGCCAGTTCCGCCGCGCGGCCGTGCAGGTCGAAGAACGACGCGAGGTCGCTCTCGCCGGGGCTGACGTTGATCATGTAGCCGGGCGCCTTGGTGACGATCCGCTCGGCCACCTGCGGGCCGAGCGTGCGGCGCAGGCGCATCACGTACGTGCGGATGGTCGGGACCGCGCTCGGGGGCAGCTTCTCGCCCCAGAGGAACCAGGCGATGCGGTCGATCGACACCACGCGGTTGTTGTAGAGCAGCAGTCCCGCGAGGATGATCCGCTGCTGGGCGGCGGGTATCGCGACCTCCACGTCGTCGACCACGGCCTGTGTCGGCCCGAATATCCCGAAACGGATTCGTGTCTCCCGTGGACGAAGCTCCCGTGCACGCCCCATAGAGCGGCCTCTCTCCCTGTTGTGCTCTGTACCTGTTGTGCTCTGCGCCGACTCGGTGAATGCGGTCCCCATGGTGATGGTTCGGTACCGCGCAAATCAATGTCCGTTGTGTGTACAGCGGACATTCCGACTCGCTTCCTTTCGATTACCGTCTCATTTGGCTTGCTCTTCGCCGCGGTGCGCGTGGAGCCCCATTTGGTCGAAAATGGTGACTCAGCGTCCAGGGTGCTCGTCCGATCGGGTGACAATTTCGGGTTCACGGCGCGGAGGATCGCCTTGAGTGCTGTTCACCCGGATGGCGTTAACCGTATAAATCGTCACTGGTAAGGAAAATCGAAGTGATGTAGGTCACGCCGATTGGGAACTTTTGTACCAGTCGCGGACGGCGACGTTCGTCGTAACGCGAGTACTGCTCTTGATTTGGATAAACCGGAAACGGTCGATGTCCTTTCGCTTACCGCGAGGCGAATCCGCAGGCAACCCGCGATGGGCTGTTTTTCTGTCGTACATGTGCCACCGGAAGCATGTTTGCTGGTCACGAGCCTGCTGGCGTGCAAGTATCCGGGAAGTGTTTGAGCCCGCAAGAAGGCTTCACGGCATGGCTCGACGGCTTGGTAAGCCTTCTTCACAAAGGGTTCCGGTTATCCGGACGCGATCGCGACGACGACCGGGAATCGCGTTCGTGCCCGTTTGCCGTGATCTAGGGGCCCGTTTCGTGCCCGACTGCGGTGCTGTTGGAGTGAATTCGCAGTACAGGCTGGTGCGGGATGTGCCGCTGATTCGCGTTCGACCATCCGAGTGCACCGAGCGGTCCACCCGTCACCAGTGGAATGCAATCGGTTTCACAGCGCGTTGTGGATACCGGAGTCCGCATCCGATGCGAAAAGTCGTCTGCACGTGCACTTCGCGGAAGTGAAGTGGGCGTGAACCACCGGAATACGGGGAATGCGACATCCGGGCCGGTGTTCCCATTCCGGACGACTTGGGATCGGCGTTCCGGACATGTCCACCGGCGGTCGACGCCGTCGCTTTCGAAGCGACAGGGCACAGGGTGTGGACCACGTCGAAATCGGCGGATCGGATCAGCGGATCGGATCGGTGCCATCCGACTCGGGCAGCGTCCGGCGAGTCGGTCGACCCCACGCTAGGCAGTCGCCGTAGCGTCCGGATAGCGCGGCCGGCCAGGCTGCGCCGCGCGGGTCAGCCGCCGTCGCGGAAGACCAGCAGGTAGCGCCAGAACAGGAGCCTGCGGACGCGGCAGCCGGGCAGCAGGACCTCGGCTTCCCGGCGGATCCGGCGCAGGGGAGTGGTCGGCCGCGTCACCGGTGCCCGCCCCGTCGTGGCGGAACCACGGCGGAACTCCTCCACCACGGCGACGGCGAGCCGGGCGGCGGCGTTGACCGGGACGGCCGCCAGGCTCCACGCCCGGTCGACGGCGGTCGACTCCGGGTAGCAGCCCAGGATCAGCAGGACACCGCCCGGCGCGAGCGCGTCGCGCAGTGCGGCGACGGTGGAGAACGGCATGTGGTGGACGCACGCCAGGCACGAGATGACGTCGTAGCGCCCCCGCGGCAGGTCGATCGCGGTGACGTCCGCGCACTCGAACCGCGGGTTCCCGGCACCCGCGGAGAGCGCGCGGGCCTCGGCGACGACCTCTTCGGACACGTCGACCGCGTCGACCTCCAGGCCTCGTCCGGCCAGTCGCCGGGCGAACCGGCCGGTGCCGCAGCCGACGTCCAGCGCCACCCCGCCGCCGCGCGGCACGTGGCGCAGCAGCAGGCGGTGGTAGTGGTCGTTGTGGTCGAAGGGCACGGTTCAGCCGCCGGGACCCCGGACGCGGCGCAACGGCCTGCCCATGTCACCGGCCATGCGCGTCGGGCTGCCGGACGACCACGTCACGTCGCCGTCACGCCTCGGGGGTGCCGAGGACGTCGGCCCGGAACCCGGCGGCGGCGGCCAGGTCCACGAGATCGGGGCCCTGGGTGCTCGGGAGGAGCACGAGCGGGTAGCAGTCCGACTCGATGTCGAGGACGGCGAGAGCGGTGCCCGCGGCGTGGAGGCCGTCGCCCGCGAGTTCGAGGAAGTCGTACGTGGGGATCTCGGTGTCGGTGCCGTCGAGCCAGGTCCACGCGGAGGCGTCCGGTGTGGAGCGGAGCGCCCGCAGCCGGGCGGTGACCTCCTCCGGCTCCTCCTTCCAGTCGACCTCGGCGAGCAGGCCGTGGTCGGTGAGCGCGTCGACCAGCGCGATCCACGCGAGGTTGGGGATCGGTTCGTCGACACCGCGGTCGTCGAGGCGGTCGGCGTGCGTCCGCAGGTAGCCGCCGGGATCGTCGTGGGCGCTCGTCACGCGGTCGGCGACGTCCGGCAGGCCGGGGGCGAGCAGTGCGGCGAGGGCGGCCAGCGCGTCTCGGGCGGTCGGCGCCATGGGTGTTCTCCTGCTGGGGCTAGTCGTTCTCGGGGGCGGGCGGAGCGTTGAGGTCGTCCACGAACCTGCGCATCAGGCGTTCGAGTTCGAACAGGTCGCGGTCGGTCCACTGCGCGAACGCGTGCGCGTTGAGCCGGTGCCGGGCGGCGTCGAGCGCGTCGATGACCCGACGGCCCTCGGCGGTGATCAGCGCTTCCTTGATCCGCCGGTCCTCCGCGCTCGGACGGCGTTCGACCAGGCCCTGATCGGCCAGCTTCGCGACCTGCCTGCTGACCGTGGTGTGGTCGCGCCCGGCCTTCTCGGCGAGTTCGACGACGCCGATCGGCTGGAACCGCTCGATGCCCACCAGCAGCGGGAACAGGGCGCGGTCGAGGGTCACGCCCGCCTCGCTGAGGAGGACCTCGTCGCGCTGCGGCAGGTTCATGAGCGCCATCAGGTCCACGACGGACTGGTGCAGGTGCCGCTGCGCCACCAGTCGACGTCTGGGCGTCATGACCGCCGCACCTGCCTTCCGCTGTTCGGAACGAACGCGCTCATGTTAACGCGGGCCCGCCGCGGCCGTTCGCCTCGTGCGCGCTCCGAAGACCTGTGCAGAACGCACGAAGTTTTGGGTCAGTTTCCTTGACTACGTCTAGCGGTCGAGAATAACGTGTGCATCATGCACACGTTTTGATCGTATGCAACCCACTACCGATGGAGAGCCGAGCCATGGCACCCACCACCGACCCCGACGTGGTCATCTGCGGATCCGGCGCGGCGGGGCTGACCCTCGCCGTCGACCTGGCCCGCAGGGGCGTCGGATTCCTGCTGATCGACAAGGCGCCGCAGCCGTTCGGGGGTTCGCGCGGCAAGGGGATCCAGCCCCGGAGCCAGGAGGTGTTCGAGGACCTCGGGGTGATCGACCGGATCGTCGCCTCCGGCGGCGAGTACCCCGTCCAGCGCACCTACGCCGACGGCGGCTTCGTGGACGTGGCCGTCACCGAGCAGGCCGAACCGACCCCCGCGGAGCCGTACCAGCTCGCGCTGATGGTCCCGCAGTTCCTCACCGAGCGCCGGATGCGGGAACGGCTGGCCGAACTCGGCCACGTCGTGCTGCACGGCCACGAACTCGTCGGGTTCGACCAGGACGCGGACGGGGTCACCGCCCGGCTCGCGACCCCGACCGGCGAGCGGACCGTGCGGACCCGGTACCTGGTCGGCACCGACGGCGGGTCGAGCTTCGTGCGCAAAGCGCTGGGCATCGGGTTTCCCGGCAGGACGCTCGGCGTGCGGGCGGTCGTCGCCGACGTGCTGGTCGACGGTCTCACGACCGATGCCTGGCACCGCTGGGAACAGACGTCGCTGTGCCCGCTGCGCGGTACGGACATGTTCCAGTTCCAGGGCCCGATCCCGTTCGACCTCGACGTCGACCTCTCCGCCGAAGGGCTCACCGCGCTGTTCCACGCGCGCACCGGACGCGACGACATCGTGATCCGCGAGGTGCGCTGGGCATCGGCGTTCGAGATGAACGCCCGACTGGCCGACAGGTACCGCGAGGGACGGGTGTTGCTGGCGGGGGACGCGGCGCACTGCCACCCGCCGACCGGCGGCCAGGGCCTCAACACCAGCGTGCAGGACGCCTACAACCTCGGCTGGAAGCTCGCCGCCGTGCTCGGCGGGGCCGCCGAGTCGCTGCTCGACACGTACGAGGAGGAGCGGAGGCCGATCGCCGAATCGGTCCTGGGCCTGTCCGTTCGGCTGCTGGAAGCGGTCAAGGAACGCGACATGCGCCGGGGCCGCGAGGTGCACCAGCTCGACCTCGGATACGCGGGGTCATCGCTCAACGTGGGGAGTTCGGGGCGGGACAAGGGGGTGGTGCCGGGTGATCGTGCGCCCGATGCCCCGGTGACGGGGGCGGGTGGGGTGGCGACGCGGCTGTTCACCCTGTTCCGGGGGCCGCATTGGACGCTGCTGGGACATGACGTCGACGCCGATTCGGCACCGGCGGCGCGGGCGGGACTGCATGTGCACACCACCGGGGTTCGGGGTGATGTGGTGGACGGCGGTGGGTATTTTCGCGACGGGTACGGGTTGTCGACGGGGCAGTGGGTGTTGGTGCGCCCGGACGGGTACGTCGCGGCAGTGGTCGACAGTGGTGACCTGGGGGTGGTTGAGTCCTATTTGGACGGTATTGGTGTTCGGGGTTAGGCGGTGTTGTTGTCGTGCTGGGTCGCCGGGGGGCGGATCCAGGATCTCCGGGTGCGGCCGGCTTGACTTGGGGCCCCTTTTTTGGGCCTTGTCGGGCTGAAAGGGCAGGTGGTAGAGATGCCCGCCGACCAGTTGTAGGCCCAAAAACCCCAAGTCAAGCCAGCCGCATGGCGGTCGAGCGCTGCTCGGTGGGTGGGTGGTCGGGCGGTTTGCTCGGTGGGGTGGTTTTGGCTGCTGCTGCTGCCGTGTGGTTGGTCTGGGTTGCGGTGCTTTCTACCGCACCAAACCCACCGGTGCGGTCGAGTCGCGCACAACCAGTCGGCACGGTTGCCGGATGACGCCCGAGCGGGCCTGGCCGTCGAGGGCGGCGAACAGGTGGGTGACCGCTGTGGCGCCCAGTTGCTCGAGGTTCAGGTCGACCGTGGTCAGCGGTGGGCGGCAGTCCGCGGCGAAGATCTCCCAGTTGTCGTAGCCGACGACGGCGACGTCGTCGGGGATGCGCCTGCCCAGTTCGGTGAGGGTGTCGGCGACGCCGGTGGCGATCTGGTCGTTGCCGCAGAAGACCGCGTCCACCTCCGGGGCGGTGGCCAGCAGCATCCGGGCGGCCTGCCTGCCCCAGCGCTGGGACCACTCGCCGTGCAGCGGGGCGCCGCCCGTGAGCGGCAGGCCGTTCTCGGCCAGCACGTCGGTCAGGCCGGTGACCCGGTCCCGTGCCGCGCGGTAGGACTGGGGGCCGGTGATGTGGGCGATGTGCTTGCGCCGCAACGACACCAGGTGTTCGGCGGCCAGGCGGGCGCCGCCCTCGTCGTCGGCGAGCAGGGACAGGTCGGCGGGGTCGGTCGACTCGCCGTAGACGTAGACGACCGGCACCGGGATGTCGCGGGTCAGGGACGGCCGGAGGTCGTTGCTGTCGCCGACGACGATGAACCCGTCGACCTGGCGGGCGAGCAGCATCCGGATGTAGTGCTGTCTGCGGATGGCGTCGCCGCGGGCGTCGCAGAGCAGCACGGACATCTGCTCGTTGCCCAGGGCGTTCTCCGCGCCGAGCAGGATGGGGATGGAGAAGCGCCCCGCCAGTTCGTCGGTGAGCAGGCCGATCGTGCGGGTGCTGCCGGACGTGAGGCCCCTGGCGAGCGCGTTGGGGTGGAACGACAGCTCGGCGGCCGAGCGCAGCACGCGCTCGCGGGTGGCCGGGGCGACTTCGGCGCGCGCGTTGAGCGCCTTGGACGCGGTGGCGATCGAGACACCCGCCAGCCGGGCCACGTCGCTGAGGGTCACCGAGTCGGACCTTCGTCTGCTCACCGAAAACCTTTCGACGTTATTTCGACGGTCATTCGATTGTAATCGCACGTCAAGAAGCTGAGCGTGATGGTTCCGAAACACGAATGGTTTATTGCCGAAAGCGGTTTCGGCGGCCACTGTAACCCTGAGCGCGGCCTGGGAACGGTCCCGGCCCCGCCGGCGCGGGAGGTCTCGGATGACGCTGACGTCGCAGAACCCAGGACTCGTGGGAGGCCGCCCGGTCGTGCCGTCCCGTGGGGTCCTCCGGCCGCTCGGGCTCGGCGAGGTGCGGATCACCGGGGGTTTCTGGGCCGCGCGGCAGCGGGTCAACGGCGGCGCGACGCTCGGCCACGCGTTGTCGTGGATGGACCGGCTCGGCTGGGTCGGCAACTTCACGACCGGCGGTCCGGGGTCGCCCGACCGGCGCGGCCGGGAGTTCTCCGACTCGGAGGTCTACAAGCTCGTCGAGGCGATGGCCTGGGAGGTCGGCCGCACGGGTGACCGGGCCGCGGCCCCCGGCATCGACGGGCTGGCCGCCGCCATCGCCGCGGCGCAGTCGCCGGACGGCTACCTCAACACGGCGTTCGGCCGCCAGGGGCAGCGGCCGTGCTACAGCGACCTGGCGTCGGGCCACGAGCTGTACTGCACCGGGCACCTCCTCCAGGCGGCTGTCGCCGGGGCCAGGACCGGCGCGGCGGGCACCCTGCTGGAGGTCGCCCGCCGTGCCGCCGACCACGTCTGCGACACCTTCGGCCCGGACGGCGCGTGGGGCCTGTGCGGGCACCCGGAGATCGAGGTCGCGCTGGTCGAGCTGGCACGGGTGACCGGCGAGCAGCGCTACCTCGACCAGGCCGCCCTCTTCCTCGACCGTCGCGGCCACCGCACCCTGCCGCGCCACCACCTCGGCTGGTCCTACTACAGCGACGACGTCCCCGTCCTGACCGCGACCGTCCTCCGTGGACACTCGGTGCGCTCGCTCTACCTGTCCTGCGGCGCGGTGGACATCGCCGTGGAGAACGGCGACGACGAGTTGCTGGCCGCCGTGGCGGAGCAGTTCGACCGCACGCTGGCGCGGCGCACCTACCTCACCGGCGGCATGGGTTCGCGCCACCAGGACGAGGCGTTCGGCGACGACTTCGTGCTGCCCGCCGACCGCGCCTACTCCGAGACGTGCGCCGGGGTGGCCGCGATCATGCTCGCCTGGCGGCTCCTGCTGGCGACCGGCGACGGGCGCTACGCCGACGTGGTCGAGCGGATCCTCTACAACGTCGTCGCCACCGCGATCGACGACGACGGCCGGTCCTTCTTCTACGCCAACACGCTGCACCAGCGCGTGCCGACCGCGACCCTGCCCGACGACGAGGAGCAGCTCGGCTTCGGCGGCGGGCCGAGGGCGCCGTGGTTCGAGGTGTCGTGCTGCCTGCCCAACATCGCCCGGCTGCTGGCGAGCCTGTCGACCTACCTGGTCACCGCCGACGACGAGGGGCTGCGCGTGCACCAGTACGCCGACGCCGAGGTCGACACGCGGCTGGCGGACGGCCGCCGGGTGGCGCTGACCATGCGCACCGACTACCCCGACGACGGCGCGGTGACCGTGCGGATCACCAGGACCGACGGCGGTCCGTGGTCGCTGGCCCTGCGGGTGCCCGAGTGGGCGACCGGCGCGGTGCTGGTGACGGCGGAGGGGCGGCGCGCGGTCCCGGTGGGCGACCTGGTGGTGCGCCGGGACTTCATCGCGGGGGAGGAGGTCCGCCTCGAACTGCCGATGCGGCCCCGCTTCACCCGACCCGACCCGCGCATCGACGCCGTGCGCGGGTGCGTCGCCGTGGAACGGGGGCCGGTCGTGCTCTGCGCGGAGTCGGTCGAGGGCGACACCGGTGACCTCGACTCCCTGCGCGTCGAGGTCACCGCCCCGCCCACCGAGGACGAGGGCGGTGTCGCGGTGCGCGCGCGGTTCGACGCGCCAGACGGGGTGCGGTGGCCGTACGGGGCGGCCGAACCGCCGTCGGACGGCGACACCGCCCCGCTGCACCTCGTGCCCTACCACCGCTGGGCCCGCCGCGGCCCGTCGACCATGCGCGTCTGGCTGCCGACGACCTGACGTTCCCGCCCGTGCGAGAGGAGATACCGGTGACACCGATTCGGAGGGCCGCCGCGCTGGCGGCGGGCCTGCTGCTCCTGGCCACGACGGCGTGCGGCGGCGACACGCGGGGCGGGGCGCCGGACGACGGCGCCACCCTGACGCTGTGGACCCGCGCCGCGACCGAGTCGGTGTCGAAGGCCTACGCCGACGCCTACAACGCCACCCACCGCAACCGGGTGGAGGTCACCGCCTACCCCAACGAGGAGTACCCGGCCAAGCTCGCGTCGGCCGCGGGCGCCAAGGCGCTGCCCGACCTGTTCGCCGCCGACGTGGTGTTCGCCGCCCAGTACGCCTCCCAGGGCCTGTGGGCCGACCTGACCGAGCGCTTCGCCGCGTTCCCCGCCAAGGACGGCATGGCGCCCTCCCACGTGAAGGCCGCCGTCTGGGAGGGGCGCAACTACGCGGTGCCGCACACCATCGACATGTCGGTGGTGTTCTACGACAAGGACCTCTACGCGAAGGCGGGGTTGGACCCGGGGAAGCCGCCCACCACCCTGCGCGAGTTCGCCGAGCACGCCCGGCGGATCGGCGCGCTCGGCGGCGACGTGCACGGCACGTACTTCGGCGGCAACTGTGGCGGCTGCGTGGAGTTCACGCTCTGGCCGTCGGTGTGGGCGGCGGGCGGCGACGTGCTCGACGCCGAGGGCAAGCACGCCCGGCTCGACTCCGCCGCGATGGCGGAGGTGTTCGCCCTGTACCGCTCGCTCTACGAGGACGGCGTGGCCGCGCCCGCGTCCAAGGACGAGGCCGGTCCGACCTGGCTCGGCGCGCTCCAGGGCGGCACGATCGGCATCGCCCCCGGCCCGTCGACCTGGCTGGAGGCCTTGGAGGGCAAGGGGATCGACGTGGGGGTCGCGCCGATCACCGGGATGACCGGTGGTGAGTCGACGTTCGTCGGCGGTGACACGATCGGCATCGGCGCCACCAGCGACAAGGTCGAGCAGGCGTGGGACTTCCTGGCCTGGACGATGTCGGACGAGGCTCAGGTCGAGGTCGTCGCCAAGGGCAAGGGCGTGCCCACCCGCACCGACCTGGCGGCCAACAAGTACTCCTCCGTCGACCCGCGGCTGGTGACGATGAACGGCCTGGTCGCCAAGGGGCGCACGCCGTACGCGCAGAACTTCAACTCCTCGTTCAACGACCCGCAGAGCCCCTGGCTGCGGACCGTCCGGGGCGCGCTGTTCGGCGACGCGGCCACCGCGCTGGCCGACGGCAACGCCGCCATCACCAAGTCGCTCCAACAGGGCTGACCCGTGGCCGTGACGACGACGTCACCGCCGCGGGAGCGGGCGGGACCACGACACCGGGCGGCTCCCGCTCCCCACCGGGCGCGCGGAGGCGGGCGGCGGCGCGCACTGGTCGGCGCCGCGTACGCCGCCCCGACGGCGGTCGTGGTGGGCCTGTTCTTCCTGGTGCCGCTGGTGCTCGTCGGCTGGATGTCGTTGCACCGCTGGCCGTTGCTCGGCAAGCCGACGCTGAACGTCCCGGACAACTTCACCGGCATCGCCGACGACGAGCTGGTCGCCTCGGCGGTGTGGTTCACCCTCAAGTACACCGCCGTGATGACGGTGCTGCTGTTCGTGGCCGCCTTCGGCCTCGCCCTGCTGGTCCAGCACCGCCGCCCCGGCGTCGGGTTCCTGCGCACGGCGTTCTTCCTGCCGATGGCGGTGGGCTTCGCCAGCGCGTCGCTGCTGTTCCTCGGGCTGCTCAGCGACGAGATCGGCCCCGTGAACGACCTGCTGTCCTGGCTGGGGCTCGTCGACGGCTACGTCTCGTGGACCAGCGGCAGCCCCGGATCCGCGCTCGGTTCGACGGTGGTGCTCGTGCTGTGGCGCTTCGCCGGGTTCAACATGCTGATCCTGCTGACGGGGTTGCAGGCGATCCCCGCAGACGTCTACGAGGCCGCCCGCATCGACGGCGCGAACAGGTGGCAGGTCTTCCGCCTGATCACCGTCCCGCTGATGCGGCCGACGATCGCGCTGGTGCTCACCATGATGTCGACCGGGTCGCTGCTGGCCTTCGACCAGTTCTGGATCCTCACCCGCGGCGGCCCGGACAACAGCACGACGTCGCTGGTGATGGTGATCTACCGGGAGGCGTTCATCCGCCTGGACCTCGGCTCGGCGGCGGGCATCTCGGTCGCCCTGCTCGCGGTGCTCGTCGTGTTCAACGCCGTCCAGTTCGGCGTGCTGCGCCGCCGGTCCGAGTGAGAGGCCCCGAACCATGTCCGGACCCGGCACGGCCTCGCGGTGGGGCTACCACGTCACCGGCTCGGCCCTCGCGATCCTGTTCCTCTCCCCGCTGCTGTGGAGCGGCTGGGCCTCATTGCGCACGGACACCGGGTTCGGCCTGGAGAACTACGACCGGCTGTTCACCTCCGACAACGGCATCCGGCTCCAGCACGTGCTCAACAGCCTCACCGTCAGCGCCCTCACCGTCGGCGCGACCCTGTTCGTCGCGACGCTGGGCGGCTACGCGTTCGGCCGGTTCCGGTTCCCCGGCCGCGACGCGCTGTTCCTGCTGACCCTGGCGATCCTGATGGTGCCGTACGCGACGATCCTGATCGCCCTCTACGTCCTGCTCGGGTGGCTGGGGCTGGAGGACTCGCTGATCGGCCTGAGCCTGGTGCTGACCATGTTCCAGCTGCCGTTCTCGATCTTCATGATGCGCAACTCGTTCGAGGCGGTCCCGCTGGAACTGGAGGAGGCGGCGCGGGTCGACGGCTGCGGCTCCTTCGGCACGCTGGTCCGGATCATGCTCCCCGCCGTGCGGCCGGGGCTGGTCACCGTCGGGCTGTTCGCGTTCGTGACGTCGTGGAGCGAGTTCTTCGCCCCGCTGATCCTGCTCAACTCCACCGACAGGTTCACCACCACCCTCGCCGTGGTCAACATGCGGACCGCGAGCCACGGCTCCATCGACTACGCCGCACTGGAGGCGGGCGTCGTCTTCATGGCAGTGCCCTGCCTGGTGCTGTTCGCCTTCATGCAGCGCAGTTACGTGCGCGGGTTCACCTCCGGCGCGCTGAAAGGCTGAATCCCTGCTAGCTCAAGGAGTATCAACGGTGATACGACTGTGGAAGAACGTCCTGCTCACCTTCCTGGTGGGAGTCCTCGTCGCGACCGGGGCGGGGGTCGGCCGAGCCGCGCCACCCCCGTCGGGGATCGGGACCTTGGCCTGGAACCCGCCCGCGAACCTGGTCACCCCGCTCAACCAGGTGTGGTCGCACGTCGAGAGCACCTACGGCGACCCCTACGGTTTCCGCAACTACGGCTGGGACCAGGTGTTCGCCAACGGCGGCTACCTCAACTTCTGCGTCCGCTGGGACTCCTCCGCGAAGGTGACCGCCGCCCAGCGCGACCGGATCCACGCCACCCTGGCCCGCCAGTACAAGAAGTGGATGGACACCATGGTGGGCCAGGACAACTGGCCCTACGCGACCGTGCCGATCAAGGTCGTCGGCTGGGCGGTGCGCGACCGCGCGCAGCTCCAGTGGACGGACAACTCGGTCGACGTCTACGTCAACAACATCCGGGAGAACGCGCCGCAGTGCGCGGAGCCGTGCGGCCGGTACTTCGTCCGCACCGGCAGCTACCCCAACTGCCCCGGCGGCGTCACCCACCACTACGACCAGTCGCTGTGGCTCACGTCCGGGTTCGGCGGCGGCGCCGGTGGTGACTGGGGCCAGCGGATGGGCAGCGAGTACTTCCTGAACAACCTCGACGCCACCGACGTGACCATATTCCTGCACGAGGTCGGCCACACCTTCGGGCTGGACGACTTCTACGACTGGACGCCCTCCGGTGTCAGCAACTTCATCATGCTGGCGGGCAGCTCCCCGTCGATCACCGAGTTCGACAAGTGGATGCTGCGCGACTGGTGGCGGCACCTGAAGAACCGCTACGGCTTCTGATCCACCGATCCACCGATCCACTGAACTCCCGACCTGATGGCCTCGCGGGCGTCCTGCCCGCCCGCGGCGTCGTCACCGTGCCACTCCCTTCCCCGAAAGGTGACGCGCATGCCCATGCCCACCCCCTCCCGGCGTGCCGTGCTGCGCGCGGCAGCGCTGGCGGCGGCGTCGACCGCGTTGCCCGGAGCACTGGCGTTCCCGGCGTCGGCGGCGACCCGCGCGGACGCCGGCGTGTCGGCGGAGGCGTTCCCGCTCGGCGCGGTGGCCCTGCTGGCCGGGCCGTTCCAGGCCAACACCGCCCGCACGCACGCCTACCTCAAGTTCCTCGACGCGGACCGGCTGCTGCGCACGTTCCGCCTCAACGTCGGACTGTCCTCCTCGGCCGTCCCCTGTGGAGGGTGGGAGTCGCCGACCACCGAGCTGCGCGGCCACTCCACCGGCCACGTGCTCACCGCGCTGGCGCAGGCGTACGCGAGCACCGGCGACACCGCGTTCTCCGCCAAGGCGGACTACCTGGTCGCCCAGCTCGCCACCTGCCAGGACCGGGCGCAGACCGCCGGCTACACGGCGGGGTACCTGTCGGCGTTCCCGGAGAGCTTCATCGCCCGCGTGGAGGCCCGCGAAGCCGTGTGGGCGCCCTACTACACGCTGCACAAGATCATGGCCGGGCTGCTGGACGCGCACCTGCTGGCGGGCAGCGCGCAGGCCCTCACCGTGCTCACCCGGATGGCGGCGTGGGCGCGGACCCGCAACAGCGCGCTGACCCACGCGCAGCGCCAGGCGATGCTCAAGACCGAGTTCGGCGGCATGAACGAGGTCCTGGCCAACCTGTACCAGGTGACCGGCGACCCGGCGCACCTGACCACTGCCCAGTACTTCGACCACGCCGAGGTCTTCGACCCGCTGGCGGCGGGCACCGACGCCCTCAACGGCTACCACGCGAACACCCAGATCCCGAAGGCGATCGGCGCGATCCGCGAGTACCACGCCACCGGCACCACCCGGTACCGCGACATCGCGTCCAACTTCTGGACCATCGTCACCGGTCGGCACAGCTACGCCATCGGCGGCAACTCCAACGGCGAGTACTTCAAGGCGCCGGGCAGGATCGCGGCGGAGCTGTCGGACAGCACCTGCGAGTGCTGCAACACCTACAACATGCTCAAGCTGACCCGGCAGCTGTTCCGCGCCGACCCGAGCCGCGCCGACTACTTCGACTTCCACGAGAGGGCGCTCTACAACCACCTGCTCGGCGCGCAGAACCCCAGTTCCTCCCACGGCCACCACAGCTACTACGTGCCGCTGCGGCCGGGCGGGATCCGCTCGTTCAGCAACGACTACGACGACTTCACCTGCTGCCACGGCACCGGGATGGAGACCAACACCAAGCACGGCGACAGCATCTACTTCCGCTCCGGGGACACCCTGCACGTCAACCTGTTCATCGCCTCGGTGCTCACCTGGCCGGGGCGCGGCATCACGGTGCGGCAGGACACCTCGTTCCCCGACTCGCCGTCCACGAAGCTGACCATCACCGGTTCCGGCGCGATCGACCTGCGCGTCCGCATCCCCTCGTGGACCACCGGCGCCCAACTCCGGGTGAACGGGGTCCTCCAGGCCCCGCCGACACCGGGCGCCTACGCGCGGATCAGCCGGACGTGGGCCGGCGGCGACGTCGTCGACGTGAGCCTGCCGATGGCGTTGACCAGGGAGGCCACCCCGGACAACCCGGCAGTGCAGGCGGTCCGGCACGGGCCGATCGTGCTCGCGGGCGCCTACGGCACCACCAACCTGACATCGATGCCGACGCTCCAGCCCGCGACGCTGCGCGCGACCCAGACCCCGTTGCAGTACACCGCGACCGCGAGCACCGGGCAGGTCGTGCTGCAACCGTTCTTCCGGACCCACGGCCAGCGCTACACGGTCTACTGGAACGTCGACGGCACGCCCGCGCCGCCGCCGTTCGTCGCGCACTACCCGTTCGACGCCGGCTCGGGCACCGTCGCGGCGGACGCCACGGGCAACGGCCGGACCGCGACGCTGGCCGGGGGCGCGGGCTGGACCACCGGGCGCACCGGGAGCGCGGTGGACCTCGACGGCGCCGGCGGGCACGTCGTGCTGCCCGCCGCGCTGCTGGCGGGCGCGACCGCGTTCAGCGTGGCCGCCTGGGTGCGGCTGGACGCGCTCACCACGTGGGCGCGGGTGTTCGACTTCGGCGCGGGGACGGACGCCTACCTGTTCCTCACCCCGCGCAGTTCGACCGGTGGCGCCAGGTTCGCGATCACCGGCACGGGCGCTGCGGGGGAGCAGCAGATCAACGCGCCGTCCGCCCTGCCGACCGGGGTGTGGACGCACGTCGCCGTGACCCAGCAGGGAGACCTGGGCGTGCTGCACGTCAACGGCGCGGAGGTCGCCCGCAACGCCGCGATGACCGTGCGGCCCGCCGCGCTCGGCGGCACCGGCCAGAACTGGATCGGCCGCTCGCAGTACGCGGGCGACCCCTACCTCGACGGCGCGGTGGACGGCTTCCGCGTCCACGCCCGCGCGCTCACCGCGGCCGAGGTCGCGGACCTGCACGCGACCGGGCTGTAGAGCCGTTCCCCCCCAGCCGAAGGAGAAGCCATGCCCGCCACCCGCTGGGCCGCCCGGCTCGCCGCCACCGCGGCGCTCGTCGCCGGTGCCGTGGTCGCGATACCCGCGCACGCCGCGAACCCGATCATCACCTCCTACTACACCGCCGATCCCGCGCCCCTCGTCGTCGGCAACACGATGTACGTCTACGCCGGTCGCGACGAGGCCGCCGCGAGCGGGAGCAACTTCCTCATGCGCGAGTGGCGGGTGCTGTCGTCGACCGACGCCGCCACCTGGACCGACCACGGGGCGAAGGCCACCATCGGCACGTTCCCCTGGGCCGGGGCCGACGCCTGGGCCAGCGAGGTGGAACCCCGCGGCGGCAAGTACTACTGGTACACCTCGGTCAACGGCAACGGCGCCGGGTGGATGGACATCGGCGTCGCGGTGGGGGACAGCCCGCTCGGGCCGTTCACCGACGCCAAGGGCGGCCCGCTCATCAGCGACAGCACCCCGAACTCGTCCGGCCTCAACATCGACCCGACCGTCTTCACCGACGACGACGGGCAGGCCTACATCTACTGGGGCGGCTACTGGGGCGTCCGCGCGGCGAAGCTCAAGTCGAACATGGTCGAGCTGGACGGGGCGGTGGTCACGCCGACGGGGCTGACCGACTACTGGGAAGCGCCCTGGATGTTCAAGCGCGAAGGCCTCTACTACATGGTGTACGCGGCCAACGACACCAACGGCTGCGCCACCTCGTCGAGCTACGCGTGCCAGCGCTACGCCACCGCGACCAGCCCGCTCGGCCCGTGGACGCACCGCGGCGTGGTGCTCGGCCAGGTCTCCTCGACCACGAACCACGCCGGGGTCGTCCAGTTCAACGGGCAGTGGTACATCGTCTACCACAACGCCAACGCCCCCGGCGGCGGCAACTTCCGCCGCTCGGTCGCCGTGGACCGCTTGTACTTCAACGCCGACGGCACGATGCAGAAGGTCGTGCAGACCACGACCGGGCCGCCGTCGAACCCCGGCGGTGGCGGCGGCACCCAACCCCCGTCCGGGACGAACCTGGGCCCGTCGGCGACCGCGTCCACGTCGTACGTGTCGACGTGGGAAAGCCTCGCGGCCGTCAACAACGGCGGTGTGCCGACGAGTTCCGCCGACCGCGCCAACCTCGCCTACGGGAACTGGCCGGAGCAGGGCACCCAGTGGGTCGAGTACGCCTGGCCCTCGTCCCGCTCGGTGAACCGCGTGTCGACCTACTGGTTCGACGACGGCCAGGGCATCGACCTGCCCGCGTCCTGCCGCGTCCAGTACTGGAACGGCAGCGCCTACGTCGCCGTGCCGGGCCAATCGGCGTGCGGGGTCGCGGGCGACACGTACAACACGACGACGTTCACCGCGGTCAGCACCACCCGGCTGCGGCTGGAGATCACCTCGAAGTCCGGCCTGTCCACCGGCGTCCTGGAGTGGCTGGCGTTCCAGTCCTGATCCACCCACCTTTGGAGGTGACACCGTGCCGCACGTCCCCACGCGGAAGCGGTGGGCGTTGGCGCTGGCCGCGGTCCTGATCGCCGCAGGCGCCCCGACCATCCCCACGACCACGGCCCACGCGGCCCAGACCATCGGCTACCCGACGTTCTCCGGGCCCGCCGTGCCCGCCCCGCCGGTCGGCTACAGCACCGGCAGCACCATGAAGGCCATCTACGACGCCGAGAGCTCCGGGACCGACTTCTGGATGGACCGGCTGCTCGCCAGGCCCGGCAACGACCCGTCGGGCACCTGGCTGATGACCCGCGGCCGCGGGCTGTACATGAACACCCACAACCCGGCCGTCATCGGCTTCGGCGGCAACGCGGCGTACTGGGACAACATCAGCGGCCAGAACGCCTACGCCGTCACGATCTCACCGGGCACGTTCACCGAGCAGGTCAGCGGCCGCGTCCAGATGCCCAGCCACTGGAAGGGCGTCTTCACCAGCGGCTCGCTGCGGGTCGACATGGCGAAGTTCATCACCCACGACAACGTCGCCGTCACCAACCTGACGATCACCAACAGCGGCACCGCCTCCTCGACGCTGAAGCTGCGGGCGACCTCGCCGTACGCCACCACCGCGTCGGGCGCCGAGCTGACCGGCAGCAGGCTGGTGAAGAACAACCTGACCACCATCCGGCCGCGCCTGTCCGGTGACGGCTTCACCGCGTCGAGCGGCGGCCTGGACAGCTCGATCACCGTCGCCGCGGGCCAGACCGCGACGACCAAGGTGGTGATGGGGTTCCTCACCGACGAGATCCCCGAGTCGGCGACGGAGTACAACGCCTACCGCGGCTACACCCCGGCGACCGCGTTCGCGACCCACGTGCGGACCTACAACAAGTGGTGGGCCGACAACATCCCCTACATCGACGTGCCCGACGCCGCCATCAAGAAGAACGTGTACTACCGCTGGTGGCTGATGCGCTACAACTACCTCGACGTCGACATCCCCGGCCAGGACTACCAGTTCCCGGTGTCGATCGAGGGCGTGACGGGCTACAACAACGCCATCGCGCTGACCCAGCCGATGCACATCGACGACCTGAAGTACCTGCGCGACCCGATCTACTCCTACGGCCCGTGGCTCTCGGTCGGCCAGACCTCCAAGGGCGGCCGGTTCCTGGACAACCCCGGCGACCCGGAGAACTGGTCCAACTCCTACACCCAGTACATCTCCGAGGCCGCGTGGCGCAGCTACCAGGTGCACGGCGGCCAGCCCGCCATCGCGGGAACCCTGGCCAAGTACGCCGAAGGCGACGCCAAGGGGCAGCTGTCCTACTACGACTCCAACAACAACGGCGTCATCGAGTACGACTGGGGCGCGCTCACCGGCAACGACGCCGACGCGGTCTCCTTCGACTGGAAGGCGGGCAAGCTCGACCGCGCCGAGACCGCGTACGTGTGGAGCGGCGCGATGGCAGCCCAGCAGGCGTACACGACGATCGGCGACACCGCCAAGGCGACCGAGATGCAGGCGCTGGCCGACCGGATCCGCAACGGCGTGGTCACGACGCTGTGGAACCCCGACCGCAAGCTGCTGGAGCACAAGCACGTGGCCACCAACACCCACGTGCCGTGGAAGGAGATCAACAACTACTACCCGTACTCCGTCGGCCTGATGCCCAACACCGCGCAGTACCGCGAGGCGCTGCGGCTGTTCGACGACCCGGCCGAGTACCCGGTCTACCCGTTCTACACCGCCAACCAGCGCGACAAGGCGGCGGCCGCGGCGGCGGGGTTCCCCGGCAGCAACAACTTCTCCACGATCAACTCCACCGTGCAGTTCCGGCTCTACTCCTCGGTGCTGCGCAACTACCCCAACCAGTGGATGTCGACCGAGGACTACAAGAAGCTGCTGTACTGGAACGCCTGGTCGCAGTACGTCGGCGGCAACACGCAGTGGCCCGACGCCAACGAGTTCTGGGCGGACTGGAACGCCGGCACCCGCACCATCGACTACCGGTCGTGGATCCACCACAACATCCTCGGCAGCAGCAACTGGACCGTGATCGAGGACGTCGCGGGGCTGCGGCCGCGCAACGACGCCCAGGTCGAGCTGTCGCCGCTGAACATCGGCTGGTCGCAGTTCGCGGTGAACAACCTGCGCTGGCGCAACATGGACCTCAGCGTCGTGTGGGACGACCCGGCTGACGGGGTCGTGCGGTACGCGGGCGTGCCGCAGGGGTACTCGGTGTACCTCAACGGGACGCGGGCCTTCACCGTCGACCGCCTCACCGGCGTGCTCTACAACCCGGCCACCGGCTCGGTCACGTTCCCGTCCGGCGCGGGTGTCGTGAACTACAGCGTCGCGATCGGCGGAGCGCAGGCGCCGCGGAACGTGGTGCAGAACAGCGCGCGCATCGTGGACATGTTCGCCAAGGCCGGGGCCGACCTGACGTCCACCGCGCCGAACCTGGCGCAGGGCGGCACCGCGTCGGCGTCCTACACCGCGTCCGGCACCTCCGCGGGCGCGGCGATCGACGGGTTCCCGATCAACGAGCCGGTGTGGGGCAGTTCCGGCTCGCCCAACGGCACCGACTGGTACCAGGTCGACCTCCCCAAGGCGCGCACGGTCGACGAGGTGCGGCTGTACTTCCGCGACGACCGCGCGGGCAACCGCTACCGGGCGCCCGCGTCGTACAACGTCCAGTACTGGAACGGCAGCGCGTGGGTCGACACCGCCGCGCAGTCCAGATCACCCGGCACACCGAGGGCCAACTACAACGTCGTCCGCTTCACGCCCGTGGGCACGCAGCGGCTGCGGGTGCAGATGACCCACGCCTCCGGTTTCAAGACCGCGCTCACCGAACTGAAGGCGTACAACCGTTCCGGCGGAGCCGATCCGGGCGGCGGGACCTCCGGCAACCTCGCCGGGACGGCGACACCGTCGGCCTCCTACACCTCCACGTGGGAGAGCGTGGCCGCGCTCAACGACGGCGTGGAACCGGTGTCGTCCAACGACACCGCGAACCCGCGCTGGGGGACGTGGCCGAACACCGGTGAGCAGTGGGGTGAGCTGACCTGGCCCGCGGCGCAGACCGTCCGCTCGGCGCGGGTCTACTTCTTCGACGACGCGGGCGGCGTGCGGGTGCCCGCGTCGTGGAAGCTCCAGTACTGGACCGGCTCCGCCTACGCGGACGTGCCCGGCGCGAGCGGCTACCCGGCCGTCCTCGACCAGTACAACGAGGTCACCTTCACCCCGGTCGCCACGACCCGCCTGCGGGTGCTGCTGCAGAGCGGCGCGGGATCGGTCGGCCTGCTGGAGGTGAAGGCCTTCGGCTGACTCAGGCCTTCTCCAGGTCCACGGTCAGGCTGACGCGGCCGCGGTCGTCCCGACGGGCGACCGCGTGCCCGCGCCGCTCGACACCGTCGAGTTCCACCGAGATCGGCTGACCCTCGCCGAGGAAGTTCCGCCACCACTTCTTGGCGTCGGGGAGCTGCACGCCGATCGTGACGACGTCCCCGACCCGGCGGTAGCCGACGGGAGTGCTGAACACCCGCCCCGACCGGCGACCGGTGTAGGTGACGACCGTGAGGTGTCTGCTGACCGCCTTCCCGAACCGGGGTGAGGACCGCAGCGCGACCACGTGTCCGTTGAACCAGGTGACGAATCGCCGCGGGAACCACATGTCGATCACGCTAGCAGCGGACACCGCCCGCACCCTCCACTTGGGACGAAGTGAGAGGCGCCGGTGTCCGGTCCTATCGGATGCTCGTCGAACGGATTCGACTCGAACGGCGATCTTGACAGTTCGACGAACCGCTGCGAACACTGAACCCATCCAGTGTTGTTAGCGTTAACATCAACTGACCTCAACGAGGAGGCCGGGCGTGGAAGCACGACCATGGGCAGGCCGGCTGTGGAATCCGGTCATCGCCTTGGTGCTGGCGGCGGGCGCGCTCGGCGCACTCCCATCGCCCGCCAACGCCGCCACGCCGGTATCCGGGGCGACCTACCAGGTCAGCGTCACCAAGAGCGGGAAGTGCCTCGACGTGGTCGCGGGCTCCACCGCCAACGGGGCGCTCGTGCAGCAATGGGGCTGCTCGGGCGACACCTGGCAGCAGTTCACCCTCACGACGGCCGCCTCGGGCACGTACGCGCTGACGAACACCAACAGCGGCAGGTGCCTGGACATCCCGTCGGGCAGTACCGAGTCGGGTGTGCAGTTGCAGCAGTGGGGTTGTAGCGGTGCCACCAACCAGCAGTGGCGCTTGGTGGCGTCGGGTTCCGGTACCTACCAGGTCGTCAACGCGGCCAGTGGTCTGTGCCTGGCGAACAAGGACGCGTCCACGGCGTCCGGTGCGGCGATCATCCAGGAGTCCTGCACCGCCAACACCAACAAGCAGTGGTTGTTCGCCCCCGCGACCGGCGCCCAGGCGACCGTCGCGGCCGACGGCTCCGGGCTGTACCGGACCGTGCAGGCCGCCGTCGACGCGGTGCCCGTCAACAACACCAGCCGCGTCACGATCACCGTCAAGGCCGGGACGTACCGGGAGATCGTCACCGTCCCGGCGAACAAGCCGCTGATCACGTTGCAGGGCCTGGGGACCTCGGCGTCCGGGGTGGTGATCGTGAACAACTACTCCGCCTACACCCACGGGACATCGGGCAGCGCCACGGCGTTCGTGTACGGCAAGGACTTCGTGGCGACGAACCTGACCATCTCCAACGACTTCGACGAGAACTCCACGCCCAGCGGGCAGCAGGCGGTGGCGCTGCACCTCAACGCCGACCGGGCCGTGCTGCGCGACGTCCGGCTGCTCGGCGACCAGGACACGTTCCTGGTCAACGACGCCTCCCGCGCCTACGTGGTCGGCTCCTACGTCGAGGGCACGGTCGACTTCGTGTTCGGCGGCGGCACCATCGTGTTCGACAACTGCGACGTCTACGAGAAGCGCTCCACCGGGGGTGTGGTCACGGCGGCGAGCACACCGGCGACCAAGACCTACGGCTTCCTGTTCACCAAGTCGAGGATCAGCGGCGCGTCGCCCGCGGGCAGCACGAACCTCGGCCGCCCGTGGCGGCCGGACGCGCAGGTCCTCTACCGCGAGTCGACGTTGAACGCGCTGGTGAAGACCTCGCAGCCGTGGACCGACATGTCGGGCAACCTCTGGCGGAACGCGCGGTTCTCCGAGTACCGCAACACCGGCTCCGGCGCGGGCACCGGCACGAACCGGCCGCAGCTCACCGACGCCCAGGCGGCGAACTACACGCCCCAGAAGTACCTCGCGGGCACCGATGGCTGGAACCCGGTCGGATGAGCCCCCTCAAGAGCGGAAAACCCGTGCGGGCACTCCTCGCCGCCGTCATCACCCTGGCCGCGGTCGCCGCTGCCCCGTCGTCGGCCCAGGCCGCGACCCCGGTCGCGGGCGCCACCTACCAGGTCAGCGTCACGCGGAGCGGCAAGTGCCTCGACGTGGTCGCGGGCTCCACCGCCAACGGGGCGCTGGTACAGCAGTGGGGCTGTTCCGGCGACTCGTGGCAGCGGTTCACCCTCAACACCGCGGCCTCGGGCACGTACACGCTGACCAACGGCAACAGCGGCAGGTGCCTGGACATCCCGTCCGGCACCACTGAGTCGGGTGTGCAGTTGCAGCAGTGGGGTTGCAGCGGTGCCGCCAACCAGCAGTGGCGGTTGGTGGCGTCGGGTTCCGGCACCTACCAGGTCGTCAACGCGGCCAGCGGTTTGTGCCTGGCGAACAAGGACGCGTCCACGGTGTCCGGTGCGGCGATCATCCAGGAGGCGTGCACCGCCAACACCAACAAGCAGTGGCTGTTCAGCCCGGTCGGCGGGCGGACGTGGGCGGGCGCGGCGGACGGGTTCGCGGGCACGGACGGCGGCACGACCGGTGGCGCGGCCGGGCCGACGGTGACCGTCACGACCTACGCCGACCTGGTCCGGTACGCGACGGCGAGCACGCCCTACGTGATCCGGGTCGGCGGGGCCGTGACCGCGACCCCGTACGGCACCGAGCTGAAGGTGGCGTCGGACAAGACCATCGTCGGCGTCGGCACGGCCGGGCACATCGTGAACGGCGGGTTCTTCCTCGGCGTCGGCGTGCACAACGTGATCATCCGCAACCTCACCGTCCGCGACACCCTCATGGCGTCCGACGACCCGGACGACAAGGACTTCGACTACGACGGCGTCCAGATGGACGGCGCGCACCACGTGTGGATCGACCACAACACGATCACCAGGATGAACGACGGCCTCATCGACAGCAGGGCGGACACCAGCCACCTGACCGTGTCGTGGAACGTGCTGGCGCAGAACAACAAGACGTTCGGCATCGGCTGGACCACCAACGTCACCTCGCGGATGACCATCCACCACAACTGGTTCCGGGACACGAACCAGCGCAACCCCAGCACGGACAACGTCGCCTACGCGCACCTCTACAACAACTACCTCCAGAACATCAAGTCCTACGGCAACTACGCCCGCGGCGCCACGAGGATGGTGCTGGAGAACTCGTACTTCGAGAACGTGAAGGACCCGTACTACAAGGACGACGCCGCCCAGCTCCGGCAGTCCGGCAGCGTCGTGGTGAGTTCGACCGGTCGGCTGGAGTCGGGCGGCACGGCGTTCACCCCGAGCGCGTTCTACGCCTACACCCTCGACCCGGCCGCGAACGTCCCGTCGCTGCTGCGCGCCTACTCGGGGCCGCAGGCGAACATCGGAGCCTGAGGCGCCCCAACGGGAACGGCCCGTCCCCCACGAGGGGACGGGCCGTTCTCACGCGTGGACGGTCACCGGTCGGCGGCGACCTTCTCCTTGGCGGGCTCGGTGTCCTTGGTGAGCGCCGACCCCTCGACGTCCAGGGCGGGCAGCCACTTCAGCCAGCCGGGCAGCCACCAGGCCTTGTCGCCGAGCAGGGCGAGCGCGGCGGGCACCAGGACCATGCGGACGACGAAGGCGTCGAAGAGGATTCCGGCGGCCAGCGCGAACGCGATGGACTTCAGGGTGGCGTCACCGGCGGGCACGAACCCGGCGAACACGGAGAACATGATGAGCGCGGCGGCGACGACGACGGGTGCCGCCTGGCGGAAGCCGGTGCGGATCGCCTCCATCGGCGCGGCGCCGTGGCTGTGCGCCTCGTGCATCCGGGAGACCAGGAAGATCTGGTAGTCCATCGCGAGGCCGAACAGGATGCCGATGACCAGGATCGGGGTGAGGCTGATCAGCGGGCCGGTGCTGTCGAGGGCGACCAGGCCGCCCAGCCAGCCCCACTGGAACACCGCGACCGTGGCGCCGAGGGAGGCGCCGATGGTGAGCAGGAAGCCCAGTACGCCGACCAGCGGCACGAGCAGCGACCGGAAGACCAGGATCAGCAGCGCGAGCGCCAGGCCGACGACCAGGGCGAGGTAGATCGGCAGGGCGTCGTCGAGGCTCTTGGCGACGTCGACGCTGACCGCCGTGGCACCGGTGACCGCCGCGGACGGGCCGCCGGGGTCGGCGGGCAGGGCGCGCAGGTCGGCCACGAGCTGCTCGGTGGCCTCGCTGGTGGGGCCGGACTTGGGGATGACCGTGACCAGGGCCGCGCTGCCGTCGGGGTTGGGCGTCGGCGGCGTGACGATGGCGACGTCGTCCAGCGCGGAGATGGCGGGACCGGACTTCGTGGCGGCGTCGACCGCCCCGGCACCGTCGAACAGCACGATGATCGGGCCGTTGAACCCGGCGCCGAAGCCGTCGGTGAGGATCTGGTCGGCGCGCGCCTGGGTGCTGTCGGACGCGGGCCGCTGCACCAGGGTGGTGCGCATCGAGGCGAACGGGATGGCGATCACGCCGAGCGCCACGACCGCGAGGAGCAGGGACAGGACGCGCTGGCGGGTGACCGTCGTGATCCAACCCGCGAGGAACCCGCGCTTGCCGGTGTCGACCGCGTCGTCCGCGACGGGCGCGGCCGTGCGCTGCTTGCGGGGCAGGGCCCTGCGCCCGAGGTAGCCGAGCACGGCCGGGACCAGGGTGATCGCGACCAGGACGGCGACGACGATGGTGGCGGCCGCGGCCACGCCCATCTGGGTCAGGAACGGGATGCCCACCACGACCAGGCCGGTCAGGGCGATGACCACGGTCAGACCGGCGGTGACGACCGCCGAGCCCGCGGTGCCCACGGCCGTCGCGACGGCCGTGCCGACGTCGGACCCGCGCCGCAGCTCGTGCCGGTACCGGGTGACGATGAACAGGGTGTAGTCGATGCCGACGGCCAGGCCGAGCATGCCCGCGAGGATCGGGGTGGTCGACGACAGGTCGGCGAAGCCGGTGGCGATCGTGACGCCCAGGACGCCGATGCCCACGCCGACGAGCGCGGTCAGCAGGTTCATCCCGGCGGCGATCAGCGAGCCGTAGGTGATGACCAGGATCATCAGGGCGACGACGACGCCCAGACCCTCGGCGACGCCGCCGATGTGGAACGGGGCCTGCGTCGCCTCGCCGGTGGCCTCGATGGTGAGGCCGGTGCTCCGGGCGGCGTCCACGACGTCGAGCAGCGCCTTCTGCTGCTCGGGGGTCACGTCGCCCGCCTTGGCGGAGTAGGTCACCGTGCTGTAGGCGGTGTCCTGCGCGGCGTTGACCGCCGGCGCGGCCGGGTCCAGCGGGTTGCTGGCCTTCACGACGCCGGACAGCCCGCCCAGTTGGGTGACCAGGTCACCGAGCGCCTTGGCGTTCTCCGGGGCGGTCAGCTGCTGACCCGCCGGGGCGTGCACGACGACCTTGGCCGCGGCGCCGTTGGAGCCGAACTTCTCGCCGATCCGCTGGAGCGCGGTGGTCGACTCCTGGCCGGGGATGGAGAAGCTGCCGGAGGTCTCGCCCGCCAGGGTGGCGGCTCCGACGCCGCCGCCGATCAGGACGACCAGCCAGACGGCGATCACGCTCAGCCGGTGCCGGTGCGAGAAGGCCCCGATTCGGGACAGGAAACGAGCCATGGGGGATCAGCCCTCCAGGTGGGCGGAGTCGGGAAGGGGAGTGCCCGGACGGCCGTGGCCGAGCGCGTCGTAGCAGGTGGCGACGACGAGAGGTCGCCACGCCGTGGTCATGCCCGCGCGGTGCGCGGCGATGCTGAGGACGGCCAGCGCGCACAGGGCGCCCGCTACCCGGACGACCCGCTCCGGAGCGGAGATCTTGGGGTCGACGCCGAACGCCTTGAACGCGGCTCCTCCGACGCCGTCGACGGTCGGGTCGACGACGTCGGCGCCGCCGTGCGTGATGGGCGCCAGCAGCAGGGCGACGAGTCCGGGGTGCGCCACCGCCACGTCGACCAGCACCTCGATCGCGCGCCGGTCGCGGTCGTGCCCGAGGGGCAGGTCCTGAACCTGGTCGAGCGCCAACCGCCCGAGGCCCTCCGCCTCGGCGATGACGGCCTCGCGCAGCGCGTCCTTGCTGGGGAAGTGGTGCAGCAGACCGGTCTTCGAGAGGCCGACGGCGTCGGCGACCTCCTGCACGGACGTCTTCGCGACGCCTTGGCGGGCGAAGAGCGCGGCGGCGTGGTCGAGGATGCTCTCGTCGATCTGCTGCCGGAACAAGCGGGTCATGCGTTCCACCATACGGCGGCATGGACCAGGTTGGTCGGTTTACCGACCGGGTTGGTCGGTGGCCTTGGTCACTCGCCGCGAGGTCCGGGACAGCGCGAGCCAGGTGCCGAGACCGATCGGGATCACCAGCCAGCACGACAACATGCGGTAGCCGAGCGTGGCGGCGGTGGCGGTGGCCTCGTCGGTGCCGAGCAGCACCAGCCCGGCGACGAGGCTGGTCTCGATCACGCCGATGCCGCCGGGGCTGATGGGCACCTGCCGGACCAGTTGGATGCCGATGTAGACGAGCCCCACCTGGACCAGGGGCAGGCCGACGCCGAACGCCGTGCTGGTGATGAGCAGGCAGGCCAGGTCCGCGGCCCAGTTCGCGGCGGCGTACCCGACGCCCGCCGTCCAGTAGCGGAGGGGCAGCGCCGACACGTCGGCCAGGCGCGCGCGGAGCACGCCCGTCGGTCGGGCGTGCTCGGCCACGGGGAAGGGGAGCGGACGGTGGAGCGCGAATCCGGCCGCGACGTACACGGCCCCCAGCGACCCGACCACGGCGGCGACGACCTACCACGGTCGCGGGAACGCCCACGCCGCGGCCGAGCCGACCGCGTACAGGCAGCCGAGTCCGAGCACCGACACGATCCCGGACAGCACCGTGACCGTCGCCGCCGTGGACCGGCTCGCCCCGAACCGGCGGTACTGCTCGACGGCGAACGCCGCCGACACGAACGTCCCCGCCGGGAACGTCATGGACATGGCCGACCGGCTGTAGGTGATGGCCAGCGCCGAGCGGGCGGGCACCCGCACCCCGAACCCGGCGAACAGCACCTGCTGCTGCCGGGCGAACAGCCACAGGGAGAAGGCCTCCACCGCGGCGGCGACCCCGAGCAGCGGCAGGTCGACCCGGCGGAACGCCGCCGCCAGCGTCGCCCACGGCGGCAGTTCCCGGCGGGCGAACCACACGACGGCGCCCACGGCGACCAGCGCCACCACCGCGCGGATCCACCGCCGGGCCCGGCTCGGCGCGGGTGTGCCCGCCTGCTCCTCCCCGGTTCGCTGGACGGGGACGGGGCCCCGTCGCCGCCCGCAGCGGTGGTTCGTCGTCGGGTCACCGTGGTGGGGCGGCGCGAGGGATGTGGCCACGGTGGACCTCCGTTGGTCATCAACTGACGACTTGAACGGTAATAAGGGCCGAGCAGCGAAGTCAACGATCGATTACATCTAGTCCGGTGATCGCTGTCACCAGGTGAACCCGCTGCTCTAGACTCCGGTCATCGGTCGACGAAAACGCCGGGAGGCCCGTGTGGACACCCCGACAGCGCCCACCGCCCCGCGCCGCCGGGACGCGGCGGCCACTCGCGCGGCCCTGCTGGCCGCGGCTCGCGAGCTGATGGCCAAGCACGGCGTCGAGGGCACCAGCACCCGTGACGTGGCGGCGGCCGCGGGCGTGAACCAGGCGCTGGTGTACCGGTACTTCGGGTCCAAGGAGAAGCTGTTCGCCGAGGTCGTCAAGGGCGGCGCGGAGGGATCCGAGAGCGAGATCGCGACGACTCCGCTGCCGGACCTGCCGCACGTGCTGCTGACCCGCGCGCTCGAGCACGTGGCCGCACCGGGGACGGGCAGCCTCTCCGCGCTGGTCACCGCCGCGAACGACGACACGGTGCGCGCCCACATCCGGGAGCGCATCGAGAACAGCTTCGGCGCCAAGCTGGCCCCGCGGCTCGAAGGGCAGGACGTCGAGCTGCGCGCCGAACTGCTCGCCGCGCTCATCACCGGGATCGGCTTCCTGCGCGGGAAGATCGGCACGCCTGCCATCTCGGCGGCCGACCAGGAGCTGCTCGGGCATTACGTCGATCTGATGTGCGCGCCATTGCTGGCCGCTCCGGGCGACGCCGATGGCAGTGAATTCGGATCGCCGTCGGGAAACACCGGTCCGGATAGTCCTTGATGGGAGTCGGCAATTGACGGAGTCCCATTTTTCACGGTGATCCCCGGCAGCGGAACGAGCCGTCGCGGCGCGGCGGCTCGTTCTGTCCGGAACGGATCAGGGAAGGGTCACGCAGGCCCGGCCCAGCAGGACGTCGATCAGGTTGTAGGGACCGCACGCGAGTTCGAGGTGGAAGTCGGGACCGCTCGGGTTCGACGGGTTGTAGATGAAGGGCGCCGGGGTGATCCACCCGCAGAAGCCGCCACCGGCCAGGTCGACCGCGCGGTTGTCGGGGCTGACGGCCGCGCTGCCCGACGCGTTGAACCCGCCGACCTGGTAGGTGTCGGCCAGGAGGAACGCGGTGCCGGTGAGGTCCACGCGCCCGACCCCGCTCGGCGTGCTGTCGCAGGAGTAGGCCACCCCGTAGGGCATGGAGGTGACGACCGTGCTGCCCTGGTTGAGCGTTCCGGTCGAGGTCGCGAACGTGAGGTCGTTGATGTCGACGGTCAGCGTCGCCGGGTTCAGGCGGACGCGGGTGAACGTGGTGCGCACGTTCGTCCCCGGCGCGGCGCCGCCCGCGGTGTACTGCGAGAAGTTGGCGGCGCCGAGCGTGATGTACTCGCGCGGCGTGCCCGCCATGTCGTGGCAGTAGACTGGGACGAGGCGCGTGCCGGTGTTGAGCGTGTAGTTGCCGTCGCCCGCGATGGGCAGCAGGGCGCGGATGCCCGCGCAGCTGGACGGCGGGATGGTCGGCGCGGGCTGCGCCGCGGCCGACGGCGCGACGGCGACGGCCAAAGCCAGTGCGGCCGCCACCGCGATGATTCTTCGAATCATGGTCGTTCCTTTTCCTCGATGATTGGCCTCAGAATTAGAACGCAATTCGCGGCGGCGGTCGATAGGTCACGCGAGTAATTTCGGCCGGTCGTATTCGGGCACGTTTTCGGAAGCGGAGTCGTCTTTCGCGGTCGTCCAACGGCATTCGTGTTCTTGTCGGACACGACCGAGTGCACCTTCGCGGAGCATCTTGCGCGCGTCCGACTTCCAGGCGTATGGCCCGCGGGTTTCCGGGATCAGCCGGGGTCGGCCGATCCCAGCGCGATCGTCAGTTCGAGCACGGTCGTGGGGTCCTCCAGGCGCGAGCCGTACATCTCGCGGAGCTGGCTCATGCGGTAGCGCACGGTCTGGGGGTGCACGAACAGGTCGGCGGCGATCTCCTCGCGCCGCCCGTGGTGCAGCAGCCACGACCGCAGCGTCTCGACCAGCTTGGCCCGCGGTCCGGGGCGCAGGGCGTCCAGCGGTGCCAGCACCTGGGCGCGCAGGTCTTCGAGCGCCTCGACGTCGGAGCGCAGCACCAGGTCGGCCAGCCGCTGCTCGGTGTCCAGGGGCGAGCGGCCGGTCGGGCGCAGGCCGAGCCGCACGGCCCGCTGGGTCCGCAGGTAGGACGAGCGCGCCCGCGTCCACGGCCGGGCGGGGCCGACCACGGCGTCCGCGCCGAGGAGGGCGCCGACGAGGGAGGGGCGGGAACGGCCTTCGGCGTCGGGGACCAGGAGCACCGTCATCCGGCCCTCGGGGACGTCCTCGACGGCCTGGAGCGTGCGCGGGTCGAGCCGCACCAGCACGCCGCGCGCCCTGGCCTCCGGGACGATCACCGCGGTCAGCGACCGCGGCGGCTCCCAGCTCGCCCGCTCCGCCGCGGCCGCCAGGTCGTCGGGGTTCGCGCCGGTGAGCAGGCCGTGCGCCAGGCGTTCGAGGTAGTGCTCCCGCACCCGGCCGGTGGTGGCCAGCTCGTCGGCGTGACCGGCCACGCTGAGCGCCGACAGCTGGTCGATGTAGGCGAACAGGAACTCGGCGAAGCGCGCCATCTCCCCGGACGGGAGGTGCCCGAGCGCCGCGATGCCGCTCAGCTCCCGCCACGCGATCCGCGCCCCGACCCGGTAGGCGGCCAGCAGCGCGTCCATCGACCGGCCGCTGCGCGCCTCGCCGCGCCCGAGCGCGTACGCGCCGTCCAGGGCCGGGCCCAGGGGAGTGCCCGCGTCCGCGCCGGCCGTCAGTTCGAGGAAGCCCCCCAGCGCCAGTTCCACGGCGCGTTCGATCGTCCGGCCGGTCCCGCCGGTGAACACCTCGGCGTACGCGGGCACCTCGTGGACGACGGCGGCGACCGTGTGCTCGGCGACCGGCGCCAGCCCGGCCCGCATCGCCGCCGCGACCGACTTGGGGAGGCGAAACCCCTCCAGATCGGGAGAATTGTTCGCTGAGGACAAAGAACCGGTCTCGATTCACGTCGAAGGCACAGGAATTTACCTCCTGATGTTGACACGCTGGAGTCATGGCGACAACACGGACACCGGTGCAGCTCACTCGGCTCCGAGACCGCGCACGCCGGTTCGTCGAGCTGGCGACCACGCCGCTGGTTCCCGGTGACTTCTGGGAGGTCATCGACCCGCTGCGCGGCGGCGCGAACCCGCGCGGGCGGATCGTGGCCGTGAGGCCCGAGACCCGTGACGCCGCGACCATCGCCATCCGGCCGGGACGCGGCTGGAAGGGCCACACCGCAGGCCAGTACGTCCGCCTCGGCGTCGACGTGGACGGCGTCCGGCTGTGGCGCTCCTACTCGCTGACCTCGCCGCCGCGGCCCGACGGCGTCATCACCATCACCGTGAAGGCCCATCCGGGCGGTGTCGTGTCGGGCCACCTCGTCCGGCAGGTCCGGCCGGGGACGGTCGTGCACCTCGACCAGGCCGCGGGCGACTTCACCCTGCCGCTCGTCCGCCCCGCGAAGGCCCTGTTCGTCACGGCGGGCAGCGGGATCACCCCGGTCATGGGGATGCTCCGCGATGCCGCGGGCTCGCTCGCCGACGTCGTGCTGGTGCACTCGGCGCCACGGCCCGACGCCGTCATCTTCGGCCGGGAACTGCGCGGTCTCGCCGCCCGCGGCGGGCTGCGCCTGGTCGAGCGGCACACCGAGGTCGACGGGCGGCTCACCCCCGAAGCGCTCACGGAGCTGGTGCCGGACCTGGCGTCCAGGCACACCTGGGCGTGCGGCCCGAACGAGCTGCTCGACGCCCTCCAGGACACCTACGACGCGGCCGGTCACGGCGACCTGCTGCACACCGAGCGCTTCCGCCCGGCCGTGATCGCGGTCGGCGAGGGCGGCACCGTCTCGTTCGCCGACTCCGGCGTCACCGCCGAGTCCGACGGCGCCACCCCGCTGCTCGACACCGGCGAGTCCAACGGCGTGCTCATGCCGTCGGGCTGCCGCATGGGCATCTGCTTCGGCTGCGTCATCCCGCTGCGCGAGGGCTCGGTGCGCGACCTGCGCAACGGCGCGGTGACCACCGCCGCGGCGGGCGACGACATCCGCGTCCAGACGTGCGTCTCCGCCGCCGCCGGCCCCTGCCGGCTCGGCATCTGACCCCACCCGACATCGAGGAACCCCCATGACCACGATCCAGAAGCAGGAACACAACCCGATCGCCCACCTGACCGCCGAGGACGTCGAGAACCTCGGCCGCGAGCTGGACGCGTTGCGGGAGAAGGTGATCGCCAGCCGGGGCGCGGACGACGCCGCCTACATCCGCAAGGTGATCAAGACGCAGCGGGTGCTGGAGATGGGTGGCCGGGCCGTCCTGCTCGCGTCCAGGTTCCCGCCCGCGTGGTTCGTCGGCACCGCGGCGCTGTCGATCGCCAAGATCCTGGAGAACATGGAGATCGGCCACAACGTCATGCACGGCCAGTGGGACTGGATGCGCGACCCGAAGATCCACTCCACCACCTGGGAGTGGGACCACGCCTCGCCCGCCGAGCAGTGGAAGCACTCGCACAACGAGCTGCACCACACCTACACCAACGTCCTCGGCAAGGACAACGACCTCGGCTACGGCATCATGCGCGTCGACGAGGGCCAGAAGTGGCACCCCGTGCACCTCGGCCAGCCGCTGTGGAACCTCGTCAACGCCATCTTCTTCCAGTACGGCATCGCGGCCTACGACCTGGAACTCGGCAAGAACCTCAGCAGCAGGTCCCGCAGGCGGAACCCCGCCTTCAAGGCCCGCGTCGCCGCCACCCTGCGCAAGGTCCGCCGCCAGGCCACCAAGGACTACCTCGTCCACCCGATCCTGTCCGGCCCCTCGGCGCCCACGACGCTGGCCGCGAACCTGACCGCCAACCTCATCCGCAACCTGTGGACGCACTCGGTGATCATGTGCGGCCACTTCCCCGAGGGCGTCGAGACCTTCGAGCGCACGTCCATCGAGGGCGAGACCCGCGGCGAGTGGTACCTGCGCCAGATGCTGGGCTCCGCCAACATCAGCGGCGGCCCGCTCCTGCACATCATGACCGGCAACCTGTCCTTCCAGGTCGAACACCACCTCTTCCCCGACCTGCCCAGCAACCGCTACCAGGAGATCGCACCCCACGTGCGCGACCTGTTCCAGCGCTACGGCCTGACCTACACCACCGGCTCCCTGCCCAAGCAGGTCGTCTCCGCGTGGCACAAGGTGATCAGGCTGGCCCTGCCCAACGACTTCGGCAAGAAGAAGCCCGCCGCCCACCGGGCGCCCCTGCGCGTGGTCGAGCCGCCGCGGCAGGAACGACCGAGGGTCGCGACCGCCGGGTCGTAGCACGCCGGGGGTTCCCCGGTCCGGAACGGAGCCGAGGTGCCCTGTCGGGTGCGGCTCGCCGACGGGCGACTCGGGCAGCCCGGCGGTGACCAGGCGCGTGACCAGCCGGGGCCGGCGGGCAAGGCCTGGTCACGGCTCCGCGGACAGCTGTCGAATCACCCGGTTGACGCAACAGTTTGTATGATCATGCAGAGTCGTGCATAATCCACGTCGTGTCCAAAGTGCTCACTTCCCTCCCCGCCGGCGAGCGCGTCGGCATTGCCTTCTCCGGTGGACTCGACACCTCGGTGGCGGTCGCGTGGATGCGCGAGAAGGGCGCGGTGCCGTGCACGTACACGGCCGACATCGGTCAGTACGACGAACCCGACATCGCGTCCGTGCCCGACCGCGCCGAGCTCTACGGCGCCGAACTGGCCCGGCTCGTCGACTGCCGGGCGGCGCTGGTGGAGGAAGGGCTCGCGGCTCTGGCCTGCGGCGCGTTCCACATCCGCAACGGCGGCCGCACGTACTTCAACACCACGCCGCTCGGGCGGGCGGTGACCGGCACCATGCTGGTGCGCGCCATGCTCGACGACGACGTGCAGATCTGGGGCGACGGCTCCACCTACAAGGGCAACGACATCGAGCGGTTCTACCGCTACGGCCTGCTCGCCAACCCGTCCCTGCGGATCTACAAGCCGTGGCTCGACGCCGCGTTCGTCGGCGAGCTCGGCGGCCGCACCGAGATGTCCGAGTGGTTGCAAGCCCGCGACCTGCCCTACCGCTCCAGCACCGAGAAGGCCTACTCCACCGACGCGAACATCTGGGGCGCGACGCACGAGGCCAAGGCGCTGGAGAACCTCGACACCGGCATCGAACTGGTCGACCCCATCATGGGCGTCCGCTTCTGGGACCCCGCGGTGGAGATCGCCGCGGAGGACATCACGATCGGGTTCGACCAGGGCCGTCCCGTGACCATCAACGGCAAGGAGTTCGGCTCCGCGGTCGACCTCGTGCTGGAGGCGAACGCCATCGGCGGCCGCCACGGTCTCGGCATGTCCGACCAGATCGAGAACCGGATCATCGAGGCCAAGAGCCGCGGCATCTACGAGGCCCCCGGCATGGCCCTGCTGCACGCCGCCTACGAGCGGCTGGTCAACGCCATCCACAACGAGGACACCCTGGCGGCGTACCACAACGACGGCCGCAAGCTGGGCAGGCTGATGTACGAGGGCCGCTGGCTGGACCCGCAGGCCCTCATGATGCGCGAAGCCCTCCAGCGCTGGGTCGGCACCGCCGTCACCGGCGAGGTCACCCTGCGCCTGCGCCGCGGCGAGGACTACTCCATCCTCGACACCACCGGCCCGTCCTTCAGCTACCACCCCGACAAGCTGTCGATGGAACGCACCGAGGACTCCGCCTTCGGTCCCGTCGACCGCATCGGCCAGCTGACCATGCGCAACCTCGACATCGCCGACTCCCGCGCCAAGCTGGAGCTGTACGCGGGCTTCGGCATGGTCGGCAGCAGGCACGCCGCCCTGGTCAGCGCGGCCCAGGTCACCTCGACCGAACTGATCGGCACCATGCCCGACGGCGGCGCCGAGGCCATCGCCTCCCGCGGTGAGGTCGCCGACGACGAACTGCTCGACCACGCGGCCCTGGAAGCGGGCAACGACTAGGGATCTTCCTCCGAAGACGTGCGGCCGCCGGACATCCGGCGGCCGCACGTGCTTGTCCTCAGCGCGTCATCACGGCCACGAGGACCGGCAACCCGGTCACCACCCACAGCGCCCCCACGGCGACCACGGACAGCACCGCCGCCGCCGCCACCCCGATGAGCCGGAGCCGGGTGGTCGACCCCAGCAGCACCGGCACGAGCAGGCCGACGACCCCGTACCCGATCGCGTTGCCGTGGTACCCCAGCGCGAACTGGTACCACAGCGCGTCCATCCCGAAGACTGCGCCGAGCAGAGCGGGCCCCGCGACCCGCCGCCACCCGATCCCGGTGCGCCACCACGCTCCCGCCGTCCCGAAAAGCGGACCCGCGACCAGCGCGATCGCCAGCCAGAACAGCGGGTACGCCAGGTCCCCCATGCCGTCGCGGACCAGTTCGGCGTAGGCGTAGTAACCGACGACCGCACCGACCTCGGTCACCGTTCCCGCCAGGACCGCGACCCTCGGCAGGATGGCCATCGCACCCGCCGCGAACGCCGCCGCCGACCACACGGACCCCGAATTGGACAACGCCTGCAACCCGTCCGGCAGCACGCCTTGCAGCACGTTGGTGAGCGCGCCGACGAACAGCCCGGCGATCAACGCCGCGCCCGCCGACATGGCGGTCGACGCCGCCGCGGACGCGGGACGGGTGGTGGTGGTGGTGGACATGGCGATCAGCCTCCCGCCAGTCCGGACGGCCGGACATCAGCCGTGTGGCCGATGCGGCCCCACCGCATGGCCATTCCACCGACGCCGAGGGCTCGCCGGACCGGGAACTCCGCCAGATCCAAGACCGTCGTCGGCCCTAGGTCTTCAGCCGACTCGAGACCCCACCGCTACGACGACGGCAGCGACACGAACCCCTCGCGCACCATCCAGTCCCGAGCCACCACCGCCGGGTCGTGGCCGTTCACGTCCACCTCGGCGTTCAGCTTCCGGATGGTGTCGTTGTCCAGCTTCTCCACCACCGGAGCCATGATCTTCGCGACCTGCGGGTGGGCCTTCTCGAACTCGTCGCGCAGCACGATGGTGGCGTTGTACTGCGGGAAGAACTTCTTGTCGTCCTCCAGCACCACCAGGTCCAGCGCGAGGATCCGCCCGTCGGTCGTGAACACCTCGCCGAAGTTGCACGAACCCGTGGACGTCGCCGTGTAGATCGTGCCGGACCCGAACGTCTTGACCTGCACCGCTCCCACGTCGAACCCGTAGGTCTTCGCCACGCCGGGGAACCCGTCGTTGCGGCTGATGAACTCCGTCTCGAGGCAGAACACCGCCTTGTCGGGGGAGTCGCGCACCAGCGCCGCCATGTCCGAGGTGGTCTTGAGGTTGTTGGCCCGCGCGAACTCCTGGGTGACGGCGAAGGCGTAGGTGTTGTTCACGGCCGAGTAGTCCAGCCACCGCAAGCCGTTGGCGGCGAGGTCGGCGTCGCGGACGGCCTCGTACTGGGCCCGTTCGTCGGGGACGGGGTCGGTGTTGCCGAGGTAGCTGATCCAGCCCGTGCCGGTGTAGTCCCACGACAGGTCGATGTCACCGGTGAGCAGGGCCTGCCGCGAGCTGTTGGAGCCCTGGATGTTGGTCATGTCCCGGACCTCGGCCCCGGCCGCGGTGAGCGCGACCTCGGCGATGTAGCCCAGCACCTGGTTCTCGGTGAAGTCCTTGGACCCCACCGCGACGCCCACGCCGTCCAGTTCCGGCACCGGCTTGATCGAGCCCGGCGCCACGTCGAACGGCAGCGCGAACGTGGTCTCCAGGCCGCAGCCGGACGCGAGCAGTCCGGTCACGGCGGCCAGCACGGCCAGTCGTCGCGCGGTCCCGCTCATCGCAGCCCCTTCGGTCCCAGGTAGGTCTCGGCGACCGCGCCGAGCCAGTCCACCAGCAGCGCCAGGCCGACGGCCAGCACGGCACCGGTGATCAGCACGGGGAAGCGGGCGAGCTTGTAGCCGGTGTCGATCAGCAGGCCGAGGCCGCCGCCGTTGACGAACACCGCGAGCGTGGCCACGCCGACGGCGAGCACCAGCGCGGTGCGCAGCCCGGCCAGGATCAGCGGGACGGCCAGCGGCAGTTCGATCCGCCGCAGCACCGACCCGGTGGACATGCCGATGCCCCGGCCCGCGTCGATCAGCGCCGGGTCGACGCCCTGCAAGCCCACCATCGTGTTGCGCAGCACCGGGAGCAGTGTGTAGAAGGCGATCGGCAGCACCGCCGCCCACAGCCCTTCCAGTCCCGTCGCCAGGAAGAACAGCACCAGCACGCCGATGGCGGGGGAGGCCTGCCCGATCGTGGCGATGCCCAGGAACACCGGGGCGACGCGCCGAGCCCACGGGCGGGTCAGCACGATGCCCAGGGGGACCGCCACGACGAGCACGAGCCCGGTCACCACGAAGCTGATCACCAGGTGGTCCCACGTCGCGGACAGCAGCGCGGACGCGGTCAGGCTCTGCTTCTCGATCGAGTCGAGGTCCTGGGCGAACGCCCACACCAGCACGCCGCAGACCAGCGCCACCACGGCGATCGGCTGGACCAGCAGCCGCAGCCGGTCGGACCGCCGCTGCTGCTGCCGCTGGACCGCCGCGGCCGTCACGCGCCCGCCTCCTCGCGCAGGCGGCGCACCGTGTTCATGACGGTGTCGATCTCGACCAGGCCGACGTACTCACCGCGGGAACCGGTGACCACGGCGGCGCCGCCTTCGGTGAGGATCGCCTCCAGGGCGTCCTGCAACGTCGATTGCAACGTCACCGAGTCCCCGACGGGGATCGGGCTGCCGGGGGTGCGGGCGTGCACCCAGCTGGCGGGCCTGCCGCGGTCGTCCAGCAGCAGCGCGAACCCGCGTCCCGCCTCGGTGAGCGTGCGGCGGATCGCGGCCGGGTCGTCGCCGACCTTGGCGGTGATCGCCTTGGTCAGCTCGACCTCCCGGACCCGCAGCAGCGTCAGCTGCTTGAGCGAGGCGCCCGCCCCGATGAACCCGGCGACGGTGTCGTCGGCCGGGTTGGCGAGGATCTGCTCCGGCGTGTCGTACTGGAGGATCCGCGACTGCGGACCCAGCACGGCGATCCGGTCGCCGAGCTTGACCGCCTCGCCGAAGTCGTGGGTGACGAACACGATGGTCTTGCGCAGCTCGGCCTGGAGCCGCATCAGCTCGTCCTGGAGGTTGCCGCGGGTGATCGGGTCGACCGCGCCGAACGGCTCGTCCATGAGCAGGACCGGCGGGTCCGCGGCCAGCGCCCTGGCCACGCCGACGCGCTGCTGCTGGCCACCCGAGAGCTGCCGGGGGTACCGGTCGCGGTAGTCGCCGGGGTCGAGGCCCACGAGGTCGAGCATCTCGTCCACGCGATCGGTGGACTTCTTCTTGTCCCACCCGAGCAGGCCCGGCACCATGCCGACGTTCTGCCCGACCGTGAGGTGCGGGAACAGCCCCGCCTGCTGGATGGCGTAGCCGATGCCGCGGCGCAGCCGGTCGGGGTCGAGGGACAGCGTGTCCTCGCCGTCGATGGTGATGCGGCCCGACGTGGGCTCGATCAGCCGGTTGATCATCCGCATGGTGGTGGTCTTGCCGCAGCCCGACGGGCCGACGAACACCACGATCTCGCCCGCGGGGATGGTCATGCTGACCGAGTCCACCGCGGGCAGTTCGGTACCGGGGTACCGCTTGGTCACGTCGATGAGCTCGATCTCACTCGCCACGGATCCCCCTGGAGACGGTGTAGCGGCCGATCAGCGCGAAGATCCCGTCGAGGAGCAGCGCGAGGACGACGATGCCGACGGTGCCGGCGATGGCCTGGTTGGTGGCGTTGGCACTGCCCGCCCTGGTGAGCCCCGCGAAGATCTCGACACCGAGCCCCGGCCCTCTCGCGTAGGCGGCGATCGCGGCGATGCCCATCAGCATCTGGGTCGAGATGCGCACGCCCGCGAGGATCGCGGGCCACGCCAGCCGGAGTTCGACCCTGGTCAGCACCCCCGCGCGGCTCATCCCGATGCCGCGGGCGGCGTCGCGCACCGAGGCGTCCACGCCGTTCAACCCGACGATCGTGTTGCGCACGATCGGGAGCAGGCCGTAGAGCACCAGCGCCACCACGGTCGGCGGGGCGCCGAGGCCGAGGACCGGGATCAGCAGGCCGAGCAGGGCGAACGACGGGATGGTGAGGATCGCGCTGGTCAGGGCGGTGGCGACGGCCGAGCCCAGTGGGCTGCGGTGCACCACGACGCCGATGCCGATGCCGATCGCGGCAGCCAGCACCGTGCACTGGACGACCGCGCTGACGTGCAGGAGCGCTTCACCCACCAGCCGATTCCACCGGTCGGCCACGAAGTCCCAGAAGGTCACTGTGGGTGCCCCCTTCGGTACAGGTTGCCAAGACCCTAGAGGGATTCGGCGCATCCCTCAAGGTCAGCATCGGTAAAACGTCCACTGTGGACAGTCCACTGTCGACATCCGACCGGGACGAGTCGACTGTGGATCGCTTGGGGCACAACGGGTCCGGTGGATCAAGCGGTGGTCCTATCCGGCCGTTGGCAGCTTCCAGCCTTGTTCGACCGAGGTGCGGCATTCGCCGGGGTGATCGCCCGCGCCGGTGAACAACCCGATGAGCATGGGGACGCCGTGGTCGAGCGCCTGGGGCGGCAGGGGGCCGGTGGCGACCAGCGACACCAGCCCGTGGCCGATCGCCCAGCTCTGGGTCGCGAGGTCCAGCGGGACGACGTCCTCGCGGAAGCGGCCCGCGGTCCGGCCGCGCGAAGCGGCCCGCACCATGTGCTCCAGGGTCGCGTCGGCCGCCTTGAGGTCCTCGAGGTCGAAGTCCGCGTCGAACATGACCCGGTACAGGTCGGGGTGGTCGAGGGCGTTGCGGAGGTAGGCCACGACCAGGGCGGTCAGGTCCCGGACGGGGTCCTCGGTCGTGGTGACCCCCGCGAACCCGGCCGCCAGCCTGGTGAAGCCCTCCTGGCGCACGGCCCGCCACATGCCGTTCATGCCGCCGAAGTGGGTGTAGACCGCCATCGTCGACATGGGAGTCCCGGCCACCAGCGAGCGCAGGGTGACTGGTTCACGGGTGCGGAGCATGTGCGCGGCCCGTTCGACGAGCAGCGTGCGGACCGCCGGATCCTTCGACCTGGCCATGGCGTCAGGTTACATGGCATAGCAATGCTATGTTTCGGAGGACCCGGCCGCACGGGTCCTCGACGACAAGGAGTCGGCATGACCATCACCCTGGTGAACCCCGCGGGCCTGCCCCAGGTGGACATCTACCGGCAGGTCTCGGTCGCCTCGGGTTCGAAGCTGGTGTTCATCGCGGGGCAGGTCGCCCGCGACGCCGACGGCGGCAAGGTCGGCGAAGGCGACTTCGCGGCCCAGGTCGAGCAGTGCTACCTCAACCTCGGCACCGCGCTGGCCGCGGTCGGCGCCACCTTCGACGACGTGGCGAAGCTGACCGTCTACCTCGTCGACTGGACGCCGGACAGGATGCCGCTGTTCGTGGAGGGCGTCGCCCGCGCCGCGGCGAAGCTGGGCGTCACCCCGGCCGCGCCGCTCACCGGGATCGGTGTCGCCGCGCTGGCCGAGCCCGACCTGCTGGTGGAGGTGGAAGCCACCGCCGTCATCGACTGACGGGGGTCGTCACCGCCGCGGCCCGGCGCTCGAACCGCTCCGCCGACGGCTCGCGGCCGCCGAGCAGGCGGTGCGAGCCATCGATGTCGAGGTCCGGGTGCCGGGCCGCGGACGGCGTGGAAGCGCCGACTTGTCGACGCTTCCACCACGGGGCTGCCGCTACTCGGGGTCCTCGGTGGCCGGGGTGAGCACGGCGGGCTCGTCGGTGTTGTCGTCGGAGGACAGCTCGCGGTCCGGGGCGGCGGGGCCCGCGGTGTCGTCCTCGTGGGAATCGTTGCCGGGCTTGCGCGGTGTGGTCGACATGGGTGCGGTTACACCGGCGGCCGCCGGTTCACACCTCGATCGGGAACCGCTCACCCGGTCGATGCCCCTCGGACGGCGCGGCGACTCCCCGTCCACATCGGACATGCCCGGTGCGGCACGTCGTCACACCGGGCGCCTCCGACCTAGGGGGCCGTGATCGGGCTGTCGAGTCCGTCGGTCGACGAGCGCGGGGCCAGCCTGCTCGCGGTCGGGGCGGGGGAGGGGAAGCCGAGCACGGCGAGTTCGCCGTTCACGCCGTTCTCCGCCTGGCAGTCGGTGGTGCAGTTGGTCGGCGGGTTGGCGACCTCGGTCGCGTCCTCGCCGGTGACCATGCCCATCCGGCCGCCGCTGGCCACGTCCCAGACGCTGACGCCGCCGCAGTGGTCGCGGGTCTCGGCCAGGCCGAGGGTGTTGGTGAAGTCCGGACCGCAGGACGCCTGCCGGATCCGGGTGGCGACCTGCGCGCTGTCGCGCAGCACGAGCCCGGGCGCCGAGTCGGCGGCGATGTTGACCCGCGGGGTGACCTGCACGCAGAACTGGTCGGGCGGGCCGGTCGCGACGTCGGTGCACTGCGAGCCGAGGAACTTGCCCAGCTGCGCGCGGAACGCCGGGTTGTCGTAGTAGAAGGTGTTGTCCGCCAACGTGTGCACGATCCGGGTGCGCGCGCCGTCGCCGCGTTCGGGCTCCATCTGGAAGATGCCGCCCTGCGCGCAGTCCTTCGCGGTGATCTTCACGCTCAGCCCGCCGGTGCCCTCGCGGCTGATCTCCACGGTCTCCTTGCGCACCCGCAGTTCGATGCCGCCGGTCATGGTCAGGCCGCGGTGGTCAGGCACCTTGCTCGCGTACAGGGGGGTGGCCCGCCCGCCGGTCATGTCGCCGACGTTGGCGGCCCCGGTGAAGCCGTGGTCGTAGATCCCCAGCGTGGCGGGGTCGACGTCGAACCGGGTGTACTTGCCCTGCACGGTGAACCGGCCCGCCGGCGCGGGCACGGTGCCGCGGAACTCGTTGGTGCCGCTCTTGCCCAGCACGGTGAACCCGCCGCCGTCGCAGAACTTCGAACTCGCCGCGGAGGCGGCGGGGGCGGTCACGAGGGGCGTCACGAGGACGAGCACCGCCGCCGCGAACGCGGCGAGGGCCTTGATCCGGTGTGAGGTCACAGTCGCTGCTCCTCGTCTGCGGCACCCGTGTGGCGCCGCGGTGATCACTATGCCCAAAGTGGTTCAACGTTCAACCAAGTGAGACGTGATGAGACAGCGACTCGACAGGTGTGCCGGACACGGATGGTCGAGCGTCGCGGTCGGCGTTCCGCCAGCGGTGGAACGCCGACCCGCGGTCGCTCAGCGGCGGCTCCCCGTCGCGGCCCTGAGCGCGTCGACCGTGGACTGGTGCGGCTGGTCGATGACGGCCCGCGACTCGTCGACCAGGTCGGTCAGGCGGGCCACCTCGGCGTCGGTCAGGTCCTCGGCGACCTGCGCCGCGCCCGTGTTGGCGCGCAGGTGGTCGGGGTTCGCCGTGCCGGGGATGACGACGACGGCGGGGGAGCGGCGCAGCAGCCAGGCCAGCGCGACCTGGGCGGGTGTCGCGCCGAGGCGCTCCGCGGGGCCGGTCAGCTCGTCGTGGTCCGCGAGCCTTCCGGCGGCCAGCGGGTAGTAGGGCACGAACAGCACGCCCTGCGCCTCGCAGTCGGCGAGGACCTGGACGCCGCTGCGGTCGAGCAGGTTGAAGCGGTTCTGCACGGCCGCGATCGGCGTCAGCTCCTGCGCGCGGGCCAGCATCGCCGGTGTCGCCCCGGACAGCCCGATGCGCCGGATGAGCCCCTGGTCGCGCAGTTCGACGAGCGCGCCGAGCGAGTCCTCCAGCGGCACCCCGCTCGCCGGCATCGGACTGTCGCCGCCGAGCCTCAGGTACGTCAGCTCGCTCGCCTCGACCCCCATGTCGGTCAGGGCCTCGTGGACCTGGCTCCGGATCGCGTCCGGGTGGCTCGTGAGGATCCACGACCTGTCCGGTCCGCGCCCGGCTCCGACCTTGTTGCCGACGACCACCCCTTCCGGGAACGGGCGCAGCGCCTCCCCGATCAACCGGTTGACGGTGCGCGGCCCGTACGCGTTCGCGGTGTCGAAGAACCCGACCCCCAGTTCGACGGCCAGGCGCAGCACCCGCCGCGCCGCCTCGGGGTCGTCGGGCGGTCCCCAGACGTTCGGTCCGGCGAGCTGCATCGCCCCATATCCGACCCGGTTCACTGGCTTCTCCCTCGCTGTTCCACTGCTACGGCCAAGTCCGCAGCAGTGCCTGTTCCAGTGATACGCCTGATGCCGTAGCATCGCAACAGTGGACGACGCGAAGAGCCGCACCCGGCGGCAGATCCTCGAGGTGGCGGCAGAAATTCTGGAACGGGAGGGCGTCCAGGCGGTCTCCACGCGCTCGGTCGCCGCGGCGGCGGGCATCCGCGCCGCCTCCCTCTACCAGCTCTTCGACGACAAGGACGGCCTCCTCGCGGCACTGGCCATCCACGCCTTCGACCTCTACCTGGCCGGGAAGCACGGCCTGGCGCACACCGACGACCCGGTCGCCGACATGCGCCGCGGCTGGGACGCGCACGTCGACTTCGGCCTCCGCCACCCCGCCTTCTACCTGCTGATGCACGGCACCGACCGCCCCGGCCGCCGACCGCCCGTCGCCGACGAGGCCGAGGGTCTGCTGAGGACGTTCATCGACCGCGTCGCCGCCGCGGGTCGCCTCCGGGTCCCGCCCGCCCTCGCCGTCCGCCTCACCCAGGCCGCCGCCACCGGTGTCACCCTGTCGCTGATCGCCGATGGCGCCGGGAACGGCGACCCGGAGACCTCCGCGAGGATGCGCGACCTCCTGGTCGACTCCCTCACCACCGACCCGCCCCCGGCCGCGGAACCGGGCCTCGCCTCCAGGGCCCTGGCCCTTGACGCGGCCCTCACCGCGGCGGACGGGGCCGCCCTCCCGCTCCGCCCCGCCGAGACCGCCCTGCTCCGCGACTGGCTCGACCGGCTCGCCCGCTAAGGTGCTCGGGTTGCGGGTGCCAGGCCTGGTTCCCGCCCGACGCGCTCAGCGCAGCAGCACCCGGAGCACCACCTCGGCGCGTCGGGCGTCGGGCTGCTCGCCGATGAGCACGCGGGTGTGGATGTAGGACTCGGTGATGCGCGCGGCGGTGTAGGCCAGGTCGTCCAGCGGGATCTCCGAGGACACCAGGCCCGCGGCGCGGTCCTCCTCGATCAGCTCGCGGATCAGCCCGAGGTACCGCTGCTGGTACTCGCCGGACGTGCTGGTCAGCAGGCCGAGCGCGAACGCGGGCTCGTCGCGCAGCAGTTGCCGCATACCGGGGTGCTCGTTCACGTCGCGGACGAACGCGGTCAGCGCGGCGGCGGTGCGCGGGCCCTCGACGGGCTCGGCGCGGTAGGTGTCGAAGCTCTTGCGGGTGGCCGCCCACAGCACCTCGGTGATGAGCTGCTCGCGCGAGCCGACCCAGCGGTACAGGGTGACCCGGTTGACGCCCAGCTCGTCGGCCAGCCCCTGCATGTCGATCCGCTCGCCCGCGGCGAACCGGCGGCGGGCCGCGGTGAAGGCGTCCATGACGGTGGGGCGGCACGACGTGCCGCGCAAAGCCCTGCCCAGTGCGGTGACCTGGTCCTGCTCGTCCACCGGTGCCCCCGTCGATCCCTTGCCCACCCGTGTTGGCCGAGCCTAGTGTGTAACGAAGTCCATGGTGTGTTGCACGGTTGCACCATGATCGCTCAGCGTTGCGCGAAGAAGGGCTCGAGGTCATGGTCGATGTGTCAGGGAGCTGGGACGCCCGGTTCGAACCGGTGAAGGACGCCCTCGCCCGCCAGGTGGAGTCGGGCAACGAACTGGGCGCGAGCGTCGTGGTGGACGTGGACGGCACGACCGTCGTCGACATCTGGGCCGGTTGGCGCGATGCCGAGCACACGTCGCCGTGGACCGAGGACACCATCACCAACGTCTGGTCGACGACGAAGACCGTGACGAACCTGTCCGCGCTCGTGCTCGTCGACCGCGGCCTGCTCGACCCGTACGCGCCCGTCGCGAAGTACTGGCCGGAGTTCGCCGAGAACGGCAAGGAGCGCGTCGAGGTCCGACACCTGCTCGGCCACACCTCGGGCGTGTCCGGCTGGGAGACGCCGTTCGCCGTGGAGGACATGTACGACTGGGACACCGCGACCAAGCGGCTCGCCGCCCAGAAGCCTTGGTGGGAACCGGGAACCGCGTCGGGTTACCACGCCAGCAACCAGGGCCACCTCGTCGGCGAGGTGGTTCGTCGGGTCAGCGGCAAGCCGCTCAAGGCGTTCGTCGCCGAGGAGATCGCGGGCCCGCTGGGCGCGGACTTCCAGATCGGCGCCCGCGAGTCCGACTGGGACCGGATCGCGCCGGTCGTCCCACCGCCCCCGCTGCCGTTCGACCTCGCCGCGCTCGACCCGGAGAGCCCGATGGTGAAGACGTTCAGCGCACCCGCCACGGATGCCTCCGCGGCCAACACGCCGGACTGGCGCCGGGCGGACATGGGCGCGGTCAACGGCCACGGCAACGCCCGCTCGGTCGCCCGCATCCTCAAGTCGCTGTCGTTGGGCGGCACGGTCGACGGCGTCCGGCTGCTCTCGCCGGACACCATCGACGTCATCTTCGACGAGCAGAGCAACGGCGTCGACCTGGTTCTGGGCGTACCGCTGCGCTTCGGCGTCGGCTTCGCGCTACCCGAAACGCAGACCGTGCCCTACGCACCGCAGGGCCGCGCCTGCTACTGGGGTGGATGGGGCGGCTCGGTCATCATGATGGACCTCGACCGCCGGGTCACCATCAGCTACATGATGAACCGGATGGCGCCCGGCATCATCGGGTCCGACCGCTCTCAGGACTACGTGGAGACCACCTACGCCTGCCTGGACTGAACTGTCCACTGTGGATAGTGCAGGTCAAGCACCCAGACCCCAGCCACGCTGACAGCAAAGCACCCAGACCCCAACCACGCTGGAACCGAGCGCGCAGGCGTCCGCTCGTGCGGCCGACTTCACTTGGGGTTCTGGCCCTGCACTGGTTCGGCGGGCTGGGATCTTCGCCCCTGCCCCTTTTGGGCCCGCAGGGCCAAAAGAGGGGCCCCAAGTCAAGTCGGCCGCACCCGGAGTCCTCTGATGCGATCCACGACTTGCCACATCAGCCCACCATGCCCGATCAACGCACAACCCCCGACCAAGCCGCAGAACCCACCCCCTCAGGAAACCCACCGCCACACCAGCGGCGGCCGCCCGCCCTTCGGCAAGGACGCGGCGTGCTGCTCGGTCCGCTCCAACCCCGCGATCCGGTCCATCGTGCGACCCAGGTTCGCCGGATAGGGCCGATCCCCGGTCAGCGCCTCCGTCACGTCCAACGCCTGCGCCGTCGTGAACTCCCGCCCCAGCAACCCCGACGTGAACCCCGTGTCCCGCCACAACCGATCAGCCAGCAGCGGACGGCAGTCGGCCACGATCCGGTCGTGGTCGAACGCCAGCGGTGGCACCGATCCCAACGGCACCCATGTCGGCCCCTCAGCACCGAGATGGGCCGGGTCCACCGTGGCCCACAGGGCGACCGACAGCGTCGGCCCGCGCGGGTCGCGGGAGGGCTCGTCGAACGTGGCGAGCTGGCCCGCCGCCGTCATCGCCTCCTCGGCGACGCCGAGCTTCCCGGTGACCGCCCGCCTCGTCGCGTCGCGCAACCGCTCGCCCCGGCCGAGCAGCACACCCGGCAGGGCGAGGTCACCGGCGAACGGCTCCAGCGCGCGCGGTGCCACCCCCAGCAGCACCGCGCGGGCCACCGGGTCGAACCGCAGCGCGAGCACGTCCACCGACACCAACGTCGACTCGATTCGGGGCGCTTCCATGCCCGGATTCTCCCGCACCTCGGCGCGGTCGCGGGCTCCGGACGGAGTAGTCGGCGCGGTCGGGACCCGAAGCGGTGACGCGCACCGGCAGGCCGAACGCCTCCTCCAGCCACGCCACCGGATCCGGCATGGCCTCCAGTTCCGGGGCGCACCTGGTCAGGAACCCCGTGAGGTCCGGTCGGTCCGGCAGGTCGACGCACCGGGTCGAGTCGGCCCAGTAGGCGGTGGAGACCCACGAGGTGGGCGCGTCCAGGTGGGTGACGGCCAGCCCGTCGACACCGCCGCACGCGGCCACGGCGTACCGCAGCAGCACCGCGTCCAGGTGCCCGGCCCGCCACGCCCCCTGGTACTCGCCGGCGCCGTTGTGGCGTTCGGGGAACCGGGCGAGCAGCGCGTGGTCCTCGGTCGGCAGCGGCCCGGCGCCGTGCCGGGTCTGGTAGGTCCGCGTCACGCCCAGCACGCGGGCCGCCCGTCCGCCGAGCAGCGCGCGAGCGTTGTCGGGCGTGACGGTGGACCAGGTGGTGTGCGGGTGGAACCCGCGGTGCTCGTCCAGCAGAACACCTTGCGCGCCTTCGAACACGAGCCGCCCGGTGTCGGCGAGGCGCCCCACCTCGTCACCCGACGTCGTCCGCACCGCGTCCGCGAACGCCCGGTACAGCGACACGAGCTCGTCCACCGACTGGCCGTCGCCGATCAGCGGCCCGTAGCACCGGGCCAGCGCGTCGAGCTTGCGGCGCAACGCCTTCGGGTCCGCGCAGTCGCCGACCGTCGGCGCGGGCCCCGGCGTACCGGGCACCTCCTGGCCCTCCACGACGTCGCCCGCCACGGCGCCGCGCCGCTCCAGCAGGGCGTACCACGCGGTCTCGCCGATGCCCTTGCCGCACGAGCCGTGCCTGCCCTCGCCCCTGGCGTCCTCGCGCGCCCGGTTCGCGGCCACGTGGAACGGGGTGGTGAGCAGCGCGTCCGCGTCGATCGTGACCAGTCCCAACGGGTCCTCGACGCCCAGCGCCGCCAGTTCCCGCGACTCGGTGGCCAGCGCGATCGGCTCGACCAGCACGTGCCGGGAGAGGAAGGTCGGCACGCCCGCGAGCGTGCCCGACCCGAACTGGCTGAACGTGTGGTGCCGTTCGCCGACGACCACGTTGTGCGCGGCCTGCGCGCCGCCGTTGAACCGCACCACCGAGACCACCGGCCCGTCGGCGCACAGCGCGTCGACCACCGCTCCCTTGCCCTCGTCGCCGAAGCCCAGCCCGACGACGATGACGTGCTCCGCGTTCGCCACGTCAGTTCAGCGCCACGTCGTCGGGACCGTCCAGCATCGGGGGAGTGCCCGACCTGGTGAGCGCCCCGGCGCTCGCGCCGACCTGGACCAGCGCCTTGCCGACCGCGCGGCTCTCGGCGGCCGACCCCACCTCGGCGAGGTCCACCAGCGCCTGGTCGAGGTCGACCACCCGCTCCTCCAGCCCGATGGTCGCGGCGATCAGCTCGCACACCGCGCCGGGGTCGTCCAGCTTGAGGAAGTTCTGGCCGAGCACGTCGCGCCAGTGGTCGGCGATGGCGGGATCGTTGAAGTAAGAGGACTTGTTGGGCAGCACGAAGTACACGTGCCACTTGCGGGCCAGCTCCCGGTACACCGACAGCGGGTCGACGTCCTGGCCGATGTCGTCGCCGATCACCCGCTTGACGTGCCTGGCCTCCAGGCGGGGCTTGTTGAGCTCGTCGCCGATGATGAACAGGTACCCCTTGCGGCCGCGCTTCTGCCACGCGTCGGTCACCACGTGGCGGGCCACGAAGTACGCCGCCAGCTCGTAGGACTCGCTCTTCTGGCCGCCGCCGTTGCCCTCCAGGAAGATGTCGCGCAGCTGGTCGTCCATCCGGTTGTCCGACTCGAACTGGCCGACCTGCAACGGCACCCGGTCGCTGTCGGCGTCACCGATCCCGCCGAACATCAGCTGCGGGTCGGTGACGTACCCCTTGCGCTGCAACAACCCGTGCAGCTTGCCGAGCTTGCCCTGCATGATCTTCGGGACGCTGCCCATCGACCCCGTCACGTCGAACAGCACCGCGATCGGCGTGGAGTCGGCGTGGTCGGGCGAGTCCCGGCACTCGCGGGCCGTCACGCCGAACGGGTCCATCGACGGCGCCGCCTTCCACTTGGCCGACGGCGTCCCCCGCATCGCCGAGGTGTAGCCGAAGTCGTCGATCCCCTTCGCCGCGCGGAAGGTCTTGGCCGCCGCGTAGGCGTTGTCGTCCCAGCTGCCGTGTCCCATGGTCAGGCTCCTGCCTTGAGGTGCGGAAGGGCGAACGGGCGGAACACCCGCGCGCCGTGGAGTTCGTCGAGCAGTTCGTCGTACTCGCCCATCAGGTCGACGGCGTCGGGCCGTCGGGTCGGGTTGTCCTGCATGCACCCGGTGGCGAACGCGCGCTGCCGGGTCTCGTCGCGCCCCAACAGCTCCAGCATCAGCGCGTGCGCCATGTGGACGTCGGTGGCGGTGGTGACCGGTGATCCGTCGCGGACCTCCGGCGGGTAGTCGATCGCCTTGCTGGTCGCCAGCAGCCGCTGCCCCGTCTCGACCGCGAACGACCAGCCGACCAGGACGACGCCGTGCTGCTCGGGGTGGATCAGCACGTTGTCGGCGGAGATCGCGCCGTGCACCAGCCCGATCCGGTGCGCGCCCGCCACGGCGCGCAGCAGCCTGCGGTGCATCCACGCGTAGTCGCGGCCGTCCAGGCCGTTCGGGAACGCCCGCTTCACCTCGGCCAGCGTGACGAACCCGTCGACCAGCGGCTCCAGGACGGTGAACGCCCGGTCGCCGCGGGCCACGTCGCCCGAGCAGTCGGTGATCCGGGGGTAGTAGGGCCGCAGCCACGGCTCGCGGTTGGTGAACTTGCGCAGCTCCCGCAGCGCCTGCCACTCGGCGTGCAGCAACGGGTTCAGCGCCGCGTTGCGCACCACCTTGACCACCCGCGGCCCGTCGGTGCGGTACACGTTCGCGACGCTGCCGACCGCGTGCGGCGCGCCGACCCGGTAGGTCCCGGTGGCGGTCCGCAGCTCCACCGACGTCGCCTGCCGCCACTCGTGGTGCAGCCGGGTCAGCTCCGCGGAGGCCGCGTGCGCCCGCACGTCGGCCGGACCGACCACGTCCGGGTGCAGCACGGCTGCCAGTCCCCGGTAGCGGCGCTGAGCCTCCTTCCGGAGGTCCGCGTCCGTGGTGGGAGGACCGAAGAGGTCGGTGGGCGAGGTGGCCCGCTCGACCTGGTCCAGTGCCTCTTGCCTGGTGAACATGGTTTGAGTCTATGTAACTCAAACCCGGAGCGCAACTGTGTTCCGGACGACAGCGGGCCGACGGGTCAGTCGCCGCCCGTGCCGAAGCGCTCGGTCCTGATCCGGCTCGGGTCGTGGCCGAGGCCGACGAGCAGGTCGGCGGCGGCCTCAACGAAACCGGTGGGGCCGCAGACGAAGCAGTCCGGGGTGAGGTCGGCGGGCCAGCCCGCGGTGGCGAGGTCGGTGGCGTTGAGCCGCTCGGGAGGGCGGGGCCAGTCCTCGGGTGGGTTGCGGGTGTAGACGTAGGTGACGTCCACGCCGGGCGGCGGGTTTCGCAACTCGTCCACGTAGAAGCGGTCGGCGGGACGGCGGACCGAGTAGAGCAGGCGGAACGGCACGGGGGAGCGGCGGGCGCGGATCATCGCCATCAGCGGCACGATGCCGGACCCGCCCGCGAGCAGCAGCACCGGCGCGGTGTCCTCCGGCCGCCACACGAACCAGCCGCCGATCGGGCCGCGCAGCTCGAAGACGTCACCGACCTCCACGACCCGCGTCAGGTGCGGCGACACCTCGCCGTCCTCGACCCGCTGCACGGTCAACTCGATCCGGTGGCCGTTGGCGGGAGCGGCGAGCGAGTAGCCGCGCTGGGTGCTGTAGCCGTCCTCGGCGGTGAGCCGCAGGTCCACGTGCTGCCCCGCGAGGTGGCCGGGCCACGACGGCACGTCCAGCACGATCGTGCGCGCGACCGGCGTCTCGTCCCGCACGGCGACCACCGTCGCGACGTGCCAGGCCATCCCGCGCACCAAGCTAGTCGCCCTGGTAGCGCTGCTCGCGCCACGGATCGCCGTAGCCGTGGTAGCCCACGGCCTCCCAGAAGCCCGGAGCGTCCTCCCGCATCAGCCGGATGCCGCGCACCCACTTCGCCGACTTCCACAGGTACAGGTGCGGCACCAGCAGGCGGGCCGGGCCGCCGTGCTCCGGCGTGAGGTCCGCGCCGTCGTAGCGGCGGACGATCCACGCCTGCCCGTCGAGCAGGTCCAGCAGCGGCAGGTTCGTGGTGTACCCGCCGTAGGAGTGCACCATCGCGTGGTCCGCGGTGGTCTCCACGCCGTCGAGCAGCACGTCGAGCGACACGCCCTGCCACGTGGTGCCGAACTTGGACCACCTGGTCACGCAGTGCAGGTCCACCCTGGGCTTCTCGTGCGGCAGCGCCAGCAGGTCCCGCCACGTCCAGGTGTGCTCGACGCCGACCTCGGTGGTGACGGTGAACTTCCACCGGTCGGTCGACACCCGCGGCGTCGGGCCCGTGGACAGCACCGGGAAGTCCTCGGTCCGGTACTGGCCGGGCGGCAGCGCCGCGCCATCCTCGCGCGGCCTGCCGCGGAATCCGCGCGAGACGATCGCCACGGGCCCTCCTCTCCTCCGTGGCGCCCAGTCTTCACCGCGATCGGCGGATCGGCCCGGTGACGTGCCGCACCCCGCGTGACGCCGTGAGGGGGCACGGCGCCACGCGGAGGTCAGCCCGCGGCGTTCATCAGGTCCACGGCGCTGTGCTGCCGGGCCCCGTCGCTGATCTTGAACGGGCCCGCCCACGGCTGGTCGTAGGAGTCGGCGCCGGAGCGGTCGCGGCTGTACGCGCTGTCGGCCTGGCGTTGGAGGTACGCGGTGTACGGGTGGTCGGACAGCGCGCCGTTCAACGCCGCCAGGCCGCGGGCGTAGACGCCCTTGAACGACGGGACGTCACCGCCGCCCCCGTTGTCGAACAGGATGCCGCCGGGGTTGAGCGAGCCGCTGCCGGTCGAGGCGTTCGCCATCGTGCGGGCCTTGGTCAGGAAAGCGCTGTCACCGGTGGCGCGGTTGAGTTCGGTCAGCGCGGCCAGCGGCACGCCCTGGTTGTAGCTCCACGTCGTCTGGTTGTTGTTGGCGCAGCCGGAGGTGAGGCCGTCGTTGACGAGGTTGGAGCCGTTGATCATCCCGCTGTTCTGGAACCAGGTCCAGCCGGTGCGGGCGCGTTGCAGGTAGACGGTGTCCCCGCCGATCCTGTTGTGCAGCGCCGCGTTGATCTGCACGTAGAGCCCGTTGGTGATGGCGTTCTTGTACGTCCTGCTCGAACTCCACCACACCCCGCCGCCGCACACCGAGTCCCAGTACAGCTGCATGTGGTCGGCGTCCGCGCGGGCGGTGTTCAGGTACCGGCTGTCCCCGGTGAGGTCGTAGGCGGCGATCCACGCGAGGCCCCACCAGGCGACGTCGTCGTTGTAGGCGTTGATGAAGTTGCCGTCCCAGGCGGTCCGGTTGAGGTCGTAGGTCTTCGCGATGGCGTAGCGGTAGCTGCTCATCCCGGTCAGCCGGGCGTTGTCGATGATCGCGGTGAGGGCGTTGGCCGAGTTCCACCAGCCGGTCGTGTCGAACAGCCCGTTGCCGCGGTTGTACCGCTCCATCAGCGCCGTGGCGGCCGCGGTGCGGCGGTTCCCGGCGTTCCACGTCGTGCGGTACCAGGCCGTGCAGCCGATGGCGGTCGACCCGGACGGCCTGCCGCAGGCGCGCAGCAGGCCGACGCCCAGGTTGGCCCAGTCGTCCACGTTGAACATCATCGTGCGCCAGTCGCCGAACCCCGCCGGGGTGGTCGTGTCACCCAGCTTCGAGCCGGAACCCCAGCTGACGCCCGCGTCGAACGACCGGTCCAGCCACACCTCGTCGCCTTGCGCGGCGGGGGTGATCCGGGCCCAGCCCATGGCGTCGGTGTCGTCGAAGTGCATCGAGACCTGCTTGGCGCCGACGGTCGTGGTCTGGGTGACCCGGTCGGCGGGCGCGAGCCCCGGATCGCGGGCGTCGCAGTACTTGTTGCAGATCGCGGCCTGCGCCGACGGCGGGGACTGCCCGCTCGACGACGGGCCACCGGTGGACCTGGTGGACGTGGCGTCCGGCCGGGTCGCGGACCGCTGTGCGCTGCGCGGCAGCGCCGGATCGCGGGTGTCGCAGTAGTTGTCGCAGGCGGCGGCCGGCGGCGGGACCGCGGCGGGCTCGGGCGGCGGGACCACGACGAGGGACAGGACCAGGGACGTGAGAACGACAGCGTTCAGCACGAGACCTCCCGGAGCAGGGGTGGGTGGTCTGAAATGTGAGAGCGCTCTCAACCCGAGATTAAAGTTCGGCGACCAATGGAGTCAACATCGGGGACAGGCCAGGTTTCCGGACATTCGTGCGGCGATCGTGGCAACCTCCCCCGTTCCCCGGACGTGGTCGCCCCGGATGTGTTCCATGGAGGGGCAACCGATCACTGGGGGATGTCGATGGTGAGAGCGTTCAGTTCAAGAGCCGTGATGGCCGTGTTCGCGGCGGCCGCGATAGTGGTGGCCGGTTCGTCCACCGGTGTCGGCGCGGCGCCGTCGGCTGCCGGGTCGCTCGACCTCGCGTCGGTGCTGCCGTCGGTGAGGTACCTGGTGCAGACCTTCGGCGTGTCCGAGCGGGAGGCGTTGCGGCGGCTGGAGTTGCAGCGCGACGCCGCGGGCCTCGACGAGCGGCTGCGGCGCGACGCGGGCGCCGAGTACGGCGGCATGCGGATCGACCAGGAGGCGGGCGGGGTGCTGGTGGTCTCGATGACCAAGCCCGCCGCCGCCGAACCGTTCCTGGCGGGACTGGACCGCGCGCACGTGCGGACCGACCGGGTCGGCTACTCGCTGGCGGACCTGACGAAGGCGCGGGACAGGATCGCCGCGCAGGTCGGGACCGGTTCGGACGCGATCTACCTGCCCGCTGTCAGCGAGGCGGAGAACCGGGTCGTCGTCTGGGAGCGCGACTGGGTCGCCAAGGAGAAGGGGCTGTCGGCCACCGGGTCCACGACGGACGCCGTGCGGCGCGCGGTCTCCGGTGAGCCCGCGGTGGTGCGGACGCTGGTGAAGCCGATCCCGCTGGCCTCCACCCCGGACGTGGACTGGGGCTTCTGCCATCCGCTGTACTGCACGGACTACGGCCCGATGAGGGGCGGTCTGCGGCTGGACATGAAGCGGGACAACGGGACCTGGGGCGGGTGCACCAGCGCGTTCAACCTCCGCTCGACCGGCGGCGGGTTCCCCGGCAAGGCGTGGGTGCTGACCGCGGGCCACTGCATGGCGACCAAGACGAACAACACGCCGACCCAGCACAACGGCTTCGACGTCCTGGCGCAGCACGGGATCGAGAAGAACTCCTACCCCTACGACTACGCGGCGCTGCCCTACGTCGACACCGCCACGGCCACCGCGTGGCTCGACAGCCAGACCGGGCGCAACCGGGTCCTGACCTACTGCCGCAACGGCGGACTGGACAGCGACGGCGACACCCCGTGCGGTCAGCAGGCGACGTCCGTGGACGAGTACATCACCGGCGTGCGCGGGCTGGCGCAGGTCAGGGCCGGGTCGGTCGTGTGCGCGACCGGATCCGGTTCCAGCGCGGTCAACTACCCGGACTCCGTCGACAGCGGCGCGGGCGTGGACTACCTCGTCGGCACCCGGTGCGGCCGGGTCCTGTCGACCGACGTCGGCATCAACACCGACCTCTGCGCCCGCGCGGGTGACAGCGGGGGACCGCTGTTCAGCCAGGTCGACCACACCGCGCTGGGGATCCTGGAGGGCAGCCAGCAGAGCCGCTCCGGGGCCTGCCAGTCGGGGGAGCTGAACAACTACGTGCCGATCGACACGATCACCACGGACCTCAGCGCCAGGGTAGCGGCGCAGGGATCGGTGTTCTCGGTGATCACCACGTCCACCGGCTGAGCGGGACGGGCTTGCGGCGGTCACGGCCGCCGCAAGCCCGGCACCGGTCAGTCCAGGTGGAACTTCGGGTCGGTCACCAGCGCCGTGAGCTGTTGCGAGGTCAGCGGCAGGGCGTCCAGCGGGGTCAGCGTGCTGCCGTCGACGTCCTTGGCCTGCGCGACGAACACCACGGTGCCGTCGTCGTACCGGTAGGCGACGAGCTGGTCGAACTCCGTTTCGCTGCCGCCGCCGTCGGAGGTGAGCACCCCGACCTGCTTGCCGTCGACGTCGACGACCGCGCAGGTGCCCTTGATGCCCCAGCTCCGCGTGGTCGCCCCGCACGGATCGGCCGGGAAGTCGTTGCCCGCCGTGGTGATCTGCACGTACAGGGTCCCGGTCTTCTCACCGCCGGTCGCCACGACCGGCGTGGACGCCAGGTACTCCCACACCTGACCGCCGGTGTCGGTGTACGCCTCGAACTGGGACTGGGTGCGGCTCGTCGCCTCCTTGAGGCTGTCGACGCCCAGCAGCCCCGGCGGCAGCGCCGCCCTGAGCCCGGCCACCAGTCCCGCGCTCTTGTCCGCGCGGGGCCCGTTGCTGGCCGTGCGGTCGGTCTGCCCGTCCGGCCAGCTCGTCTCGGTGCCGGGGGCCCCGGCCGAAGGCCTGCCGGTTTCGTTCGCGGGCGCGTTGGGCACCAGGCTCCCGGTGACCCCGATGGGGTTGTCAGATCCCTTCCCCGGCCCCGCGCTCTCGACCTGGCCGCCGGTCAACGACGGCAGGTACGTGGCGCCCACCGCGATCCCCACGACCGCCAGACCCGCCACCGCGCCGCCCCAGGTGGCGCGGCGCCGTGCCCGCGCCTTCCTCCCCACGGCCACCGCGGTCCCGGTGTCCATGGGCGGCGGGGGGCTGCTCGCCACCATCACGTCCCGCAAGGCGCTCTTGAGCTCGTGCTCGTTCATCGGACCCTCTCCTGGTACTCGTCGGCGAGCCGACCGCGCAGCGTCTGCAGCCCCCGCGCGGCCTGGCTCTTCACCGTTCCCGTCGTGCAGTTCAACGCCCTGGCGGTCTCCTCGACCGACAGGTCCTCCCAGTACCGCAGGACGAGCACCGCCCGTTGCCGCGGCGCGACGTGCGTCAACGCCTCGATCAGCAGGAGCCGGTCCTCCGCGGACCCGCTCCCCGGTGCCTCGGAGTCCGGCGGGAAGTCGGCCTGGCGCTCCTTGCGGAACCAGCCGCGCCGGGTGTCCGAGACGAACGTGCGCACGAGGATCTGCCGGGTGTAGGCGTCGAGCACCTCGTGCCGGGAGATCCGCCGCCAGGCCAGGTAGAGCTTGGTGAAAGTGGCCTGCACGAGGTCTTCGGCCCTGTGCCAGTCGCCGCACAGCAAGTACGCCGTGCCGCGCATGGCGCTCGACCTCCCCGCGAAGTACTCGGCGAACTCGGCGTCCCGATCACTCATTCGACCCCTCCATCGTGCGGTACCGGGCTAGTCACGCTCATGGCGACCGATCCGGTTGCACCTCGGGGACGGGAATCTTGATCGTTCTCCGCGGGACGGCGGGGCACCGGCTCAGGTGAACACCTTGGTGAGCTCGATGCGGGAGCGGATGCCGAGCTTGGTGAAGATGTTGCGCAGGTGGTGCTCGACGGTGCGCTGGCTGAGGAACAGGCGCGCGGCGGCCTCGCGGTTGGTGGCGCCCTCGGCGACGAGCCGGGCGATCTGCGACTGCTGCGGGGTCAGGTCGACGGCGCGCCCGGCGTGCGGCGAGCTGGTGGTGTCGCCCGCGCCGCGCAGTTCGGCACGGGCGCGGTCGGCCCAGTAGTCGGCCTCGTGGTACTCGAAGTGGCGCACGGCGTCGCGGAGGAGTTCCCTGGCCTGCTTGGGTTTGCGGTTGCGGCGCAGCCGGGTGCCGTGGAACAGCTCGGTCTTGGCCAGCTCCATCGTGGCGCCGCTGACCTCGTGCAGGCGGATCGCCTCGGTGAAGTGCTCGTCGGCCTCCGCCCCGTCGGACATCAGCGCGTGGCAGCGGTGCGCGAGCGCCATCCGCGCCGGGCTCTGGCTGCTGCGCGCCCACCGGTCGTAACGGCGCAGGGTGCCCTCCGCCGAGGACGCCCGCCCGCAGGCGACGGCGGCCTCCACGAGGTGCGGTGCGGCCATGGCCTTGATGCCCGCGTGCACGCCGCCCGCCGCGATCGGCGGGATGCGCCTGAGCGCGTCGGCGGGCCGGTCGCGGGTCAGGTCCACGCACACGAACGCCCACGCGCCGATCGTGCCGCACCGGCCGAGGCCGCGGTGCTCGATCTGCTCGGCCGCGTTGCCGATCCGGTGCACCGCGGTGTCGGCGTCCCCGCGCAGCGCCGCGAGCAGGGCGAGGATCACCAGGTGGTCGACCACGGCGTTGTGCTGGCCCGCGGCGCCCGCGGCGTGCACGCCCTCGAAGGCGGCGGTGAGGGCGACCGAGTGCTGGTCCACCATCAGCGCCGACAGGGCGCGGCAGGTCAGCGCCCACGGCACGAGCGCGGTCAGGCCGCTCTCGCGGGCCGCCGTCACGCCGCGTCCCGCCAGTTCGTGCGCCTTGTCGGCGTCACCGAGGATGTAGGCCGCGTGGCCGCCCCAGATCTTCCCGTGCGGGGTGGGGTCGACGTCGGCCAGTTCCACCACGGACCGCAGGGCGGGTCGCGCCTCCTCGTGGCGGCCCGCGTAGCTCGCCGCGGTGCCGACCAGGTGGTCCAGGATCAGCCGGGTCGTGGCGGGCTCGCCATGGGTGCGCAGCCCGGCGGCGAACTCGGCGATCCGGCCGTGGATGTGGTGGGCGCCCGCCATGGCCGCGGCCTCGCCCGCGAAGCCCAGCGCGGTGATCGCCAGGCTCCGGTTGGTGCCCAGCAGGTCGCCCGCGGCGCGCATGAGCCTGCGCGCGGCGGTGTCGGGCTGGCCGTTGCCCAGGTCGAGCCCGCCGCGCACCACGTCGGCGAGCGCGCGCAGTTCGGAGTCGTCCGACAGCGGCGTGGCCTCGCGCAGCAGGGCTCGGGCCTGGTGGGGGACACCGCGCTTCCAGTGGTCGGCGGCCGAGGCGACCAGCAGGCGCGCCCGGTGGTCGTAGGCGGTGGTAAGGGCGGCGGCGCGGCCGTGGTCGCGGGCCGCCGCGGCGAAGTCGCCCCGACGGCGCGCCAGCGACGCCGCCTCGGCGAGGCCGTCGGCCTGGGTGTCGCGCGCGCCGGGCAGCAGCACGGCCTCGTGCCACGTCCGCCGCGGTCCCGGCGGCAGGGACTCGGCGAGGGTGGCGTGCGCGGCGTAGCGGGCTGAGAGGGGGAGTTCGGCGCGCAGCGTCTCGCGGACGAGCGGCCGGGGGTCCATCAGCGCGGACGCCTCCTCGACCGCCGCCACGCCGAGGCCGGGCAGGCGCACCAGGGTCTCGACGTCCACGTCGCCGTCGACCACCACGAGCGCGAGCGCGTGCCTGGCGGGGTCGGACAGGGCGTCCAGCCGGTCGCGCAGCCTGCGGCGCAGCGAACTGCCCTCGGGCAGGAGGTGCGGGGCGGGCACGGCGCCGCCCAGGTGCTCGCTGGTCAGCGACCGCGACAGTTCCACCAGTGCGAGCGGGTTGCCGCAGGCGGTGTGGGCGAGGTCGTCGGCGAGGTCGGCGGACAGACCGGGCCGCAGGTCGCGCAGCACGCGGATGCTGGTGGCGTGGTCGAGCGGCTCCAGGTCGACGCACGGCAGGCCGAGCGCGCCGCCCTCGGTGGCGATGAGCACGGCCACCGGCTCGTCGTCGATCTCGCGCACGAGGTCGAGCAGCGCGGTCAGGTCGAGGCGGTGCGCGTCGTCCACGCACAGCAGCACCCGACGGCCGTCCGCGGTGAAGTCGGCGGCGGCCAGCCGCGCGGCCCGCAGCAGGGACGACTTGCCCGATCCGGGTTCGCCGCGCAGCACCAAGGCGCCGCCGCGCCCCGCGCGGGCGCGGTCGAGCACCGCGTCCACGGCGACGCGCTGCCGATCCCGTCCGAGCAGCATTCCCCAGTTGTCCCACATGACGGGACTCGTTGTGAAGCGCCGAAGGTTCACCCTTCACGGACCTCGTCGCGGTGGTCGAACCCGGTGGTTCCACCGATGGAGCGTCCGCTACCCCTTGCGGTGGCGGTTGCGGTGGACCGGTACATCCGCCGATGCGTGCGGCGGCTCCGCTCCCGGAAGGTCAGCCGTGCTTATCCCCCTGCACAAGCGAGGTGCGATTCACCGTGCGACTCCGCAACCTGATCCCCGCGCTGGCCGTGTTCCTGGCCGGTGTCTCGGTGGTACCCGCCACCGCCGCGGCCAACCCCTATGAGCGCGGTCCGGCTCCCACGACCGCGAGCATCGAGGCGACCCGAGGCTCGTTCGCCACCGCCACGACGACCGTGGCCCGCTCGTCGGTGTCCGGCTTCGGCGGCGGCACCATCTACTACCCGACCGACACCAGCGTCGGCACGTTCGGCGGCATCGCCATCTCGCCCGGTTTCACCGCGTCGCAGTCCAGCGTCAGCTGGCTGGGTCCGCGCTTGGCCTCGCAGGGTTTCGTGGTGTTCACCATCGACACCAACAGCACGCTCGACCAGCCCGACAGCCGCGGCACGCAGCTGCTGGCGGCACTGGACTACCTGAGCGGCACCAGCGCGGTCCGCACCCGCGTGGACGCCACCCGGCTCGCCGTGATGGGCCACTCGATGGGCGGCGGCGGCTCCCTGGCGGCCGCGCGCACCCGGCCCGCCCTGCAGGCCGCGATCCCGCTGACCCCGTGGCACTCGACCAAGAGCTTCTCGACGGTCAAGGTCCCGACGATGATCATCGGCGCGGAGAGCGACACCACCGCGCCGGTCTCGCAGCACTCGGAGCCGTTCTACACCAGCATGACGTCGGCCACCGACAAGTCGTACCTGGAGCTGAACAACGCCAGCCACTCGGCGCCCACCAGCGCCAACACCACCGTCGCGAAGTACAGCCTCTCGTGGCTCAAGCGCTTCGTCGACAACGACACCCGCTACGACCAGTTCCTCTGCCCCGGACCGTCGGCGAGCACGCTGGTCGAGGAGTACCGCAACACCTGCCCGCTGTCCTGATCGTCGGGACGCACCCGGCCCGGACGTCGCGGCAACCCTGCAGCCGCGACGTCCGGGCCGAGCCGTTCTTCCGGAACCCTCCGAGGGCGTGGCCTCGCCGGAAGGGGGAGGTGGGGTGGAGGCCTCCGGGCCTCCACCCCCTTCACCTTCCAGTGCGGTGACCGCTGACCCTTGCCGGGTTTCGCCCCGAGCGGCGCGAAACCCGGTGAGGATCGCGGTCACCGCACTAGCCGATCGCGCAGGCCGCCCCGTTCAACGTGAACGCGGTCGGCGCCGCGGCGTTGCCCGTGTGCGTGGCCTGCAACCCGATGCCGGTGGAGGCGCCCGCGGCGAGCGCCCCGTTGTAGGACACGTTCGTCGCGGTCACCGCCCCGGTGGCGGGGGAGTAGGTCGCGCCCCAGCCCGAGGTGATCGTCTGCCCGCCGGGCAGGGTGAACCCGAGCTTCCAGCCGTTCAGCGCGCTGCCGCCGGTGTTGGTGATCGTGATGCTGCCGGTCAGGCCGTTGTTCCACGCGTTGACCACGTAGCCGACCTTGCACGCTCCCGCGGGCGGGTTGGGCGTGGTGGTCGTCGTCGTGGTGGTCGTTGTCGTCGTTGTCGTGGTGGTGGTCGGGCCGCTCTGGTCCAGGCCGAAGAACTGGATCGCCCGCAGCGCCATGCCGGACGCGAGCAGGTTGTGCCCGGTGCCCTGCAACGAGATGCCCTCGACCTTGGTCCCGTACTTGGTGCGGGTCCAGCCCGACTGCGGGCTGTCGGTGGACGTCGGCGTCGTCGACAGGCCGTGGACGTTGGTCCACTGGTCGATCTCCTCGCCGAAGTTCGGGTACCGCAGCGTGTCGTCCGCGGTCCCGTGCCACAGCTGCATCCTCGGCCGCGCGCCCGAGTAGCCGGGGTAGGCCGACCGGACGATGTCACCCCACTCCTGGGGCGTCTTGAGCACGGTGCCGTTGGCGCAGGCGCTGTTCCACCCCGAGCCGTCCGCGGTGGCGAAGCACCCGTCCGGCACACCGGCGAACGCCGCGCCCGCCTGGAAGACGTCCGGGTAGTTCGCCAGCATCACGTTGGTCATCATCGCGCCGGACGACACACCCGTGACGAACACCTTGCTCGCGTCGCCGTTGTAGCGCTGCAACGTGTAGCGCACCATCGACATCAGCCCGACGGGGTCGCTGCCGCCGTCGCGCTTGAGCGCCTGCGCCGAGGACACGTCGAAGCACTGCCCGCTCCGCGTCGCGGACGGGTAGATCACGATGAACCCGTACTGGTCTGCCAAGCGGGCGAACTCCGAGCCGGAGTGGAACGCCGGTCCGGTGCCCGTGCAGTAGTGCACCGCGAGCAGCACGCCTGGTTGGGCTGCCACGCGGTCGGGCACGTAGATGTGCATGCGCAGGTTGCTGGGGTTCGTGCCGAACCCCGTCACCTCGGTGAGCGTCGCGGCCGAGGCCTGCGGCGCGGTCAGCACGGCGATCACCGTGGCGAGCGCGGTCACGAGGACTCCGAGTGCTTTCACCACGACGCCGCCGCGGCGGGCGGGAACCGTCGACGCGGGGCGTCCGACGGGGGGAGAGGTACTGAGGTGCATCCTTCCTCCTTGAAGGATGGCGGCCAGGGGCGGCTTCACCGTACTGCCGCGATGCACCTTTCGGACGCGTAGTTTCGGGTGGTATCGGGTCTCATATGGTTGGCTGAACAGCAAGAATGGTGAAAGCACCGATTGATGATGATCGAAACTTTCAGATATGTGTCGAAAGTTTTGCGGGCATGATCTCGGTGTCCGCGAACTCCTGGAAGCTCCTGGCCGGACGCCCGGTGACCCGCTCGACGGTGTCGGTGACGCGGTCCTCCGATCCGCCGCGGACGTCCTCGTCGAGCGCGGCGAGGAACCCGGCGAACCCGGCGGTCATGCCGCCGTGCTCCACCAGGTGGCGCACGAGCTCGTCGGTGGACAGCGACCGGTGCCGCACCGGCGTGCCCAGCCGCCGCGACACGATCCCGGCGACGTCGGCGTAGCTCAGCGCCGTCGGCCCGGTGAGCAGGTGGGCGGTGTTGTGCGGGACGTCGTCGGTCAACGCGCGCCCGGCGACGGCGGCGATGTCGCCCGCGTCCACGAAGGCGACCTTCGCCCCACCCGTCGCGCTGACGATCCCGCCCGCCCGCGCGCCCGCCGCCGCCGGGTGGTCGCCGGTGAAGTTCTGCATGAACCACGACGGCCGCAGCACCGCCCACTCCGGCATCGTCGCGGCGACGAGGCCGTGCAGCGCGCCCAGCGGCGGCACGCCCTCGGGCATCGCCGACGAGCTGAGCAGCACGACCCGGCGGACGTCCTGGCGCAGCGCCTCCTGCAAGAACGGCTCCACCAGCGGCACCGGGTCGACCACCCCGACGGGCGCGACCAGGTAGACGGCCGAGACCCGCCGCAACGCGGGCGCGTGGGTCTCCCGGTCGGCCCAGTCGAACCGCACCTGCCCGGCGGACCGGGGTGTGCGCGTGGCGGGTCGGGGTGTGGTGCCGTGCTCGCGCAGGAACGCGGCGACCCGCGACCCGGTCGTGCCGGTCGCGCCGATGACGAGGACCTCAGACATCCGAGCCGCCCGCGAACGTGGTGGCGCCGCCCATGATCTCCGCCGCGGCGGCCGGGCTCCAGTAGTCGCGGTAGCGCCGGACCTCGCCGTCCCGCACGGTCAGCACCGCGATGTAGCGCATCCGGTACGGCGTCGCGGTGGCGACCACGACCCCGTCGACCGCCATCTCGACGATCACGACCTCGGGGTCCTCGGTCCGGTGCACGACCTTCTCGGCGACCTCGCGGACGTCCAGCATGTCCGGGTAGCCGCGCAGGTACTCCTCGATCGCGGCGCGGCCGTCCACCCGCTGCGGGGCGCCGGGTGCGGCGAACGGGAACTCCAGGACGCCGTCCTCCGCGAACAGGCCAGCGAACGACTTCATGTCCTTGCGCAGCAGCAGGTCCAGCGCGTGGTCGACGAGTTCGGTGGGGTTCATCTTCAAGTGCTCCAAAATAGGACGAGACGGTAGCGTCCCGACCAACATAGCACGGGACGAGCCGGTGCCGTCCCGACGCGGGTTAGACTCCGCCCCATGACCCGTCGCGCACCCACCGGAGCGGCCGTGCTGCAACCGGCCACCACCATGGCGATCACGCAGGCCGTGCTGCGGGAGTGGGCCGAACTGGGCTTCGCGCGGCTGTCGATGGAGTCCGTCGCCAAACGGGCGGGCGTCGGCAAGAGCGCGCTCTACCGCCGGTGGCCGTCCAAGCAGGAGATGGCGATGGCGGTGCTCGCCGACCACGTCGTGCCGCTCGCCGTCGTCCCCGACACCGGCTCCCTGCGGGGCGACGTGCGCAAGTCGCTCGACGCGCTGACCGAGTGGATGACCGACCCCCTGCTGTCCCGGATCCTGCCCGACCTCGTCGCCGAGATGGCCCGCAACCCGGAACTGGCCGCGTTCACCGACACCGTGATCGGCACACCCCGCCGCGAACTGGCCAGGGCCAAGCTCCTGCGCGCGGTCGACCGCGGCGAACTGCGCCCCGACGTCGACCTGGAACTGGCGCTCGACCTCCTCGCCGCCTCGCTGTACTGGCGCCTGAGCGTCCGCGCCGCCGACCTGGAACCGGGTTACCACGACAAGCTGACCGACCTGGTGATGCGCGCGATCGGGGTCTAACGCGGTGACCGCGAAACTCGGTGGGGGTTCGGTCGCCGCACTAGCGCAGCGCGTCCGCCAGTGCCGCGTCCAGGTCCGGGTGCGCGTAGGTGTACCCGCCGTCGAGCGCCCGGCGTGGCACGGCGCGTTGACCAGTGGTCACCATGTCGGCCATCTCGCCCAGCATCACCTTCAGCGCGAACCCCGGCGTGGGCAGGACCGCGGGCCTGCGCAGCGCCCGGCCGAGCGCCTTCGAGAACTCCTTCTGGGTCACCGGTTCCGGCGCGGTGCCGTTGTAGGCGCCGCTCCACGACGCGTCGTCCACCGCCTTCACGTACAGCCCGACGATGTCGTCGACGTGGATCCACGGCACCGCGAACGCGCCGCCCGCGATCGGCCCGCCCATGCCCGCCCGGTACGTGGCCAGCAAGGACTTCAAGGTCCCGCCCGAGGCGTCCAGGACCACGCCGGTGCGCATCCGCACCACCCGCACGCCGAAGTCGGCGGCCCTGGCGGCCTCCTGCTCCCACTCGGCGGAGACCCTGGCCAGGAACGTGTCCCCGGCGGGCGTCGACTCCGTGATCTCCTCGTCGCCGCGGGGCCCGTAGTAGGCGACGCCCGAGCTGGAGACGAGCACCTTTGGCCGGTCCGCTTCGGGGATCGCCCGCAGGCCCTCGACCAGGTTCCGGGTGCCGACCACCCGCGACCGCCGGACCCGGTCCTTGACCTCGTCGGTCAGCCGCTGGCCGATGGGTTCGCCCGCGAGGTGGACGACGGCGTCCCGGCCGGCGAGCGCCTCGGCCGGGGCGGGTCCGTCGAGCGGATCCCACTGCCACGTCGACAAGTCGGGGTTCGCGGACCGGGACAGGACGCTCACCTCGTCACCGCGCTCGCGCAGGCGGGCGACGAGGTGAGCGCCGATCAGACCGGACGCACCCGAGACGGTGATCTTCCTGGCGTCGTGCTCCACGGGACACCCCTTCGTTGTGACAGCCGCTCTTGATGGTTATAGGCTATCACTAAAGCGATCCTTGCTCGCAATACCGATGCGGAATGTCGAACCTCCGCCGGGCCGGTGGCGGTCTCCCGATCGAGGGACCGCGCTCGCCGGCTCGCCCCGTCGTCCCGATGCCGGATACTGGGTGGCGGCGGCCGTCGGCTTCCTCCGGCGACCGCCCCTCACGCACCACGCGGGACCACCGATCAGCGGGGGTCCGGCGCCGGGTCGCGCTCCTCGGGGGCGAGTTCGGCGAGCACCGCGCGGAGCGCCGGACTGGCGTCGGCGCTGCGGCGCCACGCCGCGTGCACCTCGCGGGTCGGCCTGCGGCGCAGCGGTCGGGAAACCAGTCCCTCGCCCAGCGGCGGGCGGGCGAGGCGGGGGATCAGGGCGAGGACTCCGCCGGTGGCGACCAGCGACAGCTGGGTGGCGAAGTCGTCGACCAGGTGGCGCACGTCCGGCTCCTCGGGCAGGTCCGCGACCAGCCGCCGGAACCACTGGTGGCACACTGTGCCCGGCGGGCTGGTCACCCAGGCGTGGCCCGCGAGGTCGGCGCCGGTCAACGGCCGGTCGAGCCGGGCGAGCGGGTGAGCCCGGTCCACCACCACGTCGCCGACGTCGGTGTGCACATGCCGCCGGGTGAGCGACGACGGCGGCAGGACCGGCAGTCCGTCGGCGTCGTGGACGAGGGCCAGGTCAGCCGTGCCGGCGTCGACGCGGTGGAGCGCCTGGTCGGGGTCCTGCTCGGTGATCTCCACGCGCAGGTCGGGGTGGCGCGCGGACAGGCTCACGACCGCGGGTGCGAGCAGGCCGCGGATGGCGGTCGAGAACGCGACCACCCGCAGCACACCGCGCGGCGCGCCCTCCGACACCGACCGGGCCGCCTGGGCGCAGCGCTCCAGGGCCTGGAACACCTCGTGCGCCGAGTCGACGATGGCCTGCCCGGCGGGCGTGAGCACGACACCGCGCCCCGCCTGCGCGAGCACGGGCACGCCGAGTTGCCGTTCGAGCCTCTTGATCTGCTGCGACACCGCCGAGGCCGTGAACCCGAGTTCGTCGGCCGCCCGCGCCAGCGTCCCGAGGGCGGCCACCGATCGCAGTGCCCGCAGCGTTCCGACATCAATCATGAAGCCAAGCTACGCAATACCCGCAAAGAACCTTCGCTGGACCGCATGGGTCTGGCCGGGTCAGGGTGGTCCCATGACCGACTCGCCGCACCTGCTCTTCGGCTCCAACCTCGTCGCCGCGGTCACCCCGATGCGCCCCGACGGCACGCTCGACGACCCGGCGCTCACCGACCTCGTCGACCACCTGCTGGCCACCGGCTGCGACGGCGTCGTCGTCGCCGGGACCACCGGTGAGTCGCCGACCCTGACCGGGGCCGAGACCACCCGGCTCATCCGCGCCGCGGTGGACCAGGTGGCCGGCCGCGCCAAGGTGATCGCCGGCGTCGGCACCAACGACACGGCGTCCAGCGTCCGCCGGGCCCGCGAGGCCGAGGCGGCCGGAGCGGACGCGCTGCTGCTCGTCTGCCCGTACTACTCCAGGCCGACCCAGGCGGGGGTCTTGGCCCACTGCACGGCGGTCGCCGACGCCACCGCGCTGCCCGTGATGCTCTACGACGTCCCCGCGCGCACCGGTCTCGCCTTCGCGGAGGCCACGCTGGTCGAACTCGCCGAGCACCCCCGGATCCGGGCGGTCAAGGACGCCAAGGGCGACCTGTTCGAGGCGATGTCCGTCATGGCCCGCACGTCGCTGGCCTACTACTGCGGCATCGACGAGCTGAACCTGCCCTACCTCGCCTCCGGCGCCACCGGCGTGGTCAGCGTCGTGGGCAACATCGCGGCCGACCGCAACGCCGAACTCATCCGCGCGGTCCGCCACGGCGACCTCGACGCGGCGCGGGCCGTCCAGACCTCGCTGATCCCGTTGGTGGACGCCGTCATGCGCACCTCCTCGGGCGCCATCATGGCCAAGGCCGCGCTGGTCGAACTGGGGATCATCCCGCACGCGACCGTGCGCCTCCCGCTGCTCGAGTCCCCGCCGTCCGACCTCCGGCGGCTGACCGACGCCCTGGCCACCACCGCCGTGCCCGCCTGAGGCTCACCCCATCGCCAGGGACACGCCGATCGCCGTCATCACGACGGCGATCGAGCCGTCCACGAACCGCCACGCGGCCGGGCGCGACAGGACCGGGGCGAGTTTGCGGGCGCCAAGGCCCAGGCCGGTGAACCACAGGGCGCTCGCCGCCGTCGCCCCCGCGCCGAACACCCAGGGGCTTGGGTCGTCGTGGGCGACGGCCCCCATCAGCAGCACCGTGTCCAGGTACACGTGCGGGTTGAGGAAGGTCATCGCCAGGCACGCCAGCATGGTCGCCCGCAACGTGGCGGGCGGGAGGTCCAGCGGCGTGAGCGAACTCGGGCGGAAGGCCCGGCGCGCGGCCAGGAGGGCGTAGCCGAGCAGGAACGCGGCACCGCCCCAGCGCACGGCCGCCAGCGCGGCGGGCGCGGACGTCAGGACGGCGCCGAGCCCGGCGATGCCCGCGGCCACCAGCGCCGCGTCGGCCACCACGCAGGTGACCACGACCGGCAGCACGTGTTCGCGGCGGAGGCCTTGGCGCAGCACGAAGGCGTTCTGCGCCCCGATGGCGACGATCAAAGCGAAGCAGAAGCCGAAACCGGCGAGAGCGGAACCCATGCCGGTGACGCTAGGAGCACGTGCTCCCGCACTCCAGCTAAAGTTCCTTCAGCACCATTAGAATGGCTTATGCCACTCGATCCGGTGCAGCTCGCGACGTTCCAGGCCGTCGTCGACCACGGCAGCTTCGACGCCGCGGCGCGGGTGCTGCACGTGACGCCCTCGGCGGTGAGCCAGCGGATCAAGGCGTTGGAGCAGGTCGTCGGCCAGGTGCTGGTCCGCCGCACACGGCCGTGCGAGCCCACCGACGCGGGCAGGCCGCTGGTGCGGCTCGGCGGCCAGGTCGCCCTGCTCGAACGCGAAGCGCTCGCCGCCGCCCGCGGGGCCCTGGGCGGACAGGCCCGCACCCGCGTCGCCGTCGTCGTCAACGCGGACTCGCTCGCGAACTGGTTCCTGCCCGTCCTCGCGGACCTGCCCGACGTGGTGTTCGAACTGCACACCGACGACGAGGGCCACACCGCGGAACTGCTGCGCGCGGGCGCCGTCGTGGCCGCCGTCACCTCCGAGCGCACCGCCGTCCAGGGCTGCCGGGTCACCAGGCTCGGCGCCATGCGCTACCTCGCCGTCGCCGCACCCGGCTGCCACGCCCGGTGGTTCGCCGACCGCGACCCGGCCGACGCGTTCGCCGCCGCGCCCGTGGTCTGCTTCAACCGCAAGGACGCCGTCCAACGCCGCTTCGCCCGCTCGATGACCGACCGCGACACCGACCCGCCCACCCACTACGTGCCCGCGTCGGACAGCCTGACCGAGGCGATCCGCCTCGGCCTCGGCTGGGGCCTGGTGCCCGAGGCCGCCGTCCGCCAGGACCTCGCCGACGGCCGCCTGGTCGCCCTGGCGCCCGGCCGCCACCTGGACGTGCCGCTGCACTGGCAGTGCTGGCGCCTGGAGTCCACGGTGCTGTCGGCGTTGACCGCCGCGGTCCGGAAGGCCGCCGCGGGCGCTTTGCGGTAGCGCGCGGCCGGGTCAGGACCGGGCGGTCCAGGCCGAGTCGGCGTCCTCGACGGTGGGGTAGGTGGCGAAGGCCTCGGCCAGGCCGATGAGCGCGAAGGTGCGCGCCAGGCCGGGGGGCACGGCGACCAGGGCGATACCAGCGTCGGCGGCGATGGCGGTGTTGCGGGCCGCGAGCAGGGCGGAGATGCCGCTGGAGTCGCAGAACGCGAGTCCGGACAGGTCGAGGACCAGGTGCTGCCCCCGTTCCAGGACCAGGCCGACGATCACCCGGCGGGCCTCGGGCGCCGCGGCGGCGTCGAGTTCCCCCGCGAACCGCAGCACGACGCCGGTGGGGGTCGGTCGCGCGGTCGCGGTGAAGCGTCCGGTCACGGCCGGTCGCCCGCGGGGATGCTCAGGCAGAGCAGGGCGGTGTCGTCGTCGACGCCGTCGCCGAACCCGGCGAGCAGGGCGGTCACCGCGGTCACCGCGTCGGGCGCGGTGGTCGGGCCGATGGTCCCCAGGAACTCCAGGAGTTCCTCCTCGCTGTGGCGGACCCGGCCGCGGGTGCGGGCCTCGGTGAGGCCGTCGCTGTAGAGCAGCAGGGTGTCGCCGGGCCCCATGCGCACCCGGATGTCCACGAACCTGGCTTCGGGCAGCGCGCCGACCAGCTGTCCACCCGGCAGGTCCAGGAACTCGGCGCCGCCGTCGGCGCGCATCACCGCCGCGGGCGGGTGGCCGCCGGTGGCCATGCTGATCGCGCAGCCGTCGGCGTCCGGGGTCAGCACGCCGTAGACGACCGTGCAGAAGCGCGGGTCGACGCCGTGGTACTCGTGGTTGAGGACGGTGTTGAGGATGTTCAGCACCGCGATCGGCTCGGTGTGCGAGACGGCGGCCGCGCGCAGCGTGTAGCGGGCCAGCGAGGTGACGGCGGCGGCCGCGGCGCCCTTGCCGGACACGTCGCCGAGGAAGAACCCCCACATGCCGCCGGCCAGCGGGAACAGGTCGTAGAAGTCGCCGCCGACCTCGTCGGTCGAGGCGGGGTGGTAGTAGGCCGCGACCTCCATCCCCGGCACCGCGGGCAGGGTCGGGGGCACCAGGGTGCGCTGGAGGGTCGTGGCCAGCTTCTGGACCCGCTCCCGTTCGAGGTCGGCCTCCCGGCGGGCCCGCAGCAGCTCCTGCTCGTAGGCGCGGCGGTCGCGGGCGTCGAAGACCGTGGTGCGGATCAGCTGCGCCGTGCCGTCCGGGCCCGACTTGACCGCGGAGGTCACCAGCACGGGCAGCCGGGTCCCGTCGGCCGCGCGCAGTTCCAGCGCGAGCCCGCCGATCTCGCCGTGCATGCTCAACGAGGGCGCGATGTGCGTCTCGTGGTAGATCCGCCCGCCCACGGTCAGCAGGTCGGCGAACCGCCGCCGTCCGACCAGGTCGTCGTGCCGGTAGTCGAGCCAGCGGAGCAGGGTGGCGTTGACCTTGGCGATGGTGCCGTCCATCAACGTGGACAGGTAGCCGCACGGGGCGTTCTCGTACAGGTCCTCGGCGCTGTCCTCCAGCAGGGCGGAGAAGGCCGGGTCCGGTCCGGCGCTCTCCTCCGTGCCGCCGGTGAGGTCGTCACCGGTCTCGCACATCACGGTGTGCCTGCGAACGCCGTGATGGCCGCGGCGGTCGCCTCGGGCGCGCTGAGCTGCGGGCAGTGCCCGGTCGCGTCCAGCGTCACGAGTTCGCTGCCGCGGATCCGCTCGTGCACGAACCGCCCCACCTCGGGCGGTGCGATGGCGTCCTGGGAGCACTGGAGGACGAGCGTGGGCACGGTGACGCCGGTCAGGTCGGCTCGGTTGTCGGACAGGAACGTGGTCTGGGCGAACACCCGCGCGATCGCCGGATCGGTGCGGCAGAAGCTCTCGGTCAGCTCGGACCCGAGTTCCGGGCGGTCGGGGTTGCCCATGATCACCGGTGCCATGACGGCCGACCAGCCGAGGTAGTTGCTGTCCAGGGACTCCAGCAGCTCGTCGATGTCGGCGCGGCTGAAGCCGCCGCGGTAGTCGCCGTCGTCGATGTAGCACGGCGACGGGGTCAGCAGCACCAGCTTCGCGATCCGGGACGGGTCGCGGTTGGCCGCCAGTACGGCGATCATCGCCGACACCGAGTGCCCGACCAGCACCACGTCGCGCAGGTCGAGTTCGGAGCAGATGTCGAGGACGTCGGCGGCGTAGCCGTCGAGCGTGGAGTACCGCCGCTCCGACCAGGCCGACAGGTCCGACCCGCCCGCGCCGACGTGGTCGAACAGCACCACCCGGAACCGCTCGGCCAGCGCGGGCACGACCAGGCGCCACAGGTTCTGGTCGCAGCCGAAGCCGTGCGCGAGCAGCACCGTCGGCCCGTCCGCAACACCGGTCACGACCACGTTGTTCCTGCCCCGCGCGTCCATCGGCACATCCTGCCAGTGCGCTCCACGGGGCCGCCCCACCGGCTCGGCAGGGGGCGGCTACTCCACCGCCGTCACCGTGTCCAACGCCGCCAGCCGCACGTCCGGGTCCTCGTGGCGGCGCAGCGAGCGCAGCAGCGACCGCCAGTGTTCGGGCCAGCCCGTGTCGCGACCGGCGGCGGCCGTGATCGCCAGCGCGAGCCGGGCGGCGGTGGCACCCTCGCCCGCCAGCGTCCCGGCGACCGCCAGCGCACGCTCGCGCGGCATCCTCCGCACGGCGCCGTCCAGCCGCGCGGTCAGTTCGGCCTCGGCCCGACCGGCGAGCGCGGGGCGGTCGGCGAGCCCGGTGACGGCGCGCAGCCCCGGCAGCGGGTCGTCGTCCCAGGGGATCGCCGCCACCGCGAGCGCCACGGCGGACCCGCGGTGCTCCGGGGTCGCCGCCAGGTCGTCCGAGAGCGCGCCCGCGGCCGCGCGCAGCACGGCCGACGGACGGTCGACCACCATGCGGGCGAGGGCCCCGATCCGTTGCCTGGCGGGCAGGTCGCGGTCGGCTTCGGCGTCGAACAGGTCCTCGGCCGCCAGCAGCCGCGCGGTGGCCTCGCGCAACGGTTCCACGTCGTTGGCGGCGGCGCACACGTCGAGCAGCGCCGTCAGTGCGGGCGCCCAGGTCGCGGTGTTCCCGAGGTCGGACACCCGGTCCACCAGCAGCGCGATGGTCCCGGTGTCGAAGCGCGCCCACAGCGGCACCGTTCCCGCCCTGAGCACCGCGGGGTCGCCGTGCGGTGAGGCCACGACGTCCCGGACCAGTGCCGCGTAGCGGGCCCGGTGGTGCGGAGCCACGGTGAACGGCGACCGGTCGAGCACGGTCACCGCGACCGCCTGCTCATCGGCCGCCGCCCTGGCCAGCAGGTCCCACGCTGCCTCGTCGTCGAGGAACCACCCGGCCGCCCACACCAGCGCGCGCCGCACGTCCCGGTGGCTGTGCGGGCCGTCCCACGCCGCGGTCAGCAGCGCGGCCGCACCCGGCACGTGGTGCTCGGCCAGCAGCCGGACCGCCTCCTTCCGCGCGGTGACCTTCGGGCCGCCCAGCAGCAGCCCCAACTGCTCGCCGAGCCGGTCGGGCGCGGTGAACCGGGCGCACCGGGTCACCGCGTACACGGCCACCCGCGCCCGGTCGGTGTCCACCTGGGACAGCAGGTCCGGCAGCACGTCGCCGGGCTCGTCGGTCCACGCCAGCGCGCCCAGCGCCGCCTCGGCCACCTGGACCTCGCGGTCGCCGGTGAACCCGCGCACGGCGTCCACCGTGCCGGGCACGCGACCCAGCGCGCGCACCGCGTTCGCCCGCTCGTAGACGTTGGCGCGCCGGTCGCCCGCGAGCGCCGCCAACTCGCCCGCGTACGCGGCGGTCTGGCGCGGCAGCCAGCGGGGGAAGCAGCCTTCGAACGGCGGCACGTACCGAACTCCCCGCTTGAGGAACCGGCCGTGCAGCGGCTTGCCGATCACGTCGTCGAGCAGGTCGGTGCGCCGGAACCCGATGGCGTTGAGCACCGGGTGCAGGGTGACGGTGGACCGGTCCCCGCGGAACACCTTCTCGACCCGGTCGTCGCGGGTCGCGGGCGGCGCGAGCCACAGCCCGACGGCCCGCGACACCACGGAGTCGTCCTTCGCCTTGCACGCCCTGGCCAGCAGCTCCTGGAGGTGCGTCATGTCCCACGCCCGCTTGCCCAACCCGTCCGCGAACCCCAACAGCATCTCGTAGCGGCCGCGCTCCGCGTCGATGGCCATCCGCCCGCGCAGTGTTTCGAACACCTGCTGCTCGGCACCGCGCGGCAGAGCCCGGTCCAAGCCGCTCAGGTCCATCCACCTCAGGTGACTGCCCAGGCTCCCCAACCCGACCAGGCCCGCGTCCAGGAGTTCCGTACGCCGCGACACGATGCCTTCGCGGACCAGCGCCCGCGCGAGCGTGCCGACGGCGTGCTGTGTGCTCCACGAGCAGTCCCGAGCCTGGGCGGCGTCGACCATCAGCTTCACGAGCTGGTCGGTCTCCGACGTCCGGAACAGCCACGACGGTACGGCCGCGAGCGCGGTGAGCGCCGCCGCCCGCACCGGGTCCTGCTCGTTGGGGAGCCTGGTCAAGGTGCTGAGCACCTCCGCGAACACCTCCTGGTCGCGGCCGGCCGCGCCCGCCGCGATGTAGAGCGGGTACGCCGTGGCGCGTTCGTCGGCCGTGGCCCGCGTCGTCGCCTCGCGCAGCACCGGCCTGGCCTCGACCCAGCCCAGCCGAGCGGTCACCGCCAGCCGCCGCGACGGCTCGTCGGCGTTGGCGCGCAACGCCAGCAGCCTGCGCGCCTCCGCCGCCCGCGCGGCGGCGGGCAGTTCGTCCACCGCTTCCAGCGGCACGTCGGCCCGCCCGCCGACAGCGCCCGCGTAGACCGCCGCGCGCCGCGACGGCGCCAGGACGTGCAGGAACCGCACCAGCGCGGCCCCGTCGAGCAGCCGCGCGATGCCGATCAGCCCGTCGTCGCCGATCCCGGTCAGCGTCCGCCACAGCGACCGCTGGTCCGGCGTGCTCCCGGTGCGGCGCGGGTCCAGCAGCACCGCCGCGACGCGCTCGGGGGAGTGGCGGGCCAGCACCCCCAGGACGCCGACCAGACCCCACGGTAGCGGTGCGTGCGGCAGCGTCCGCTCCACGAGGTCCAGCACCCGCGCGGGCTCCGGCTCCGCGGCCGCGGCGATCCCGCCACCCAGCCTGGTCAGCACCTTCGGCCACCACGCGGGCGTCATCGCCGCCAGTTCGGCGTCGACCAGGTCGAGGAACTCCGCGGGGTGCCGACGGCCGATCGCGCTCCAGTTCGCGACCGCGTGCGCCAGTTCCGGCAGCGCCTTCGCCACGACCGGGGTCGAGCACGCCGCCAGCAGCGCGGCCGCCTCCTGGTCGCCGAACCGCTCCCGCACGACGGGCAGGAGCGCGTCGGCCAGCGCGGTCGCCCGGCGCCTGCGCACTCCGTTGTAGAGGATCCGGCGCAGCGCCGTCGGCAGGTGCGGCAGCCGTTCCACGAACACCTCGGCGGGCAGCCCGAGCCGGACCGCCGCCCCCAGCGCGTGCGCCACCACCGCGGTCTCCGGCGCGGCCAGGCACTCCGCCACGTACTCGCCGTTCCCGGCCACGTAAGCCATCTGCAACGCGATCCGCCGCGAGTGGACGTCCCCGGCGAAGTCGCGCAGGAGGTCGTCCAGTTCGGCGGTGCCCGCGAGCCGTCGGGCCGTGTCGGACAAGGCCTTCTGGCGGGCGCCGAAGGGCAGCGGGTCGAGCGTGCGGAGCAGTCGTCTCGCGGAAGTGGTCACGGTCGGTGATTCTCGCCTCCGATGCCGCGACCCGCCACCGGTTTGACCCGTCGCGGATAGGTTCCCGCGGATGACGAGCGCGATACCGGCGGACTTCGCCGACCTCCGGGGCATCGATCGGCAGCGGCGGAACGCCGCCTTCGAGTCCACGATGGACGCCACGGCCACAACCGTGCCCTGGGCGCACGAGGTCTGGGACGACGTGGTCGCGAACCTCGCTGGTCGAGGTGACGGGGGGCGAGCGGTTCGTGACCGCATGGCACGCGCTCACGTCGTTGTGGCGGATCGGTCTCGCGGGATACGGGCCCCAAGTACCGCAAGAAGTACGCCAAGCGCTGGAAGTGACGCCACCGCGCCCGACCCGCGGATCGCGGGCCGGGCGCGGTGGCGTCAGGGGAGTGTCAGTTCGGACCACCCGCCCTGGCGGGTCGACCCGCGATCGACGTGCCGCCGGTGATCACGAAGCCCGACCCCGGCTCGACCAGGATGTTGCCCTGGGCCGAGTTGGTGATGGTGACGTTCGTGAGGGTGGCGCTGCCGCGGGCGCCGCTCATCGCGAGGATGCCGGAGCCGTTGTTCGACTTGTCGATCTTCACGTTGCTGATCACGACGCCCGGCATGGTGCCGCCGCCGGTCTTGAACTGGATGCCGTCGTAGGTCGAGTCGGAGATGTCGGTGTCCCTGATGGTCACACCGGTGATGTCCTTGCTCGCCGCGAACAGGGTGAGCGCCCCGAACTCCTGGTCCTCGCCCCAGAACACGCCGCCGCAGCGGTACAGCCCGTTGTTGGCGATCAGCGTCGTGCCGGAGAACGGCAGCGGGTCGTGGTCGGTCGCCAGCATGATGCCGGGGTAGTTCATCGTGTCGTAGACGAGGTTGTTCTCGATGGAGTTGCCGTAGCCGCCGTAGATCGCGATGCCGGTGGCCCGCCACGGGAGCTGCACGGTGTTGTTGACGAAGTGGTTGTCGTGCCCGATGTCGACGTTCGGGTCCTTGACGTACCTGTTGGCCCACACCGCCATCGCGTCGTCGCCCGTGGTGCGGAACGACGAGTTGAACACCTTGGAGTTCCTGGTGCCGTTGGAGAAGTTGATGCCGTCGGCGTAGGTGTCGCGGATGCGCATCCCGCTGAACTCCAGGCCGTCGGCCGGTCCCCACAGGTCGGGGATGTTGTCGTAGTCGCGGCCGACCCAGACGCCGACGTTGGCGTGCTCGATCCACACGTTGCTGATCTTCGTGCCGGTGCCGAACCGGCCGTTGAGGCCGACCCCGCCCTCGGCGTTGCCGTCACCGCCGCGGATCCGGCCGGAGCCGAGGATGGCGATGTCCGAGATCTGCGTGTTCTTGTCGATGTCGAACCCGAAGTTGCCCTCGTGCGGGTGGTTGATGCTCCCGACCGCGTTCTGCGGCTCGGTCAGCGTGTACAGCTGGGAGCGCCACATGCCCGCGCCGCGGATGGTGACGTTGCTGATGCCCACCTGGTTGAACTGACCCCGGTTCAGCGGGTCGTCGGTGAGGATCTTCTTCTCCTGCCGCCACTGCCCTTCCGGGATCCACACGCAGCCGATCACGCCGTTCTGGTCGTCGGTCACGGCCCGCTGGAGGGCGTCGGTGTCGTCCACGCCGTCGTTCGGCACCGCGCCGTAGGACGTGATCGACGTGCACCCCGCGGGCTGGCTCGTCGCGGGTGCGACCTGCTCCAGGTCGATCAGGTCCAGGATGTAGAACGACGCGCTGTCCGCCGCGTCGCGCTGGAGCTTGAACCTGGTGCCCGCCGGGTAGCTCGTCGACAGCAGCGCGTGCGACTCGTCGAACAGCCGCCGCGCGTCGGCCTGCGGGGTGTTGGTCAGCGCCTCGGGCCCGTCGACGTTGCCGTAGAGCCAGCTGTGCTTGGACGACAGCGTCAGCTTCTGCGCGAAGGCGTCGTTGACGTACAGGCTGATCGTGGCGTCGATGCCGCCGCCACCGGGGGCGTCGGGGATCGAGTTGCGCACCACGATGGAGTTGGCCTGGTTGGTCGAGGTGAACTCGACGAACTGGCCGGTGCTGTTCAGCCGCACCGACTGCCGACCCGACGACTCGGTCGCGAAGTTGGTGTGCCCGAACGTGCGCACCGCGTCGGCCGTCAGCAGCGTGCCCTGGTAGCGCGCCGATTCCGCCTCGTACTCGGTGTAGGGGACCGCCGCGCCCCGGCCGACCACGATGGACTGGGAGAACGCGTTGTTGTTCTCGTTGGTCTCCGCGACGGTGTTCGTCGCGTCGGCCGTGGCGGTGATGGTGGCGCCGCCGTTGGTCGCGGTCCAGCTCCCGCTGATGGTCGCGGTGGCCGTGGCGCCTGCGGCGATCGCGCCCGTCGTGCCGTTGAGCGTGGTGCCGCCGACGGTCACCCGCGTGACCGTGCCCGCGGCGACCGCGCTGGTGCCGCGGTTGTTGACCGACACGGTGAACGTCACCTGGGAGCCGACCGCGGGGTTGGCCGGGTTGGTGGTGACGCCGGTGACCTGGAGGTCCGGCCCCGGCGCCTGCGCGACCACCAGCTGGGTGGCCGCGGTGAAGCGGTTGTTGGTGTCGTCCTGCTCGACGACCTTGTTGGTCGGGTCGACCAGCGCCGAGACGCTGTAGCTACCCATCGGGCGCGTGCCGACCGCCGCCGAGACGGTGGCCGAGGCGCCCGCGGCGAGCGCGCCGACCGGCGTGCTGCCGACGACCGTGCCCGCGAGGCTGAAGTCGACCGTGGTGGCCGCCGCGGCCGCCGTGCCGTTGTTCTTCACGGTGGCGGACAACGAGATCGCGCTCGTCTCGTTCGGCGACGTCGGCGTCCAGGTGACCGCGGTGACGACCAGGTCCGGGTTGGGCGCCGGGGTTCCGATGACCTGGAACTCGGCGACCTGCGCGCCCGGAGCGCCGCTGTTGGCGGTGAAGCGCAGCCGCACGTCGGAAACCCGGCCGGTGACCGGGATCGTCACCGTGTTCTGCGACGCCGGGTTGAACGAGTAGGTGGCCAGCGCCTTGAGCGAGCCGAACGACGTGCCCGACTGCTCACGGCCCAGCACCTCGAAGGTCTGCGTGCGGGTGCCCCACGCCGAGTCGGGGTTGAGCTTGACCACCACGGAGGAGACGTCGGCGTTCGACCCGAGCTTCACGCTCAGCGTCGACTCGAAGCCCGCGGACTCCCAGTAGGTGGCCAGGCTGTCGTCGTTGGCGTTGGCGGCGACGAAGGAGAACGTCGTGGAGGACGCCTCGATCGCCTTGCCGCGCGCCAGGTTCGAGCCCGAGCCGACCTGGCCGGTGCGGGTGACGTGGTTGCTGTCGGCCGACTGGTTGCCCGCGGCGTCGCGCGCCCGGACGAAGTACTCCACCGTCGCGGTCGCGGGCTGGGTGTCGGTGAACGTCAGCTGGTTGCCCGCCACGCCGGTGACCTGGCCGTTGACGAACACGTCGTAGCCGGTGACGCCGACGTTGTCGGTGGAGGCGGTCCAGGTGAGCCTGATCTGCCCGGTCGTGGGCTGGGTGAAGGCGAGGCCGCCGGGAGCCGTGGGGGCCGCTGTGTCGCCGCCGCCCTGGCCCGCGCGGGTCACCCGGTTGCTGTCGGCCGACTGGTTGCCCGCGGCGTCGCGCGCCCGGACGAGGTACTCGACCGTCGTGGTGACCGGCTGGGTGTCGGTGTAGGTGAGGACGTTGCCCGCCACCGTGCCGCGCACCTGGCCGTTGGCGTAGACGTCGTAGCCGGTGACGCCGACGTTGTCGGTCGAGGCGGTCCAGGTGAGCCTGACCTGCCCGCTCGTCTGCTCGGTGAAGGCCAGGCCGCCCGGCGCGGTCGGCGCCTGCTGGTCACCGGAGGTCGGGCCGTAGACCTCGAACTCGGAGAGCTGGCCGCCGGGCTGCACCGTGTTGGCCGTGATGGCCAGCCGGACGTAGCGGGTGGTCGTCGCGGTGAACGAGACGGTCGCGGTGTTGCTGTTGGCGGGCGCGAAGCTGTACGCCGCCGAGCCGACCAGGTCGGTGAACGACGTGCCGTTCGCGCTGCCCTGCACGGCCAGGGTCTGCGAGCGCGACCCCCACGAGGCGGGCAGCTTCAGCACGACCCTGTTCACCCCGACCGAGGCGCCCAGGTCGACCTGGAGCCACTGCGGGAACGCGTTGTTGTTGCTCTCCCAGTAGGAGTTCTGGTTGCCGTCGTTGGTGTTCGAGGCCGGGTACTCGCCCTGGGAACTGCTGGCCGACATGGTCCGGCCCGCGGCGAGGTTGCCGGTGGCCGCGGCGGCGCCGTGCACCTCGAACTCGGAGATCTGCGCGGCGGGCCAGCCGGTGTTCGCGGTGACGTCCACGCGCACGTAGCGGACGCTCGCGGCGGTGAAGTCGATGGTGGCGGTGTTGCTCGCGGCTGGGTCGAACACGCGGGCCGCCGATCCGGCGAGGGCGCTGAACGCGGTGCCGTTCGAGCTGCCCTGGACGGTGAGCGTCTGCGTCCTGGCACCCCACGACGACGGCAGCTTCAGCACGACCTGGTCGACGTCGACGGAGCCGCCGAGGTCGATCTGCACCCACTGCGGGAACGAGCTGGAAGGGCTTTCCCAGTACGTGTCCTGGTTGCCGTCGTTGATGTTGGAGGCGGGCTGGTTCGGGTTGGTCGCGCTCGCCGCGGCGGTCTTGCCCGCGGCCAGGTTCGGACCGCCCGCGGCGACGGCGGTCGGGGCGTTCATCCCGAGGGTGACCAGGCCGACGGCGAGGATCGCGCCGATCAGCCCGTTGACTTGCTTCCGAGTCATGGCGTCTTCGTCTCTGTCGAAACGGCAGGGTGGGCGCCGCGGCACCCGTCCCGCGTGACGCGTCGGTGCGGGTGGGGGCGCGGCGTTGCGCGTGGTGTCGTGCGCCGGGGAGCGCGGGAGGTCAGGGGTGCCGCCCGGCGGAGGGGGTGTGGGGGACTTCGCAGGTGCACGCCGTCGGTGGGCCTCCCGGTTTGCGGAATGGTGACCAGGATGCAACATGACGCGAACTGAACGCAATAACTTGACTGATTGACGTAATTTTCCGACTTCGCGTCGACTGACCGCCGATACCCGGCCGTTCTTGATCGGCTTCTCGAAAATTGTCGGACCCCGTCGGTAGCTTTCGGGCCATGTCGACCACGTCCACCGCCATGCCCTTCGCCGACCGCGCCGTCGCCGCGGGCTCGTCGGCGACCGGCGACGTGCGGGCGGGTGAGGACGTGACGGCGCACGGTCCGCGCGCCGCCGGGATCACCGGTCTCCCGCGCGTCGCCGGGAGTGCGGTGGACGGGCCCGGTCCGCGGCCAGCCGTTCACCGGCGGACCCTCCACTGTGGAGAGTCGCGCCAGTCGGGTGCGACTCGCAGGCGCACTGGTCCGGCGATGACCACCAACCCCTGTCGAGGAGTTCCGCCGTCCGGGCGGTCGCATCGCCGCGCCCGCTCGCGAGCCGGCGCGGCGGCGGCCCGGACGTGTCCGGCAACGATCGACCCCCACCACACTGGAGCCTCGTCATGACGGCGGACCGCTCAGCCCGCCCCCGCGTAGTCGTCTCGGTCATCGCGACCGCGGACGGGCGGGTCGCGCTCAACCGCGCGGAGCGGCTGCTCGACGAGGACGCGAACCGGCGGTGGCGTGGTGCCTGGCCGTCCGACACCGCCGACCTGTTGTCGGCGCGGTCGGCGGCGATCGACCAGCGGCACCACCCGACCGTCGTCCTGGAGGGCAGCGGCACCTTCGTCGCCGACGACGAGGAGCCGCCGCCCCTGCCGTCGACCACGGCGACCGCCGCGGAGCTGCGAACGGACTTCCTCCCGTTCCGCACCCCGCGGTGGTTCGTCGTGGTCGACGGCCGAGGTCGGGTGCGGTGGACCCACAAGGGCGACGCGGAGACGAGCCTGCTGGTCCTCACCTGCGGGAGCACACCGCTGCCGTACCTCGCCCACCTGCGCCGGGAGCGGATCCCCTACCTGGTCGCGGGTGCGGAACGGGTCGACCTGGAGGCCGCGCTGGTCGCACTCCGGTCGGACCTGGGCGCCGAGTGCGTCGTGTCCGAGGCGGGTGGCGGCCTCAACGGCGCGCTCCTGCGCGCGGGCCTGGTCGACGAGCTCCACGTGGTCACCGTCCCGGTACTGGTGGGCGGGCTGGGCACGCCGTCCGTCGTGGACGGTCCGCCGCTCGACGTCGGCGCGTCCCCGGTGCGGCTGACGTCGGTCGGCGTGGAAGTCGGCGCGGACGGCAGCATCTGGGCGCACTACGAGGTGTCCGGTTGATGCGATGATCTTGTCCGTGGACGGACTGGCGGAGTTCCTGGAGACGGAGATCGCGGAAGGCCGGCTGCCGGGGGCGGTGGTGGGGGTCGTGCACCGCGGGCGGCGGGTGTTCTTCGAGGCGTTCGGCTTCCGGGACGGGGAGCGGGGCGTCCCGATGACGACGGACGCGCTGTTCTGGATCGCCTCCATGAGCAAGCCGATCACCGCGGCGGGCGCGATGCTGCTGGTCGAACGGGGCAGGCTGGTGCTGGACGAGCCGATCGGGACCTACCTCCCGCGGTTCGCCGGGTGGTCGGTCCAGCCGACGGTCCTCGACCTGCTCCGGCACACCGCGGGGATGCCCGAGGGGTTGCTGGGCGACTCGCCGGTGCACAAGCTCTACGCGGAAGCCTTCGGCGACGGGATGACGGACCTGACCGGCGCGGAGTTCGTCGACCGGCTGAGCGCGCTGCCCCTGCTGCACGAGCCGGGCGCGATGTGGCACTACGGCTGGGGGGTCGACCTCGCCGGGCTGATCATCGAGTCGGTGGTGGGCACGTCGCTGGGCGACTTCCTGCGCGATGAGGTCTGCGCGCCGCTCGGCATGTCGGACACCACCTTCGGCGTCCCGGACGAGCACCGCGGCCGGTTCGCCCACCCCTCGCCCCCGCAAGTGCTGCCGGACCTGTCGGTCGCCCGGTTCCACTCCGGCGGCGCGGGCCTGGTGAGCACGGCGGGGGACTACCTGCGGTTCGTCCGGATGCTGCTGGACGGGGGACACCCGCTCCTCGGCCGCAAGACCGTGGAGTACATGCTGTCCGACCAGCTCGCCCCCGACACCGACACCAGCCTGTTGGAGAAGCCCGGCTGGAACCCCGGCCACGGCTTCGGCATCGGGGTCGCGGTCCGGCGGACGGTCGGCGGCCCGCCCACGCCCGGCTCGGTGGGCGAGGTGACGTGGCCGGGCGCGGGCGGCACCACGTGGTGGGCGGACCCGAGCGAGGACCTCGGCGTCGTCGTGATGGCGCACACCACCGCCGTGATCGAGCCGCAGATCAGGGCGCTGGTGCTGGGTTCCCTGCGCTAGTACCCCCGGCCGCCGCGGAGGTCAGATCTGGTTCTCGCCGCCGTCGACGTACAGGTTGGCGCCGATGATGAAGCTGCTGTCCGGCGAGGCGAGGAAGGCCACGGCGGCGGCGACCTCCTCCGGGCGTCCGATCCGGCCGATCGCGATCGAGGCGCCCGCTTGGGCCTTGAAGGCGGCGGAGTTCTCGTCGCCGACGAGTTCGGTGATGCCGGAGGTGTCGATCGGGCCCGGCGAGATGGCGTTGACGCGGATGCCGCGGCCGGTCAGCTCGTTGGCCCAGGTGCGGGCGAACGACCGGATGGCGGCCTTGGACGCGGCGTAGACGCCGAACGCCTCCGCGCCGTTGTCGGCGGCGGTCGAGGCGTTCAGGATGACCGAGGCACCCTCGTTGAGCAGGGGCAGCGCCTTCTGCACGGTGAGCATCGTGCCCTTGACGTTGACGCCGAAGACCCGGTCGAAGTCCTCCTCGGTGAGCTGCTCCAGCGGCGCGAACGAGGCGGTGGCCGCGTTGGCGAACAGCACGTCGAGGCCCTGACCGCGGTCGCGGACCGCGTCGTAGAGCCGGTCCAGGTCGGCCGGGTCGGTGATGTCGCCGGGCACCGCGGTGACACCGGGGCCGATGGCCTCGACGGCCTCGTCCAACTCGGTCTTGCGCCTGCCGGTGATGAACACGTGCGCCCCCTCGGCGACCAGCCGCTTGGCGGTGGCCCGGCCGATGCCCCGCGTGCCGCCGCCGGTGACGACGGCGGTCTTGCCTTCGAGCTGCCCCATGGTTCCTACCTCCATCTACTTCAGCACCGATCGGTACTGAAGTTGACCGTAGCACTTCGGGACCGATCGGTGCGGAAGGGGTAGGGTGGTGCTCGTGGACAGCGAGCGGAAGACGGTGATCGGCAGGCCGAGGGGGTTCGACGCCGACGCGGCCCTCGACCGGGCCGTGGCGGTCTTCTGGGAGCAGGGCTACGAGGGCGCGAGCCTGACGGACCTGACCGCCGCCATGGGCATCACCCGGACCAGCATGTACGCGGCCTTCGGCAACAAGGAGGAGCTGTTCCGCAAAGCCCTGGAGCGCTACGCCGAAGGCCCGGCCTCCTACGCCGCCCTGGCGCTGGACCTGCCGACCGCGCTGGAGGTGGCCACGGCGCTCCTCGTGGGCTCGGTCGAGACGAGCACCCGCCCCGACTGCCCCGCCGGATGCCTGGGAGTCCAGGCCTCGCTGGTCGCCGGTGAAGCCGGGCGGGCCATCCGCGACGCCCTCGCCGCCTGGCGCGACGAAGGTCGGGTGCGCCTCGGCGCCCGGTTCCAACGGGCCGTCGACGAGGGCGACCTGCCGCCGGACGCCGATCCGGGGGTGCTCGCCCGGTACGTGACGACCGTGTCGAACGGCATCGCCGTCCAGGCCGCGGGCGGCGCGACCCGCGACGAACTGCGGCAGGTCGCCGACGCGGCCCTGCGGAACTGGCCGCCCGCCTGACGATCGCCGCCCGCCTACGATCGGACTCCTCTCCGCCCGGTGGTGGGCGGCTGCGGGAAGGTGCCCCATGGCGACGTTGGCGGACGCGGCGGCGCTGTGCCGCGCGGATGACGGGCTCGCGGTGGTCTCCACGCTGCGCGCGAACGGCGGGATCCAGTCGTCGGTGGTGAACGCGGCGTTCACCCGGCACCCGCTCGACGACGCGGAGGTGGTGGCCTTCGTGACCTGCGGCCGGGTCAAGCTCGCGAACCTGCGCGAGCGGCCGCGGATCAGCGTGGCGGTCAAGTCCGGCTGGGAGTGGGCGGCGGTCGAGGGCGACGCGGAGGTCGTCGGGCCCGACGACCCCGACGGGCGGATCGACGCCGAGCGCTACCGGCTGCTGCTGCGCGAGGTGTTCACCGCGGCCGGTGGTGTCCACGACGACTGGGAGGCCTACGACCGGGTCATGGCGGAGCAGCGGCGGGCAGTGGTGTTCGTGCGGCCCTCGCGGGTCTACGGCAACCGGTGACGCGCATCTCCGAAAGTTGACTATCTCCATGAGTTGCTCAATTATTTGAATGAGCAACTCAAGCATGTGGAGGTGGGGTCATGGTCGCGGTGGACCGCAGTGGTGTCGTGCGGGTGGAACGGTCGTCGGTGCTGGTGGACGGTCGGGAGCGCACGTTCACCGTCGTGAGCCCGCGTGACGTCCCGCCGGGCGCGCCGATCGTGCTGCTGTTCCACGGGTCGAACCAGACCGCGGAGGTCGTGCGCGCCTTCGCCGGTGGAACGCTCGACCGGTTCGCCGAGCACGGCGGCGCGGTGGTGACCTACCTCGACGGGTACCGGAGGAACTGGAACGACGCCCGCGTGGCGTCGGACTTCCCGGCCCGCCGGGACGGGATCGACGACGTCGCCTTCACCGGCGCGGTGGTCGACCACCTGGCGGAGCGGTTCGCCGCCGACCCGTCACGGGTGCACGCCGTCGGGTTCTCCGCGGGCGGCGCGATGGTGATCCGGCTCGTGCACGAGATCCCGTCGAAGCTCGCCGGTGCAGGGCTCATCGCGGCGACCCAGCCCGAACCGGGGAACTTCATGGCGTTCGGCGGTCCGGCGGAGCCCGTGCCGGTCGTGCTGTTCCACGGCACCAAGGACCCGCTCGTGCCCTACGACGGCGGCATGGCCAGCCTGTGGGGGTTCCGGCCGCGCGGCCTCGGCCTGTCCGCGCGCGGGACCGCCGAGTACTTCGCGGCGCGCAACGGCATCACCGCCGCGCCCGAGTCGCACGACCTCGGCCGCGGGGCGGACGACACGAGGACGGCGGTCGAGCGCACCGACTACCGGCAGGACGGGAAGTCGCCCGTCACGCTCTACACCGTCCACGGCGGCGGCCACGTGATCCCGAACCCCAGGAAGGCGATCCGCGTCATGGGCCGGTCCACCCGCAACCTCGTGGCCGCCGACGCGCTCGGCGGGTTCTTCGGCATCAGGACCGGCTGACCGGCGCCTCGGCGGGCTGCCCCGCGGCCGCGGGGCGCCTGCCGGAGAGGGCCATCACCGCGAGGACGACCAGCAGCAGCGCCGACACGACCAGCACCGGCGCGTTCGTGCCCCGCCACCCGAGCAGCAGGAACATGGTGCTCGCGCTCAACGACGCCGCCACGCTGCTCAGCGACGTGATGCCCTCGGCGACCGCCTGGATCCGGCCGCCGCGGCCGGGCGGGTAGCAGCGGATCAGGAACGTGCTGCCCGCGAGGTAGAGGAAGTTCCACCCGACGCCGTTGAGCGCCAGGCCGACCAGGAAGTTGACGAACCCCTCGCCCGCGAGGCCGACCACCGACCCGATCAGGAACAGGCCGGTGCCGAGGGCGCCGGTCCACCACGGCCCGATCCGGCTCAGCACCCCGCCGCTGATGACGGCGGGCGCGAACATGCCGACCAGGTGCCACTGGATGATCGCCGCGCCCAGGCTCGCCGAGTGCCCGGCGTGCTGGCTGCCGAGCGGGCCGACGGCCATGATCATGGTCATCAGCGCACCCGACCCGGCCAGCGCGATCAGGGCGGCGAGGAAGTCCTTCGACCGCCGCACCTCCGACAGCGGCACCGGTCGGGGCTTCTCGGCGTCGGCCGCGGGTCGCACGGTCCCGGCCCGCAGCGCGAGCAGCAGCGGCACGTTGGCCAGCGCGTACACGCCGACCATGAGGTAGGCGCCCGCGTACTGGGCGCCGAGGAAGTCCGAACTGGTGGTGGCCACGAACGGGCCCGCGAAGGCCGCGATCAGCCCGCCGTAGAGGATGAACGACAGCGCCCGCTCGCGCTGCCCGTCCGGCGCGCGGTCGGCGGCCATGTACCGGATGTAGCCGCCGGTCGACCGGTACGCCCCGACCAGGCCGGTGCCCGCGCAGAGCAGCCAGAACGAGTGGGTGGACACCGCCGCCACCGACAGCGCCGCGCCGACCGCCGCGGTCGCCGCGCCGCCGATCATGACCGCGATGTAGCCGAACCGCGAGGCCAGCAGGCCCGCGGCGACCGAGCACAGCATGCCCGTGATGGTGATCGCGGCCAGCGGCAGCGTCGCCAACGCCGGTGTCGGGGCGAGCGAGAGCCCGACGATCGCCGTCAGCGTCAGGTCGATGCTGACGCCCATGAAGTAGAACGCCTGGCACGCCACCAGCAGCCAGGTGCTGCGCCCCACCCTGAACCACTCGGCCATCGTGCCCCCCGATCGTTCCCCTGAACCTGGGAAAACCCTTCCACGTCACTCGACCGGGTGATCCGCGGGGTCGTGAGCGACGCGATCGGCCACCGGCCTCCGAGCACAGTGGACGGTGTCCTGATGAGCAGCGGAGGTGTTCCCGACGCCGGGTTCCGCACCGGCGCGCCCTCGGCCGTCCTCGACGCGGTCACCTTCGGCCGCCCCCTCGACGACGCGTGGCCGCGAGTACCCTCCTGCGATGACATCTTGTGCTCGGACCCGCGGGTGAGCGCCCGTTTCCAGGAACTCGACTGGCGCCCGACGCCCCTGGGTGAACTGGTCCTGCGGCGCAGGCGCGATCCGGTGGACGGCAAGGACATCTACGAGATCAAGCTCGGCGGCGAGTTCCTCATGTCCAGCCTCTTCACCGTCGCCGAGGAGGAGCTCTCCCGCCTCGCGCTCGCGGAACTGCCCGGCACCGACCTCGACGTGGTCGTCGGCGGCCTCGGTCTCGGTTACACCGCCCTCACCGCCCTGGAGAACCCCGCCGTCGGTTCCCTGACCGTCATCGACGCCCTCGGCGAGGTCATCGAATGGCACCAGCGGGGCCTCATCCCGGCGGGCACCACCCTCGGCGCGGACCCCCGCTGCCACCTCGTCAACGCCGACTTCTTCGCCCTCATGCGCTCACCGGAAGGCCTCGTCCCCACCGATCCCGGCCACCGCTTCCACGCCATCGTGGTCGACATCGACCACTCGCCGCGCCACCTGCTCCACCCGACCAACGCCGACTTCTACGAACTGCCCGGCCTGCACCGCGTCGCCGCCCTCCTGCACCCCGGCGGGATCTTCGCGCTGTGGTCCAACGACCCGCCGGACGACGACTTCACCGCGCTGCTCGCACAGGCCTTCGCCGACGTGCGCGCGGAGGTCGTCAGCTTCCCCAACCCGTTGCAGGACAGGGAGTCCACCAACACGGTGTACCTGGCCAAGGTGCCGTAGCACCCGCCCGCCGCCCGTCAGGACGGGCGATCGTCCTCATCGGACACCCGCCCCGCGCCGAGCAGGGCGAGCAGCGCCTCGCCGCGCGCGGTGAGCCGGTAGAACACGTTGCGCCCGGAACGGGAGCCGGTCGCGACGCCCGCGTCGCGCAGCACGGCCAGGTGCGCGCTCACCGTGCCCAATGACAGGTCGAGCGACGCCGCGAGCTGCGAGCTGGTCACCGGGGTCGCCAGCTCGGCGGCGACCCGCGCGCGGCCGGGACCCAGCAGGATCGACAGCGGGTCCGAAGGGGGACCGGCCAGGCGGGAAGCCGTGCCGCGGGCGGGGTAGACGAGCGCGTAGTGCGGCGGGCGCTCGCAGACCCAGGAGCCCTGCCTGCCGGTGTAGGGCACGAAGGTCAGGCCGTGGTCGCCGATGGCGACGTCGTCCCAGCTCTGGTCGCTGAAGCGGATCGCGTCCGGCTCGACCCACGTCGACCTGCGGGTCATGCCGGTGACCGCGCGCTGCCACCCGTGGGCCGCGACCAGGCCCGCGCGGTGGGTGATCTCGCGTTCCAGCACGGCGCGCCGCCGCGCCCAGGTCGGGCTGACGAACCGCCGCCAGCCCTCCTCGATCACCTCGGCCATGCGGGCCGCGAGGTCGACGGCGGGCAGCCAGTCCGGCTCCCGCCGGGTCGCGCTCTCCCTGACCGCGTCGTCGATCGTGCCGCGCACGGTGTCGTCGGGGAGGGCCGCCAGGTCGGCCAGCTCCTGGTCGAGCCGGGTGTCCAGGCCGCCGGTGGGCGGCACCGTCACCACGTCGGGGAACCACCTCGTCGTGGCGACGAGCGCCAGCAGCCCACCGGCGACGGGGTCGGCCGCCGTCCACGCCCGGTAGGCCGCCATGGGTTCCGCCTGTCCCCGGCCCCGCCACGGTTCGGTGCTGGCCCGCTGCAACGCGATCAGCGCCCCGACCGTCTCCGCGAACGGCGAGATGGCGAAGCGGCTGCGCGACAGGCCGGTCGAACTCACGTGGAGAAGGGTCATTGTTCCGCCTTTCGGCGCAAGGATGGCCGGGGGACCCCGCCGTGGCCATTCTTCCGCAGTGCCGATCACCGTCTTGAGCCCTCCGTTCCGCCGATTCCTCGCCGCCCGCTTCGTGTCCCTGTTCGGCACGTCGATGTCGACCGTCGCACTGGCCTTCGGCGTGCTGGACGCCTCCGGGCGAGCCGCCGACCTGGGGATCGTGCTGGCCGCCAACCTCGGCCCCGGCCTGCTGCTCCTGCTCGTCGGCGGCGCGGTGGCGGACCGGTTCTCCCGGCGGACCGTCCTCGTCGTCGCCAACCTCGGGGCGGGCCTGACCCAGGCCGGTGTAGCCGTCGTCCTGCTGACCGGCAACTACCACCTGGCGCTGGTCACGGGACTGGCGCTGGTGAACGGCGCGCTGGAGGCGTTCGCCTCGCCCGCGTTGCGCGGCATCGTCGCCGAACTCGTCCCGGCCGCCGACCTGCCCAAGGCCAACTCGCTGCTCGCGTCGACGAGGAACGCCGTCCGGATCGTCGCCCCGGTGCTCGCCGGTGCCGTCACGGTCGCCTTCGGCGGCGGCTGGGCCATCGCCGTCGACGCGGGCAGCTTCCTCGCCGCCGCCGCGCTGCTCGCCGGACTGCCCATCGGCACGCGGGCCCCGCGCGGCAGGGGGAGCCTGCTGCCCGACATCCGGCACGGCTGGCGCGAATTCCGGGCCAGGCCGTGGGTGTGGAGCACCTCGCTGTCGTTCTGCCTGGTCAACCTGATCAACGTCGGACCGTGGATGGTCCTCGGCCCGGCGCTGGTGACCGAGCGCGGCGGCGCGGCGGCGTGGGGTCTCGTGCTCGGCATCCGCGCGGTCGGCCTGCTGGCCATGAGCGTGGTGATGTACCGGGTGGTGCCGCGTCGACCGCTGCGCGCGGGCGCCCTCGCCAGTGCCTTCGGCGGGCTTCCGCTCATCGCGCTGGGCACCGGCGCCGACCTGCCCGTGCTGATGGTGTGCGCCTTCGTCGCCGCGCTGGGGTTCACGGTGTCGGGCGTCACCTGGGAAACCGCCTTGCAGCAGCACGTTCCCCAGGACGTGCTCTCGCGGGTGTCGTCCTACGACGACCTGCTGTCGTTCGGCGCCATCCCCGTGGGACTCCTGCTCGTCGGCCCGGCCGCGGACAGGTGGGGCGCGGAGGCGGTCACCCTGGTGTGCGGCCTGGTCTTCGCGGTGGCCGTCCTGCTGCCGCTCACCGCGCGGTCGGTCCGCGAACTCGGTTCCGCCTGAACCGCGGCCGCGGGGTCAGCGGCCGGTGGCGGCCAGGACGGCGGCGGCGATCTCCCGGTGCCCGGCGGCGGTGGGGTGCACGTCGGTGAGCGTGCAGAAGTACGTCAGGTCGCACACCTTCGCGACCGGGGTGGGGATCGGGCCGTAGGTCGGGTCCTGGGTCGTCTCCGTCAGCGGCCCGTAGGCGCCGGTCGCGGCGGTGACGTCGACGAACGTCGCCCCCACCTGCTCGTACTCCGCCTTCAGCCCGGCGTTGAGCCCGTCGCGGAACAGCGGCACCGACAGGCGCGCGAGGTTCTGGCCGTTCGGGAACGAGGGCGACACCCACGCCCCGAGGAACACGTCCGGGTAGGTCAGCCCCACGATCCGGGCGTCGCCCGCGGCTTCGCGCAGCGCGGGCAGCACGCCTGCCAGGTTGGCCCGGATGCCCGCCACCACGTCGGCCGCGCACCCCACCGGGTCCGCCACCACCGCGCACGGGGCCAGGTCGTTGCCGCCGACCACCACGGTCACCAGGCCGACGTGCCCCTTGTTCTCCCGCAGCGCCCGCACGGCGGCGTCGAGCTGGCTGCTGTCCGACGTGTCGACCGCGTCGACCGCGCGGTTGCCGGGAGCGCAGCCCACCTGGTCGCGCAACTGGCCGGACGTGGCGCCGCTGCACGCGACGTTGATCAGCCTGAGACCCGACCGTTCGGCGACGAGGGAGGCGAAACCGTCCCGGCTGGACCCCGCGGGCGCACCCGCGCCCGCGGGTCGGTAGCCGGTGGCGTAGGAGTCGCCCAGCGACACCAGCACCTGCTGGGCGGGCGGCGCGCTGCCGGTGGTGGACGGCGGCGACGCCACGGGGTTCCCGGCGAGGGAGGTGGTGCAGGACGCGAGCAGCACGAGCAGCGCCGCGGCGAACGCGGAACGCCGGAGTCCGGACACACCGACCACTCCCACCCGGAACTCGACTTTCCCGGCCTCCCAGCGTACAGAACGGCGGCTTTCCCGGTCGACCGCGCGGACATCGTCCTCCGCCGAGCGATATCGCGACGCTAGGCGCCCCATGCCAGCATGCCGCGACCCGAGGGGATCCGACTTCGCGGATCGACCGGGAACGCGGACTGGAGTTGACGAAGGTGACGATGCCGCCGACCGGTCATTACGTCTCCACCATCCTCGAGGTGCTGGGTCGCGACCCGGAGCGCACCGCCGTGGAGCACCCCGGCGGATCGCTGACGGCGGACCAGTTCACCCGCTCGGTCCTCGCGGCCGCCGACGTCCTCGCGGGCACCGCCACCCCCGGCACGCGCTCGGTCGTCGCGATCCTGACCGGGATCAACACCCCCGCCACGCTCGCCCTGCGGTACGCGGCGAACCTCGCGGGCGCAACGGTCGTGCACCTGCACTCCACCAACGCCGTGGACCCGAAGGACCAGCTCGCCGCGCGCCACCGGCGCGCCATCATCGCCGCCACGGGCACCACCGTGCTCGCCGTGGACGCCGCGAACCTGCCGCTGGCCCGCCGCCTGCTGGAAGGCCTGGACAACCCGCCGCGCCTGGCCGCGCCGGAACCGCTCGCCGCGGACGTGCTCGACCTGTCCGCGGGAGACCCGGCCGCCGTCGACCTCACCGCGGTCCCCGAACTGCCGGACGAGCCCGCGGTCATCCTCTACACCAGCGGCAGCACCGGCGCCCCCAAGGGGATCGCGGTCCCGTTCCGCCTCCGGCGCCTCTACATCGAGGCCGCGCTCGCGTCCGGGGAGCCCATCGTCTACCTCGCGACGCTGCCGGTCAGCCACTCGACCGGCGGCATGGCCGACAACACCCTGGCCTCCGGCGGGACCATCGTGTTCCACGACGGCTTCGAGGCGGGCCGGTTCCTGGACGCGGTGGAGCGCGACGGGATCTCCCTCGCGGTCATCACGCCGCCCCAGCTCTACGACCTGCTCGACCACCCCCGCGTGCACACCGCCGACCTGTCCGGGCTCAAGGGCGTCATGTACGTCGGGAGTCCCGCGGCGCCAGCCCGGCTCGCGGAGGCCGTCAAGGTCCTCGGCGAACGGCTCGTGCAGTTCTACGGCACCACCGAGACCGGCGGGATCACCATGCTCGGCCCGGTCGAGCACCTCGACCCGGAGCTGCGCCGCACCGTCGGACGTCCGATGGCGGCCGAGGTCCGCATTCACGTCCCGGAGACCGACGAGGTGCTCCCCACGGGCGAGACCGGCGAGATCTGCGTGCGGTCGCCGTTGACCATGCTCGGCTACTGGGGCGAGCCCGAACTCACCGCCCGCACCATCCGCGACGGCTGGCTGCACACCGGCGACCTGGGCTCGCTGGACGAGAAGGGCTACCTCAGCATCCACGGCAGGCTGGCCGACGTGATCAAGGCGCACGGCATCAGGATCCGGCCGAGCACGGTCGAACAGGCCCTGCTCTCCCATCCGTCCGTGGCGCAGGCGGCCGTCTACTGCGTGAAGGACGTCGACCGGCGCGAGTACGTGCACGCCGTCGTGGTGACGCGGGAGGACGTCTCGACCGGGGCGCTGTCCGCGCACGTCGCCGAGGAGCTGTCGGACAAGCACGCGCCCGACGTGATCCGGTTCCGCGACCGGCTCCCGCTCGACGGCGCCGGCAAACCCGACAAGGCCCTGCTGGTGGCGGAGGAGGAAGCCCGCTGATCCCGTCCGCCGTCGGATCGGATTTCGACGGCGGGAAGGGCGGTTCACCGGCGGACGCGACCTTTGTGGACCGTGCCCCCGACCGACCGCGAGGCCGTGTCGCACGCGATACCCCGCCGCTATGCGCGGTGCGCAGACTTCGGCCAGCGGTCGGCCTCCGGTCGCTGGGAGCCCTCGCGGATGGGCGCGCCGCGCCCCCTGTTCTGGAGTGATGCGATGACGCTGGGATACCTGCTGGGTGGCGGCGTGGGCGCCGTGCCGCACGGCTCGGAGCTCTACGACGCGTTCCCCGGTGTGCGGAGCACGTACGAGGAAGTCTCGGACCTGACGGGGATCCCGGTCGAGCGGATGCTCAGCGGGGACCTGCCGGAGGAACTGCGCGAGCGCCGGACCGTCGGGATGGTGCGCGAAGCCGCGATGGCGCTGGCCGTGCACGATCAGCTCGCGCTGTCGGGCGTCCGGCCGGGCGCCATCGGCGGGCTGAGCCTGGGCGCGATGACCGCCTCCTGCCTGGCCGGGGCGGTGGACCGGCCCGCGTTCCTGGACGTGCTGGTGCGCTCCGGCGCGCACGACGAACCGATGGGCGGACCCGAGGAGGGTCTGGCCATCGCGGCGGTGCCCAGCGCCGCCGAAGCCGACGACCTGACCGTCACGGGCGAGGTGTACCGGGCCGGGTACTTCGGCCGCACCGCGGACGACTCGCAGGGCATCTACCTGCTGGCGGGCCACCTGGCCGCGCTGCACCGGCTGGCGGGCGACCGGCCCACCGGGCAGGTGACCGTGCTGCCGGGCCGCGCGGTGGCCGTGCACACGCCCCTGCGCGGCCACCTGCGGGACGCGCTGGCCCCGCACATCGCCGGCATGGCCTTCACCGCCCCCCGGATCCCGCTGTACTCGTGCTTCGACGACAAGCGGCTGATGACGGCCGAGGACGTGCGCGACGTGTTCCTGCGCAACCCGGTGGACCCGATCGACCTGACCCAGGTGACCCGCGCGATGCACGCCGACGGTGTGGAACTGGGCGTGGTGGTCGGCGGGTCCATCCCGGAGGGACTGCTGTCCTTCCCGTTCCCGGTGGTGCACGTGCAGCGCCCGGAGGACGTCGAGAAGCTCCTGCTGACCAGCTATGAGCTGGGAGTCGAACTGCCCGCGCCGGGCATCGCGCCATGACCGCGCCGGACCTGACGCCCGCGCGGTGCCAGGACCTGGTCGACGGCTGGCTGGACACCGACCTCGACGCGTGGACCCGCGAGGTCGTGCGGCGGCACTTCGACCCCGAGACCGGCAGCCCGTACTGGCTGCGCACCGCGTCGGAACTGCCGTTCGACCCGCGCGACATCACGCGGTACGACCAGCTGGCCGACCTCGGGCCGACGGACCTGGACCTGTTGCGGCACAACGACCCCGCCGAGTTCGTGCCGCTGGCCGTCCCCCGTCCGCTGGCCGGCAGGATCTGGGACTCGGGCGGCACCACCGGTTCGCCGTGCCGGGTGTTCTACACGCCCGACATGATCGTGCACCGCGGCGTGTGGCGGTGGTGGTCGTTCGTCACCGAGGGGTTCGAGCCGCACCGCCGGTGGTTGCAGGCGACCCCCACCGGCCCGCACCTGATCGGCAACGGCACCTGGGAGGTCTCCGGGCTGCACGGCGGGATGGCCTACGCGATCGACATGGACCCGCGGTGGGTGAAGCGGCTGATCAGCGCGGGCAGGCTGGCCGAGGCCACGGACTACACCAACCACCTGCTCGACCAGATGCTCGACGTCCTCGGCGGCGATCGCGTCGACTACCTCAACACCACCCCCGCACTGCTGAAAGCGTTGCTGCGCAGGGATCCGGCGGCGGTCGCCCGGCTGCGGGGCGTGCGGCTGAGCGGCACCCAGCTCAGCTCGCAGATGTACCGCGAGTTCGTCGCGGCGCTCGACGGCGGGATCTGCGGGCTGAGCTACGGCAACACCTTCGGCAACGCGGCCGGGCTGCCGGTGGAGCAGGGCGGCGACCTCATGCCCTACACGCCGAACTACCCGCAGGTGACGATGGCCGTGGTGGATCGAGTCGACGGGCGCACGGTGGTGGGGGCTGGGGCGGTGGGGCGGGTTCGGTTGACGGTGTTGCATCGGGATCTGTTCCTGCCGAACGCGCTGGAGAGGGATGAGGCGGTTCGGCATCGTCCGGGGTTCGGGAATTTCGCGGATGGGGTGGCGAATGTGCGGCCGTTGGCGGCGGTTCGGATGGGGGTGGAGGGGCTTTATTGAGGTGCCGCTCGCTGCTGGTTGGGGGTTGGTTGCGATGTCAGGTGTCGTTGGCCTGATCCCTGGACGCCGGGTGTTGGTGGGCTTGTCCCTCGAAACGCTCATGGGCTTGTGCGCTCTTTGGTGCTTGGGGCGGTCTGCTACTGGTTGTTGGTGAATGCGGAGATCAGGCTGTGTGGTGCGTTTTCGCCGTAGAGGAGTTCGTGGATGTCGTCCTCGGTGGCGGCTTCGGTGCTGCGGGGGAACATCGCCTGTTCGTATGCGGTGAGTGCTGCTTCGATGTTGTCGGGGTGGGTGGCGATGGCTTCGCCCAGTTCGGCGCCGTCGAGCATGGCGAGGTTGGCGCCTTCGCCGTTGGGGGCCGCGAGGTGGGCGGCGTCGCCCAGCAGGGTTGCTCCTGGTACGCGGTTCCAGCGGTGTGCGGCCGGTAGGGCGTGGTGGGGGCGGAGGATCGGGGGGAGGTCGCTTCCGGTGATGAGCGCGGTGAGTTCCGGTGCCCAGCCGGTGAATTCCTGTGCGATTCGGGCGATGGCCGCGGTGGGGTCGGTGAAGTCGATGGCGGCGAACCAGTCCTGTGGCTTGGTGAGCGTCGCGTAGCTGTGCAGGGTGTCGCCCCGTTCCCGGTGGGCCAGCAGTCCCTTGCCGGGGGAGAGGGCGTAGAGAGCGCCGCTGCCTACCGCCTTCGCGGTGGCGGGGTGGTGGGTTTCGGTGTTGAAGAGGTAGGTCTCGATGACGGATCTGCCGAAGTACTCGGGTCGCGCTTCGGAGAGCAGTGGTCGGATTCGGGACCATGCGCCGTCGGCGCCGATCAGCAGGCTTGTGGTGACGGTGCTGCCGTTGTCGAAGGTGACCTGGTGGTGGCCGTTGCCGAGGGTGCGGGCGTTGTTGACCCGGTGGTTCCATCGGATGGTGCTTTTCGGGAGTGAGTCGAGGAGCATGCGCCGCAGTTCGCCGCGTTGCACTTCGGGGTTTTCGCCTGTGCCGTCGTCGGGTTGTTCGAACAGGACGGTGCCGTTCCGGTCGAGGACGCGCATGGCTTGGCGGCCCTCCAGGACGAGGTCGTGGAACTCGTCGAGCAGGCCTGCTGCCTGTAGAGCCGGTTGGCCGTTGTGGTTGTGGATGTCGAGCAGTCCGCCTTGTGTGCGCGATGTGGGGGACGGGTCGGCTTCGTAGACGGTGGACGGGATGCCGTGGATGTGCAGGACGCGGGCGAGGACGAGTCCGCCGAGGCCGGCGCCGATGATCGTGACTGGGCTGGTCATGTGGTTCCTCCGGGTCTGGAACGCTGTTCCACAGCTAGACTGGAACGGTGTTCCAGAGATGTCAAGTTGGAACGCCGTTCCAGGTGTGTGCCAGGATGTGCGCATGGTCACCGGTCGGCGAGGGGAACCGCTGTCCCGCGAGCGGATCGTCGAGGCGGCGATCGGGTTGCTGGACAGCGAGGGTGAGGGTGGGCTGACGTTTCGCGCTCTGGCGAAGCGCCTAGTGACGGGGCCTGGTGCGATCTACTGGCACGTGAAGGACAAGGACGAGCTGGTCGGTGCCGCGACCGATGCGGTTGTGGCCGCGACCATGGCGGTCGACGTGGTGGGTGCGACGCCGCGGGAGGTGGTCCGGGCCCTGGCGCTCGGCGTGTTCGACGCGATCGAGGTCCATCCGTGGATCGGCTCCCAGCTGGCGCGTGATCCGTGGAGGTCGCCGATCCTGAGGGTCTTCGAGCAGATCGGGAGGCAGGTTCAGGCGCTCGGTGTCGCGGAGGCCGAGCTGTTCACCGCCGCGTCCGCGTTGTTGAACCACATCCTCGGTGTGGGCGGGCAGAACGTGGCCGACCGGCGGGGTGTGCGGCCGGATGCGAGTCGGGACGAGGTCCTGGACGCGGTCGCGGAGGCGTGGGCGTCGCTCGACGCGGAGGAGTACGCGTTCACCCGGATCGTCGCGGGTCAACTGCGGGACCACGACGACCGGGAGGAGTTCCTGGCGGGGATCGACCTCATCCTCGCGGGCATCACCGCGGGCGTCCCGTGACCGATGCGGTGGACAGCGAGGTCTTCCGGGGCAAGGGGTGGCTCCCGCACGGGTTCCACCTCGACAGCCACCGGCACACCAGCGGGCAGCTGGTGTACGCCGCCGCGGGAGCGCTGGCCACGACGACGGCGCGGGGGACCTGGGTCGCCCCGGCCAACCGGGTGACGTGGACACCGCCGGGGTTCGACCACTCGCACCGCTTCTACGGGCGGACCGACGTCCGACTGGTCACCATCCCGGCCGGTCTGTGCGGTGATCTCGTGGCGCGTCCCAGCGTGTTCGCGGTCAGCCCGCTGCTGCGCGAGGCACTGCTGGCGCTGACCGATCGCCGGGAAGCCCGACCCGGTGCCCACCGGCGGCTGCGCGCGGTCGTGATCGACGAACTCGTCGACACCCCCGAGCAGTCGTTGCACCTGCCCGAACCGCGCGACGACCGGCTGCGCGCCGTCACGGACCTCCTGCACGCCGATCCCGCCCGGTCGGCGACCCTCGGCGAGCTGGGACGCGTGGCCGGAGCGAGCGAACGCACCCTCAGCCGCCTCTTCCACGCCGAACTGGGCATGGGCTTCCACCGCTGGCGCACCGTGCTGCGCATCCACCACGCGCTGATCCACCTCACCGACGGCCGGTCCGTCACCGACACCGCGACGGAGTGCGGGTGGGCCAACCCGTCGACGTTCATCGACGCGTTCACCCAGGTCGTCGGGCAGACCCCCGGCCGCTACCAGGCGGATCTGGGCGACGGGTCGCGGTAGCCGTCCGAGGTTGGCGGGTTTCCGGTATCCGGCGGTCGTTCACCGGTGGTCGTCGTCCGTCGTCGAGTCGAGAGTGGACGCATGACCGAAACGAACGAGCACACCGCTGTCGTGATCATCGGGGCCGGGGTGTCGGGCCTCGCGCTCGGCAACTTCCTGCTGCGCAACGGGATCGCCTGCACGATCCTGGAGAAGCACAGCCGCGAGTACGTCGAAGGGCGGCAGCGCGCCGGGACCATCGACAGCTTCGGGGTGCGCATGTTCCGCGAGTGGGGGCTCGCGGAAGTGCTGGAGGGCGACCCCGTCGCGGAAGCCGAGGGCGGGTTCTGGATCGACGGCGAGGAGATGCCGATCGAGTTCGGGGAGGACGAGAACGACGAAAGCGTCTTCTGCCCCCAGCAGGTCCTCGTCCGCAACCTCACGGACGCCTTCCTCCGCGACGGGGGGGACCTCCGCTTCGAGGCGGCCGACGTGTCGCTGGAGGACTTCGACGGCGAACGCGCCGTAGTGCGCTACCGGGACCCCTCGGGCTCGATGGGGGTCCTCGACTGCGACTTCGTCGCGGGGTGCGACGGCGACCGCGGCGTCAGCAGGGCGAGCATCCCCGCCGAGGCCCTGACCCGGCACTCCCACGAGTACGGCTACAACTGGCTGAGCGTGCTGGCCGAGGTGCCCGCGAGCCCGTCGGGCATGGCGATCCACTCGCGCGGTCTGGCCGGGCTGATCCCGCGCGGCGCGCACGCCAGCCGCCTCTACCTCCAGTGCCCGCCGGACGACACCCCATCGGACTGGCCGGACGAGCGCGTGTGGAGCGAGCTGGAAGCGCGGTTCGGCACACCGGTGGCGACCGGTCCGATCGTCGACAAGCGGATCGTGCCCCTGCGGAGCGTGGTGCACAGCCCGATGCGCCACGGCGCGCTGTTCCTGCTCGGCGACGCGGCGCACATCGTGCCCCCGATGAGCGCGAAGGGGATCCACCTCGCCCTCCACGACGCCGAGGTGTTCGCCCGAGCGGTGATCGGGTGGTCGGCGGACGGGGATCCGAGCCCGCTCGACGACTACTCCGACACGTGCCTGCGCCACGTCTGGAACTACCAGGCGTTCGCGGCGTGGATCACCGAGACCATGCACAACGCGGGCGACCCGTCCTACGCCGGGGAGTTCCGCAAGCGGATCGCGCGGGCCGAGCTGGAACGCCAGTTCACCTCGCCCACGGCGAACCGGCTCTTCGGCGAGCTGACGGCCGGGGTGAACTAGCGGTCGGCGACGCCTTCGACCACCGGGGCGACGGCGAAGTCGAACCGGCCGTGACGGGCGCCCGTGGGACCGCTCGACACCCACGACGCCGCCCGCTCGCCCGCTCGGGTGCCGGACTGGACGCGAGTCCGGATCGGGGTGCTGCGAGAACCCCGCAGCACCCCGATCCATCTGGCGAAGCCCTACTAGGCGATGGGCTCGATCCAGATGTTGCGGAACCGCGGGTTCTCACCGGCGTCGCCGTGGTCCTGCAACCGGATGGGTCCGGGTGAGGCGTCCTCGGGTGAGCTGTCGCCGGTGGTGCCGTTGATCTCGATGTTGTTGTGCACCACCGTGCCGTTCCAGACGACGGTCACACGGGCGTTGTCGGTCTTGGTCCCCGCGCTGTCGAACCGGGCGGCGCGGAAGGTGACGTCGTAGGTCTGCCACGTCAGGGGAGCCGTGGCCATGTTCCGGTCGGGGGCCTTCTTCGTGTAGATCGACCCGGCCTCGTCGCTGGCGAGCGTGGTGTCCCCGAACGAGTCGAGGACCTGGAGCTCGTAGCGCTCCTGCAAGTACACGCCGCTGTTGCCGCGGGCCTGACCGGTGACCTCCGCCGGGTAGTTCGGCTCGTTCCACTCGACGTGCAGGCGGAAGTCGCCGAACTTCTGCTTGGTCCGGATGTCGCCGCCGTTGGACTCCACCGAACCGCCGGACACCGGCCAGGTCGCGGCGCCGCCCGCCCGCTTCTCCCACGCGTTCAGGTCGGTCCCGCCGAACAGCTGGATCCGCTGCGCCGCCGTGACGGTGATCGCGTCCAGGTTGACGTTGCCCGCGTCGGCGTCGTCGAACCGGTAGGCGACGGTGTTGGCGCCCGCGTTGAGGGTCAGCGTTTCCGGCTGGTCCGCCCACGTGTCCCAGTTGGTCGTGCTGGCCAGGCGGACCTGCCGGACCCTGGTGCCGTTGACGTACACGCTCAACGACTTGGCTCCGGGAGCCGGATCGGGACCGTTGGCGTAGCGCAGCGCCACGTTGTAGGCGCCCGCGCTCGGCGCGTTCACCGAGAACGTCGTGGCGGCGCCCTTGTTCCAGTAACCCTCCACGAACCCGGTCGCCGTGTAGCCGGGGTGGTTCTTGGCGACCGCGGCGCCACCGCTGAGCGCGGCGCGCTCAGCCTCGTAGGTCACGGCCGTCGGCACGCCGCCCACCAACGAGTTGAGCGTGTACCAGGCCTCGGTGCTCCACAGCGGAGTGCCGTTCTCGGACGCGAACGGGCGCGGCGAGCGGACGTGCACGACCCGACCGGCGAGCAGGCCGGGGACCTGGATCGTGACGGTCTTGCGGTCGGCGGACACGGTCGCGGAACCGGCCGACAGCGTCTGCTGGTCGATCTTGGGGCCGCCGTAGTCCACGGTCGGCGAGTAGCGCCACTGCTCGACCTGGTACTTGCCCGCCAGGTCCTGGACGGTCGCCGCCGACAGCGGCTGGGTGTACTCGAGCTGGAAGCCGCCCTGCACCGCCTTCATCGACAGGATGTCGAAGGCGTTGGTGCCGTTCGGGGTCAGCTTCTGCAGGCCGTAGGCGAGCTTGCCGGGCTGGCCCCAGTTGCCGCCGCCGTCGATGCCGCCGGTGTAGATCGAGCCGTCCGGGCCGAGGCTGATGCGGCTCACCCCGGACTCGAGACCCTGCGTCATGCGGAAGACGGCGCCCTGGTACTCGCCGTTGACCTTCTCCATGAACACCCGCTGCAAGCCGCCGTAGGTCACGTCGCCGTAGACCATCTGGCCCGCGAACGTGCCCTGCGTGAGCTGGACCGGGTTGCTCGGCGAGTTCGCGATCTCGTTGTGCGGCAACCACACCACCGGCGCGGTGACCGGCTGCGAGTCGAACGGGCCCGCCGGGTTCATGTAGTGGTCGAAGAACCGGTTCGGCTTGATCCGCACCAGTTTCGACGCGGGCAGCCAGCCGCCCTGGTTGTCGGTGACGTAGGCGTCGCCCTCGGGGCCCCAGCCGATGCCGTGCGGGGTCCGCAGACCGCCTGCCACGTAGGTGACCGCGCCGGTGTTCTTGTCCACCTTGAGCGAGGTGCCGCGGTTGGCCGCGGGCTGCGGGTCGGTGGTCGCTCCGCCCAGGTTGATCGCCACGGACAGGTTCATGTAGAAGAAGCCGTCCTTGTACAGCAACCCGAACGCGAACTCGTGGAAGTTCCCGGAGAACGGCCACGTCGCGACCGTGCGGTAGTTGTCGGTCACCCAGTCGCCGTTGGTGTCGTTGAGCTCCACGAGCCGGTTCTTCTCCGACACGTACAGCTTGCCGTCGACGTACTTGATCCCCATCGGCTCCTTCAAGCCGCTGGCGACGCGCTGCGTCTGCACCCGCGAGGGGTCGGTGGTCCCGGTCGCGTTGGTGATCAGGTAGACCTCGCCGACGGTCGTGTCCGAACCGCCCCAGGTCGTGATGGCCATCCGGCCGTCCGGCAGCCAGTCCATCCCGGTCACCTGCGGCTGGAAACCGCTGGGCCGCAGGTTCGTCAGGGTGAAGCCGGGGTAGACGCCGGTCAGCGGCAGGCCGTCACCGGGGGAGTCGGTGCCGCCCACGCACTCCTTCTTGCCCGGCGCGGTCACCCGCACCACACCGGAGTCCGTGCTGAGCACCGAGTTCGGCACCAGCACGAAGGCGGACGCGCCCGGCGGCTGCCAGTCCAGGGTGATCTGCTGGCCGCCCGCGTTGTCGAACTGCTCGATCCGCAGGGCGTGGTAGCCGACGCTCAGCGCGACGGACCCGGTCACCGCCGTGGCGCCGTGCAGGCCGTCGTTGTCGATCACGCGGGTGCCGTCGATCGACAGCCGCGAGCCGTCGTCGCTGGTCAGCCGGAACTGGTAGGTGCCGGCGGTGGTGATGTTGACGTTGCCGGTCACCTCGGCCACGAAGAAGTCGTTGAGGACGAAGTCCGACGTGGCGGTCCAGTTGATCGTCGGCATCAGCTTGTCGACGTTGGGCGTCTGGCCCGTCTTCAGGGTGCACAGCCGGGACAACTCGGTTTGCAGGTCGAAGACCCGCAGGGTCACACCGGCTTGTTGGGGAGGGATGGCGGCGCTGGCCGGCGCTGGTCTGACGACCACCAGCCCCAGCAACGCCGTGAACAGGACTACGAGCAGGGTCAACGGCCGTCCGAGTGGACGGCCGCGTGTAGCGGCACAAGGAAGCATCGTCGCTCCTCAAGGGAAGGCAGGGATCGCCGCGGCCAGGCTGAAGTTACGAACACTTTCGCTTGAAGTCAACGAAAGTCCGTTGGTTTCGACACAAAGTTGCGCCAAACGAGGCATATCGGACCGGTAGAGTTAGGTAACCCACTGAACTAAATGACCGGGTGGGAACCGCGCCCCGAAGACGTCGGGCCGACTGCGCCCGCGCTGTCTCGGCGGCGATTGATCCGAGTGTCGGGAATTGCGCGAAGGGTGTGACCCGCACAACGGGAAACGAACTCCGGTACCACGAATTCGACTTCCGGTGGAGTGATCCCGAATGGCAGGACGACATGCTTTTCCGATCAAGGACTTCTACTCTCACCGGCGCGCACTCGAATTCACGACTGCGCGATATCCGATAGCGAAGCAGGGGGCGGCCATGTCCGAAGAACTCATCGAGGCGCCGAAGAAGCGGCTCGGGCTGTTCGTGGCGGTCGGGGTGGTGATCGTGCTGATCGCCGCGGGTGTCGTGTTCGCCGTCACCCGTGGTGGGGACGACGGGAAGGCGGTGCGGATCGGCGTGGTCGGCGCCAGCGATCCGTACTGGTCGAGCTACGTCAAGGCGGCGGCCGACAACGGCATCAAGGTGGAGGTCGTCGACTTCACCGACTACGCCCAGCCGAATCCGGCGCTGGCCGAGGGCGAGATCGACCTGAACCAGTTCCAGCACATCGTCTACCTCGCCGACTACAACGTCTCGAACAAGAAGAACCTGGTGCCCGTCGGCGCCACCGCCATCTACCCGCTCGGCCTGTACTCGAAGAAGTACGAGTCCGCGGCGGCCGTCCCGGCGGGCGCGACGGTGGCGGTCCCGAACGACGCGAGCAACCAGGGCAGGGGACTGCTGGTGCTCCAGTCGGCCGGGCTGATCAAGCTCAAGTCCGGCGGCACGATCTTCTCCGACCTCACCGACGTCGACGAGGCCGCGTCCAGGGTGAAGGTCACCGCGCTCGACGCCGCGCTGACCGCGACCTCGCTGGACGACCTGGCCGCGGCGATCATCAACAACGACTTCGTCGAGAAGGCAGGGCTCTCCTTCGACAAGGCGATCGCCAAGGACGATCCGGCCGACCCGAAGGCGCTGCCCTACGTGAACGTCTTCGCGACGCGCGACCAGGACAAGGACAACCCCACCTACACCAAGCTCGTCGAGATCTACCAGAACAGCCAGGAGGTGCTCGACGGCGTGAAGGAGGTCTCCGGCGGCACCGCGGTGTTCGCCAAGACCCCGGCAGGCGACCTGCGGAAGTCGCTGGTCGACGTCGAGAAGATCACGGCGGAGCGGAAGTAGCCCGATGGCCATCATCGAACTGGACAACGTGTCCAAGGTCTTCCCGCGCGCTCACCGGGGCGCCACCCCGGTGAGCGCGGTGCGGGACGTGACGCTGCACGTCGAGGCGGGCCAGATCGCGGGCATCATCGGCTACTCCGGCGCGGGGAAGTCCACCCTGGTCCGCCTGATCAACGCGCTGGAGAAGACGACCGCAGGCACCATCACCGTCGACGGCAAGGAGATCACCGGCCTGCCGGAACGGCGTCTGCGCGAGGTCCGGCTGGGCATCGGCATGATCTTCCAGCAGTTCAACCTCCTGTCCTCGCGCACGGTGTGGGGAAACATCGCCTACCCGCTGCAGATCGCCAAGGTGCCCAAGGCGCAGCACCGGCGGCGCGTGTCGGAGCTGCTGCACTTCGTCGGGCTGGCGGACAAGGCGCACAGCTACCCCGACCAGCTCTCCGGCGGGCAGAAGCAGCGGGTCGGCATCGCCAGGGCGTTGGCGACCTCGCCGAAGGTGCTGCTGGCCGACGAGGCCACGAGCGCGCTCGACCCGGAGACCACGCAGGACGTCCTGCGGCTGCTGAAGAAGGTCAACACGGAGCTGGGCATCACCACGGTGGTGATCACCCACGAGATGGAGGTGGTCCGCACCATCGCGGACCGGATCGTGGTGATGGAGCAGGGCCGGGTGGTCGAGGACGGCACGGCGTTCGACGTGTTCGCGCACCCCAAGCACGCCACCACCAAGAGGTTCGTCGGCACGCTGATCGCCGACACGCCCACCGGCGCGGCGCTGGAGTCGTTGCGGGCCAACCACACCGGCCGCATCGTGACGCTGTCGTTCCGCGACGACTCGCTGCCCCAGTCGGAGGCGTTCGCCGAGCTGATCGAGCGCGGCATCGAGTTCGAACTCGTCCACGGGGGCATGGAGGACATCCAGGGCCGGTCGTTCGGCAACCTCACGCTGGCGCTGCGCGGCCGGGACGCCGCCATCGACCTCGCGCTGAGCAGGCTGCGCACCAAGGTGACGACGACGGAGGTGGGGTGATGGACCGCCTGGTCGAGCTCCAGTCGCTGTTCTGGCAGTCGACCCTGGAGACGCTCTACATCGTCGGGATCACGTTGGCCTTCGGCGGGGTCGGCGGACTCGTCATCGGTGTGGCCCTCTACGTCACCCGCAAGAACGGCATCCTCGCCAGCGCCCCGGTGTCGGTGGCGCTCAACGTGCTGGTGAACTTCTTCCGGCCCATCCCGTTCGTCATCTTCATCGGCGCCGTGCAGCCGCTGGCCCGGATCGTCGTGGGCATCGGCATCGGCAACAAGGCGATCATCTTCGCCCTGTCGCTGGCGGCGGCGTTCGGCATCAGCCGCATCGTCGAGCAGAACCTGGTCAGCGTCGACCCCGGTGTCATCGAGGCGGCAAGGGCGATGGGCGCGGGCCGCCCGCGGATCATCTTCAGCGTGCTCATCCCCGAGGCCCTCGGGCCGCTGATCCTGGGCTACACGTTCATCTTCGTGGCGCTCGTGGACATGTCGGCCATCGCGGGCGTCATCGGCGGCGGTGGACTCGGCAACTTCGCCCTCGTGTACGGCTACCGCCAGTTCAACCCGGCGGTGACCTGGGGCGCGGTGATCGCCATCGTCGTCATCGTCCAGGTCGCGCAGTTCGCCGGGAACCTCCTGGCCAGGAAGGTGCTGCGCCGCTGACCGGGAGCGCCGGGCGGGTTCCGCCCGGCGCGCGGCGGCCGTTCCGGTCAGCCGTTCGCCCACTCCGCCGCGAGCAGCTCGTACGACCGCACGCGGTCGGCGTGGCCGTGGGTGATGGTGGTGATCACCAGCTCGTCGGCGCCGGTCGCCTCCCGGAGCTGCCGCAGCCGGGCGGCCACGGTGCGCGGCGAGCCGACGAACCGGGTGTCGACGCGGTCCGCGACCAGCGCGCGGTCCTCGTCGGTCCACTCGTGGGCGTTGGCCCGCGCCGGGGTGGGGAAGGGGATCGCGCCCTCGGCCCGGCGGATGCCGCGGACCCACAGGTCGTACCCGGCGGCCAGTTCCCGCGCGGTGGCGTCGTCGTCGGCGACCACGTCGGCGGACACGGCGACGTGGGGCCGTTCCAGCTCGGGCGAGGGCCGGAAGGCGGCGCGGTAGCCCGCCACGGCCTCGAGCACCGACGCCGGGCTGACGTGGTAGTTGGCGGCGAACCGCAGTGCCCTCGCGCCCGCGACGGCGGCGCTGCGCCCGCCGCTGCTGCCCAGGATCCACACCTCGACGTCCGCGCCCGCACCGGGGACCACGTGCGCCTCGACGCCTTCGGGTGAGCGGTAGGCGCCCGCCAGCAGGGCCAGGATGTCGTCGACCTGCTCGTCGTAGTCGGGCGTCTCGGCGCCGGGCTGCTGGAGCAGGGCGGTGGTCAGCGCGATCAGCGGGGACCCGGCGAGCGTCCCGAAGTCGAACCGCTCCGGGATCACCAGCCCGTTGTCCGGTACCGGGACGACGGGCCGCGGTTGTGGTGCGGCCGGGCGTTCGCGGACCGGTTGCCTGCCGCTGCGCCCCAGCCCGAGGTCGAGGCGGCCGGGGTGCAGCGCGTCGATCAGGCCGAACTCCTCGACCACGGCCAGCGGGGTGCGGTGGGCGAGTTGGACACCCGCCGAGCCGAGGCGGATCCGTTCGGTCGCGGCGGCCACCAGCGCGATCAGCACGGGTGGCGAGGTGCCCGCGACGCCGGGGTTGAGGTGGTGTTCGGCGAACCAGTGGCGCCGGTAGCCGAAGCGCTCGGCGTTCCGGGCGAGGTCGACGGTGTTGTGCAGCGCCTCGGCCGCCGTGGATCCCGAGCTGATCGGCACCAGGTCGAGCACGGACAGGGGGATCTCGGGCATCGGGTCAGCTCCGGGTCGTGGTCGGGCGGTGCGGGGGCAGGGCGAGGTGTTCCCGCAACGTCGTGCCCTCGTAGGCGGTCCGGTACGCGCCCCGCTCCTGGAGTTCGGGCACCAGCTTGTCGACGATGTCGTCCAACGACGAGGGCACCAGGTGCGGGCTGATGTTGAACCCGTCGACGGCGCGGGTGCGCACGTAGTGGGCCCACTCGTCGGCGATCCGGCTCGGGGTGCCGACGAAGGAACGCCCGCGCGGCTGCACTTCGAGCACGAGCTGGTGGATCGAGAGGTTCTTGGCCTCGGCGAGGTCCCGCCACCCCCGGACGCGTTCCAGCTTGCCGGACCGGTGCTCGATGGAGATGGTGCCGCGGGACGGGTCGAGCTCGCCGTCGACCGGCTCGATGTCGGGCAGCGGCCCGTGGGGGTCGTAGCCGGACAGGTCCGTTCCCCAGTACTGCTCCAGGAACGCGATCGCGCGCTGCGGGTTGATCTGCTCGCGCCGCACCCACTCGGCGCGCTCCCGCGCCTCGGCGTCGGTGTCGCCGAGGACGACGGAGGCGCCGGGGAGGATGCGCACCGAGTCGGCGGGCCTGCCGTACCCCGCGAGCCGGGCCCTCAGGTCCTTGGCGTAGGCCAACGCCTTGTCGTACTCGACGTTGGCCGAGAAGACGACGTCGGCGTGCCGGGCGGCGAGGTCGCGGCCGCCCGCGGAGTCGCCTGCCTGGAAGAGCACGGGATGGCCCTGGCGGCTCCGGGGCGTGGTCGGGGTGACGGCGAGGTCGACCAGGTCGGTGTGGCGTTCGACCACGCCGATCGAGCCGGGACGGGCCCAGCTCCCGGCTTCCGGCGTGGTCGACACGGCGTCGTCGGCCCAGGAGTCCCAGATCGCCTTGGCGGCTTCCACGAACTGGTTCGCCCGCTCGTAGCGGCGCTCGTGCTCCAGCCAGCCGCCGCGCCGGAAGTTCGCCCCCGTCCAGGCGTTGTCGGTGGTCACGATGTTCCACCCGGCACGGCCGTCGGAGAGCAGGTCCAATGTGGACAGTCTACGCGCCAGGTCGGCAGGGGAGTTGTAGGTGGTGTTCTGGGTCGCGACGAGGCCGATCCGGTCGGTCGCGGCGGCCAGCGCCGACAGCTGCGTGATGGCGTCGGGCCTGCCCGCGACGTCCAGGGCGTGGACCCGGCCCCGGTTCTCCCGGACCCGCAGCCCCTCGCCGAGGAAGAACGCGTCGAACAGGCCGCGTTCGAGCGTGCGCGCCACCGACACGCAGGTGTCGAACCCGGTGTGCGGGGCGTTGGACGGATCGGCCCAGATGAACTGCGGGCCCACCCCCGTGTAGAAGACGCCGAGGTGCACCAGGGCGTTCGGGTCGTGCTCGTCGCTTTCCGGTGGCCGGTTCATGGCGGTTCCTCAACTGGTGGTGGCGAAGCGGTTGGCGGGGCGCGGCAGGCCCAACGACGAGCGCAGGGTCCCGCCCGGTCGCGGCGGCCGGTGGACCCCGGCCGAGGCGAGGGCGGGCAGGACCCGGTCGACCAGCACCGGCAGGTCGGCGGTGAGCACCGCGGGGTGCAGGCGGACGCCGTCCACGACGGTCGCCAGCCGCAGCAGCGACCGGACCAGGTCCTCCGGCGAGCCGACGTGGCGGAACCTGCCGGACGGAGCCCACGGCGTCGCGCGGTCCAGTGTGGACAGACGTTCCACGGCGGACTGCCGGGCGTCCAGCAGCACCTCGACCTCGGCGAACACCAGCGGGGCCCCGGCCTCGCGGGCGCGTTCGGCCCGCTCGCGCAGCGCCTCGATCCCGGAGCCCTCGGCGAGCACGACGTCCACGTGCCGGGCGATGCCGAGCGAGTCGGCGGCGAGGACCACCACCTGGCCCTGCGGCGGACGCGGCGTGATCAGCGGGCCCTTGACCGAGAACGACGAGCCCTCGAAGTCCACGTGGTGCACCCTGTCGGGATCCAGGTAGCGGCCGGTCGGCACGTCCTTGATCACCGCGTCGTCCTCCCAGGAGTCCCACAGCGCGCGCACGACCTCGACGACGTCCACGACCTCCTGCCGCAGCCCGTCGGGCACCACGGGCGCCGCCGCGCCGACCGTCCGGCGCGCGGCGGTGTCGTCGGTCGCGCCGACGACCCACCCGGCGCGCCCGTTCGACACGTGGTCGAGGCTCGCCAGCTGGGCGGCCAGGTGGAAGGGCTCCGTCGTGGTCGTGTGGGCCGTGGGCGCCAAACCGATCCGGTCGGTCGACGGCGACGAGTGCGCGGCCCGCCCCACCGCCTCCAGTCGCCCGGCGGCGCCGTCGCCAGCGCCCGGTGGCAGCGGCGAGTCGTCGTAGGTCACCAGCGTGAACCCACCCGCCTCCGCGCGGAGGACGGTGTCGCGGAGGGCGCGCGGCCCCAGCACGTCGGACGGCGGACGGCCGGACGCGCGCCACGCCGACGGGTGGGCGCCCTCTCCGTCGACTTCGAGTGCGAGGTGCAGCGGCTGCGGCTCTGACGTCATTCGCGTGGTCCCGATCTCGTTGGTGGGCGACCCGTGCCACTTCGCCTGGCGCCACCGATCGCACCCGTTCGGGGCGCGGGAGCGCAACGGCGATCACATGGTGGGAGGGGGTGCTCCCGGTCGCCGACCGGAGGAGGATGCCGCCGTCGTGGGGAAAACCGGCACCCCGGCACCCGTCCCGCATAGTGGATCACCGGGCCCCGTCCGCGGAATCCCACTACCCTCCCTGCACGGCGCCGGATTCCGGTGCCGCGAGGGGAGAGGGAGTCGCTGATGCGACACGTGCTCAGGGGCGTGGTGCTGTTCCTGCTGGCGGTGATCCTGTTGCCGCCGCAGGCGAGCGCGGCGCCCGCGCAAGTCACCGGCCAACCCGTGGTCAGGGTCGGCACCGAGGGGACCTACCCGCCGTTCTCGTTCCACGATCCGCGGACGCAGGAACTCGGCGGCTACGACATCGAGGTGATCAAGGCGATCGCCGACAGGGCCGGGTGGAAGCTGGAGTTCGTCGAGACGCAGTGGGACTCGATCTTCCCCGCGCTGGACGCCCGGCGGATCGACGTGATCGCCAACCAGGTCTCCGTCAACGACGAGCGCAAGGCGAAGTACGGCCTGTCCGCCACCTACACCTACTCCCACGGCGTCGTCGTCCGGCGCAAGGGCGACGACAGCATCAAGACGCTCGCCGACCTCAAGGGCAAGACCACCGCGCAGTCGAGCACCACCACCTGGGCGAAGGTGGCGCGCGACGCCGGGGCGAACGTCGAGGCGGTCGAGGGGTTCACCCAGGCGGTGGCGCTGCTGTCGCAGGGGCGGGTCGACGCGATCGTCAACGACAACATCGCGGTGCTCGACTACCTGGCCAGCACCGGCTCCACGGACGTCGAGATCGCCGGGAACGCCGGTGAGGAGGGCGCCGAGCAGGTACTGGCCTTCCGCAAGGACGACGGCGCGCTGACCGACCAGGCGAACCAGGCGATCACCGCGCTCAAGGCCGACGGGACGCTCGCGGACATCTCGCGCAAGTACTTCAAGGTCGACGTCTCCGTGCCCGACGGCGGCACCGCCGACCTGTCCGAGGGACGCGGCCACCGCAGCACCTGGGACGTCCTGCGCACCACCGCCTGGCCGATGTTCGTCGGCCTGGTGAAGGTGACGATCCCGTTGACGGCGTTGAGCTTCGCGATCGGGCTCGTGCTCGCCCTGCTCGTCGCCCTCGCGCGGATCTCGTCCTCCAAGGTCCTCTCGGGCGTGGCGCGGGCGTTCATCTCGGTCATCCGCGGCACACCACTGCTGCTCCAGCTGTTCATCGTCTTCTACGGGCTCCCGCAGATCGGGCTGAAGTTCCCGCCGTTCACCGCGGCCGTGATCGCCTTCAGCCTCAACGTGGCGGGCTACGCGGCCGAGGTCGTCCGGTCGGCGATCCTCGCCGTGCCGAAGGGGCAGTTCGAGGCGGCGGCGACGATCGGGCTCGGCTACGCGCTGACCCTGCGCCGCATCGTCCTGCCGCAGGCGGCGAGGACCGCGGTGCCGCCGCTGTCCAACACGCTGCTGTCGCTGCTGAAGGACACGTCGCTGGGATCGGTGGTGCTGCTCACGGAGCTGTTCCGCGAGTCGCAACTCGCGGCGGCCGAGAGCAACGAGTTCCTCGCCCTGTACGCCTTCGCGGGGCTGTACTACTGGGTGATCTGCGTCGGGCTCTCGGCCGCGCAGAAACGACTGGAGACCCGACTGGACAGGTACGTGGCCACATGACTGACACCACCGAGCAGAACGCCGAACCCGCCCGCATCCGGGTGCACGGGCTGGAGAAGTCCTTCGGCGACCACAAGGTGCTGCGCGGCATCGACTTCGAGTCCCGCAAGGGGACCTCGACCGTCCTGCTGGGACCGTCGGGTTCGGGCAAGACCACGGTGCTGCGCTCGCTCAACGTGCTGGAGACCCCCGACAGCGGCGTCATCGGGATCGACGACGTCGAGATCGACTTCGCCGGGCTGCCACCGGGCAAGGCCGGTCGCCGGGAGAGCGGCAGGCTGCGCGCGCAGAGCGGGATGGTCTTCCAGTCCCACAACCTCTTCCCGCACCGCACGGTCCTGGAGAACGTCATCGAGGGCCCGGTCGTCGCGCAGAAGCGCTCCCGCGACGAGGCCGTCGCCGACGCGAAGACCCTGCTGGACCAGGTGGGACTCGGCGACCGCGCCGACGCCTACCCGTTCCAGCTCTCCGGCGGGCAGCAGCAGCGCGTCGGGATCGCGCGGGCGCTCGCGCTCAAGCCGCGCGTGGTGCTGTTCGACGAGCCGACGTCGGCGCTGGACCCCGAGCTGGTGGGGGAGGTGCTGGCCGTGATCAAGGACCTCGCCTCGGAGGGCTGGACGACGGTGATCGTCACCCACGAGATCCGCTTCGCCGAACAGGTGGCCGACCAGGTGCTGTTCCTGGACGGCGGGGTGATCGTGGAGAAGGGCACGAGCGCGCAGGTGATCGGCGACCCGAGCGAGGAGCGGACGCGGCGCTTCCTCAAGCGCGTCCTGGATCCCGGCTGACAACCGCGATTCCCGCCCACCCGTGCCCGGACCCCGGTGGTCCACCAGGGCGTGTTCCCCGGATCCCGTTCGACTGCCGCGAACACGGATCCGGGGACGCGCTCCAGCACGGGTGGGCGGGAATCGCAGGTGTGTCAAGCACTTCCACCCCGTGGACGTCGTTGACGCGCACCCGCGGAGTTGGTCGGATTACCCCGTGGCCGCCACCCGTACTCCCGACGCCGTCGAGATCTCCTTGGTGATCCGCGTCGACACGCCGGACGCGACGACCGTCGCCGACACGGTGGTCGCCGCCCTCCGGACCGCCTTCGACCGCGCGCACATGACCGTCGACTTCCCGCACCCGGACGTCGAGGTGCCGCTCCAGCGCGGCGCCGCCGAACTGCGGATCTTCCCCAGCTCCCGGCGCGTGCTGCACCGGGGCGTCCCCGTCGAGCTGACCCGGCTGGAGTTCGACCTCCTGCTGCACCTGTGCCGCTCACCGCTGCGGGTGCAGCGGCGGGCGGAGCTGATGACGCACGTGTGGGGCACCACCTCGGACCTGGGCACCCGGACGATCGACGTGCACGTGCGGCGGATCCGCGGCAAGCTCGGCCGCGACGGCGCGGCGTTCATCGGCACGGTGCGCGGTGTCGGCTACCGCGTCGAACGCGTGCACCTGGTCCGCGTGGAGGACGAGGACTGAAGTCCACAAAGGACTTGTCCATCGCGATATTCGGTGGCCGCGCGGCGGGCGTGGTGGTAGACAGCCGCGGTGCAAGAGACTCTTGAGTTCCCCGACCTGCTGCGCTTGATCGACGAGAGGTCGACCGCCTTCCTGGCCGCTGTCGCCGCGGCGCCCAGCCTCGACGCGATGGTGCCGACCTGCCCCGAGTGGACGCTGTTCGACCTGGTGGAGCACATGGGCACGGGGCGCCGCTCGTGGGCGGCCACCGTCGCCGCCGGGCCCCGTGCCACGGCCAAGGTCGAGGCGGAGGGAGCCCCGGCCGTGCCGCGGGAGCGCGAGGCGCTGCTGGCCTGGATGGCCGAATCGACGCGGCAGCTGCTCGACGCGCTGCGGGAGGCCGGTCCGGATCGCGGGTGCTGGGTCTGGTGGGGCGACTCCCAGTCCCCGGCGACGTGCGGTGCCGTCGCCCGGCACCAGCTCCAGCAGTTCGCGGTGCACACCTACGACGCCCAGCTCACCGCGGGCGACCCGCGGCCGTTGACGGAGGACGTGGCGCTCGACGGCGTCGAGGAGTTCCTGGTCACCTGCTGCGCGACGACGAGCGCTTGGCCGCACGAGCCCGCCACCATCGACTACCACGCCACCGAGGGGCGCTCCTGGCGCGTCCGGCTCTCCGCCGACGGCGCGCGGATCGCCCGCCTTCCCGCGACCACCACCGACGAGGCCGACGCGACGGGCACGGGTACGGCCGGTGAGCTGGTCCTGGCCTTCTACGACCGGATTCCGCTGGACTCCCTTGAACTCGCCGGCGACCGGCTCGTCTTCGACCGGATCGTGGCCTGGGAACCGGAGTAGGCGGGACGGCCGTCCGGCCAGCGCGGGGCGACGGCTTCGCGCAGCGCCTCGGTGACCCCGCGGAGGGTGCCGAGGGGGTGGACGCCGACCTGGTCCGCGCCCGCGTCCAGGTGTTCGGACCGAGCGCGGTCAGGACCACCCGGTCGGCTGGCGCCCCGGCCGCGGTGGGACACGAGCGTGTCGTGGGGGAGGCGTACTCGGGGTGGCCGATGCCCACGCCGAGCAGGAGCCGATCGGGGTGCCCGGCCTCGATCCGGTCAGTCGGCGGATCGCCCGGCTGGAACGCGAACCGGGCGTCCGGCCGCTCACCGCGCCGGGTCCGGCTCACCGCGGAGGGCCACCGGGTCCAGGCCGCCGCGGGCTCGGCCGCGGACACCACGCGCATCGGCACGACCGCCGGGCCCACCGGCCGCCTGGAACGCGGCGTCGACGTGCTGCGCGAGGCCGCCGCCCTGTTCGCCGACAGTCGTCACGGGTGTGCGAGCAGAGCGCGGGGGAGTGCTTCGGCGAGCCAGGTCTCGGACTCGTCCAGCGACCAGCCCAGGTCGTCGGTGCGGACGAAGTAGGCCGTGTTGCAGAGGTGCAGCCAGAACAGGTCGGTGGCCCTGGGGACGTCGACGTCGTCGCGGAGCGCGCCCATGTCGGCCAGCCGCTGGGCGGCGAAGGCGAGTCCGGCGCGCATGCCCTCGTGGGCGATCCGCTGGGTCTCCCGCACGGTCGGCTCCTGCGGGGCCGCGGCGGCGACCTGCCGCATCAGGTCCGCCCAGTGCCCGAAGACGGTCCTGGTGGTGCGGATCATGAAGCGGACCAGGGCTCGGGGCTCGTCGATGGATTCCATGCGGGCGTAGACCTCGTCGATCCGCTCGGCCTTCGTGCCGGACTCGATCAGCGTGCGCAGGAGCCCGTGCTTGCCGCCGCCGACCGCGTAGACCGTCGCGGGCGCCACCCTGGCGACCCTGGCTATCTCCTCCACCTTCGTGCCGAAGTACCCCTTGTCGACGAAGAGGTCGCGGGCCGCGTCCAGGATCGCCTGCTGCGTGGCCTGGGCGTATTCGGCCCGTCTGCCCGTCGGTGCGGTGTTGTTCGGTGGCGGTGGCACGCGGCGCATCTTAGCCGGCCGTACTCATCAGAGTTGACTCTGATCAACACACTGCGGTCTACTCGATCAACTACGGTTTGTAGTGATCCTCATGTTCATTCGCGTCGCCACGACGCACGTCAGCCGGGACTGCCACCACATGCGAATCCTCTTCAGCGGAATCCCCTCGCCCGGTCACGTCCTCCCGATGATGCCGCTCGCGGACGCCGCGACCGCGGCCGGGATCGAGACGGCGGTGCTGACCGGGGGCGACTTGGCCCCGATGGTCGCCCCGACGCGCCTGCTGCCCGCGGGACCGTCCGCCGAGGACCTGATCCGCGAGACCGTCGAGCGCACCGGGTCCGACCCCACCCAGCCGGGACCGGGGGCGGTGGAGATGTTCGCCGGTGTGCGCGTCGCCCTGAGCTTCGACGAGGCCCTGGCCCAGGCGGAGGAGTTCGCTCCGGACTTCATGGTGTGCGAGGAGTTCGACTTCGTCGGGCCGATGGTCGCCGCCGCCCTGGGTGTGCCGTGGGCCGCGCACGGGATCTCCGGCGCGGTCCCCGAGTTCCTGCTCGACGCGATGCGCGAGCGCCTGTCGCGGGAGTACGCCGGCCGCTCGTTGACGCCGGTGCCGAGGATCGCGGTCGTCGACCCGTACCCCGACGTCCTGCGCTCACCCTCCGAACTTCCCGCGGCCGACCGGATCACGATCCGTCCCGTGCCGAACGCGCACGGACCGGAAGCGGTCCCGTGGCAGGACGTCGAGGCGGACCTCCCGCGCGCCCTCGTCACGGTCGGGACCACCGTGCTCGACCACGCCGCGCTGTCCGTGCTCGCTTCGTCGGTCGCCGCCGCCGGGTTCACGGTGATCGTGACGGCGACGGCGGAGCAGCTGTCCGCCGACATCGACCCGACCCGCGTGCGTCCGGTCGGGTTCGTCCCCCTGGCCAAGCTCCTGCCCGCCGTCGACCTCGTCGTCACGGCCGGGGGGACCGGCACGCTCCTCGCCGCGTTGTCCCACGGCCTCCCGCTGGTGGTGCGCCCGTTCGTCGCCGACCAGCCGTGGAACGCCGCTCGCGTGGCGGATCTGGGCGCGGGCGTCGTCGTCGACGATCCGGCGGAGGCGGGTGCCGCCGCGCGGCTCGTCGCGGACGACCCGAAGTACCGGGAAGCGGCGCGGGACGCGGCGGCGGGCCTGGAGTCGATGAACTCCCCGGAGGCGGCGCTGCGCGAACTCCTGGAGCTGGTTCCCTGACCGCACGACTGGCCGCCGGTCCCGTGTGGACCCGGTGCCGACTCCGTTGTGGACGGCCCATCAGGCCTGGTAGGCGCGGGTGTTGTCCGACATCACCCGCGCCCGGCGGCGGAAATCCCCGGAGTCGACCCCGGTTGCTGCGAGGCTGGCCGGGTGACCGAGCTGCTCGTCGTGATCGTGACCGGATTCGTGGTGATCGCCGCCGCGACCCTCGTCGGCCCGCGCCTGGGGGTCGCCGCACCCCTCGTGCTGGTCGCGATCGGTGTCGCGGCGAGCTTCCTGCCGGTGTTCGGCGCGGCGCACGTCGAGCCCGAGTGGATCCTCGAAGGCGTCCTGCCGCCGCTGCTCTACTCGTCCGCGGTGTCGATGCCCGCGATGAACTTCCGCCGCGAGTTCGGGGCGATCGGCGGCCTGTCCGTCGTCCTCGTCGTCGCCAGCGCGCTCCTGCTCGGCCTGTTCTTCATGCTGGTGATCCCGGACCTGGGGTTCGCGTGGGGCGTGGCCCTCGGCGCCATCATCAGCCCGACCGACGCCGTTGCCACGTCGATCGTCAAGCAGGCGCCGGTGTCCAAACGGGTCGTGGCGATGCTCGACGGGGAGAGCCTCCTCAACGACGCGACGGCGCTCGTGCTGCTCCGCACCGCCATCGTCGCGACGGCCGCCACCTTCTCGTTCTGGGGCGCGGTCGGCACGTTCGCGTACTCGGTCGTCGTCGCGCTCATCATCGGCGGGCTCGTCGGGTGGCTCAACCTGGTGGTCCGCAAGCGCGTGACGGACCCCGCCGTCAACACCGTCATCTCGTTCGCCGTGCCGTTCCTCGCCTCCGTGCCCGCCGAACACCTCGGCGCGTCCGGTCTCGTCGCGGCCGTGGTCGCGGGTCTCGTCACGGGCGTCCGCGCGCCGCGCGCCCTCTCGCCGCAGAACCGCCTGTCGGACTCGCAGAACTGGCGCACCGTCGAACTCGTCCTCGAGGGCGCGGTGTTCCTGACGATGGGCGTGCAGATCAAGTCGATCGTGGAGAACGTCGAACGCGACCACGCCGGGGTCGGCACGGCCGTGCTCATCGCGGCCGGGGCGCTCGTCGTGACGGTCCTGGTGCGCGCGGCGTACATCACCCCGCTGCTCGGCGTCCTCGCCGCCGGTTCCCGGCGGAGCCGGAGGATGCAGACCAGGGTGCAGGACATGCAGGAGCGCATGACCACACCGGAGGGCAAGCAGAGCAGCTTCGGGGAGGTGAACTCCCGCAGGCGACCGGCGTCGGAACGCGATCTCGACCGGTTCGCGCTCCGGATCACGCGGGTGCTCGCCGACATCGACTACTTCCTCCGCGAGCCGCTCGGGTGGCGCGAGGGCACCGCGGTCGTGTGGGCGGGGATGCGCGGCGCGGTGACCGTGGCCGCGGCGCAGACGCTGCCCGAGGACACCCCGCAGCGGTCGGTGCTCGTGCTCATCGCGTTCGCCGTCGCGGCGCTGTCGCTGCTCGTCCAGGGCGGCACCATCGGCCCGGTGCTCCGCCTCATCACCCCGAAGGCCGACCCGACCGCGACCGACGAGCAGACCACCGCCGAGCGGACCCGGATCATGGAGATGCTCAGGACGGCCGCCCAGACGATCCCCGAACCGCCGCACCCCTCGGGCGACCCCACCCCGGAGGGCTTCACCGCGGCGAAGCGCCACCGGTTGGAGGTGATCGCCGCGCAGCGGTCGGTCCTGCTCGACGCGCGCGACAACGGCACGTTCGACGCGGACGTCCTGGCGAACGCGCTGGCCAACCTCGACGCGTCGCAGATCGCCATCGAGATGCGCGGCAAGCTCTCCGGCTGAGCGATCCGCCCGGCCGGTAGCGTCGTCTCGGCAAGAGGATCCGTCCACAGCGCACCGGAGTCGACCGCGTGATGAACCCGCCCGTGCACCTCGTCCACGTCTTCCCCGCGGGCCCCGGCGGCGGCAACCCGGCGCCGATCGTGATCGACGCCGACGGTGTCGACGACGACGGCATGCGAGCCGTCGCGCGGGACCGCGGTCACGAGAGCGGCTTCGTCCTGACCGCCCCGCCGGAGAGCGGGTGCGACTACGCGCTGCGGTTCTGGGTGCCCAACCACGAGATGACCATGTGCGGCCACGCGACCGTCGGCGCGGCCTGGCTGCTCGACCACCTGGGCCGGTTGGACGGCGACGAGGTGGCGTTCCGGACGCGGAGCGGGCGGGTCGACGCGCGGCTCAGCGGGCCCGCCGACGACCGCACCGTGGAGATCAGCCAACCGGCCGGCGTCGTGGAACCGGTGGACGGGCGGGCCGTGTCGGAGGTCCTCGCCGTCCTGGGCGTGACGGAGGACCAACTCGGACCGCAGCCGGTGCTCAACGCGAGCACCAGCCGGGTCAAGACGCTGGTGCCGGTGGCGGACGTGTCGGTGCTCGACGGGTTGCGGCCGGACTTCTCGCGGATGGCGGAGGTGTGCGACCTGGTCGGGTCGACCGGGCTCTACCCGTACGCGCCGTCCGATCCGGAACGCCGGACGTTCGACGCGCGCCAGTTCCCGCGCTCGTCGGGCTACCCGGAGGACGCCGCGACCGGGGTGGCGGCCGCGGCCCTGTCCTTCGGTCTGCTGGAAAGCGGCCTGGTCGAGCGGTACGACCGCCCGATCCGGGTGCGGCAGGGGCGGGCGATGGGACGGCCGTCGGAGATCGTGCTGCGGTTCGCGCGGGACGGTGGGGTCTGGCTGGGCGGCCGGGTGGTCATGGCGTGAGCACGGGCGGGAAGCCGAACGCGGACACCAGTGCGGGGTCGTTGAACGCGGTGACGCGGCTGATCCCGGTACCGGTCAGTGCCAGGACGTGGACGCCGTAGGCCCGGTAGCCGGTGTCCGTCCACGTGTAGACCACCAGGGCGGACTGGCCGTTGGCACGGGTCGGCACGAGCCGCCAGTGGTCGCGGCGCAGCACCCGCGCGGCCAGGAACCCGACCACGGCGTCCCGACCGGTGAACCAGGTCGGGGTCGGCGGCATCTCCAGTTCGACGTCGGCCCGCAGCAGGGTGACCAGCGCGGCGGGATCGGCGCGGGTGAACGCGTCGACGTAACCGTCGAGCAGGGCGCGCTGGGCGGCTTCGTCCGGTTCGGCCAGGTCGTCCGCCACCGGTCCGACCGCGTCCAAGTGCGCCCTGGCCCGGCGCAGCACGCTGTCGACGGCAGCCGTGGTCGTGTCCAGCATCTCGGCGACCTCGGCCGTGCGGAACGCCAGCACGTCGCGCAGGGTCAGCACGACCCGCTGCCGGGCGGGCAGGAACTGGAGCGCGGCGATGAAGGCCAGCCGCACACCGGTCCTGCCCGCCACGACGGCCGCCGGGTCGTCGGAGCCGAACAGCGCGTCCGGCGCGGGCTGGAGCCACGCCACCGACGGCTCGCGGGCGGCCACGGCCACCCGGTGGTCGTCGGAAGGCGCGCCCAGCCCCGACGGCAGCGGCCGCCGGGAGCGCGTCTCCAACGCCGTCAGGCACGCCATGGTCGCGATCTTGTACAGCCAGCGCCGGACGGAGGAGCGGCCCTCGAACCGCCCGAACGCCCGCCACGCGCGCAGGTAGGTCTCCTGCACCAGGTCCTCGGCGTCGTGGATCGAGCCGAGGAGCCGGTAGCAGTGCGCGAGGATCTCCGGCCGGAACGGCCCGGTCAGGGTGGCGAACTCGGCGTCGGACGGCATCATGACTTCCTGGGGTGGTGCGGTAGGAGGCTCAGCCGACCGGGCGCAGTCCGGCGGCGGTCACCAGGTATTCGGGTCCGCTGTCGGCCACGGCCTCCAGGACCGACTTGGCGACCTGCTCGGCCGTGAGCACCGGTTCCATGCCCTCGACGAAGGTATCCCGGTCGAGGCCCTGCCGCGCCGCGTACCCGGAGACCCCCACCGCGCCGACGCCACCGGCCGGGGTCAGCTGCGGCAGCAGCGCGACGAACCGGATGCCCAGCCCCGCCCGCTCCGACTCGTCGGCCGCGTACCCGCGCAGGTAGCGGATGGCGGCCTTCGCCCCGGCGTACCCGCCGCTGAGCGGGGATCCGCCCAACGCGGCCCCGCTCGACATCAGCACGACCACGCTGCCCGGCGCCAGCGGTTCCCGCAGCGCCGCACGGGTCCAGGTGAACGCGTGCCGCGTGTCGACGTCCCAGTTGCGGCTGAAGGTCTCCCAGGTCTGCTCGTGCACGGGCGCCATGTGCGGCGTGGCCCCGGCGTTGAGGACGAGCAGGCCGGGACGGTGCCGGTGGATCGCGGTCCGCGCGGTGGTCTCGTCGGTGGCGTCGGCGGTCACGGCCGTGAAGGCGTCGCCGAGCTCGTCGCGCACGGCGTGCAGGTCGCGCTCACCGCGTGCCACGCCGACGACGTTCGTGCCCGCGGCGACGAGCGCGGCGGCGATCGCGCGGCCGAAACCGCGGCTCGCACCGGTGACGACGGCGGTCTGGACTGGCTGGGACATCGGACGCTCCGGGGGTGGTGTCGGGTTCGGTCCGGATCAAGACCAGCCGTCGGGAGGAAAACCGTCGCCGGGATTGATGTTCGACGGGTGACGTGGGACACACCGATGCGATCCGCCGCGGTGGGCGGTCTGCGGAAATCCCGCGAAAGCCACTCGCGCCCCGACCCGCGGGTGGATACTCCTGGCGTGGATTTCGTGGTGTTCGGCGTCTTCGTGGTCGTCGCGTGCGTCCTGACCCTGGTGATGTACCTGGTGGCCTCCTCCAGGAAGGGGTCGGTGGGCGCGGTCGCGATGACCAACCGGCGGATCGTGCTGCACTCGGCGGCGCCGCCCGGCGCGGTGTACTCCTGGCTCACCCAGTACTGCCCGCCGGGGTACTCGGTCGAGGACGCCGATCCCGCCAACGGCATCGTGGTCCTGTCCTCCAAACCCACGTTCTTCACCTACGGCTTCTTCTTCCCGGCGATCGTCTGCACCGAGGGCACCGGCACCCGCGTGGACCTCGGCATCAAGTCCCGGCTGTTCCAGTACGGGCCGCTGGTGACGAAGGCGCACCGGGAGATCGCGCACGCGCTGGCGAACCTCACCCAGAGCCGCGTCGAAGGCGCCTGACACGGGTTCCCATCGCCCGTGGGGCGCCTGGGCGGGGAGGGCCTCCGTCAGCGCTGCCAGACGGTGCCCCTGCGTTCGTAGTCGATCAGGTTCTCGACCCGGACCGCGAGGTCCGCGCCCAATTCGCGCCGCACCAGGTGCAGGGCGAGGTCGATGCCCGAGGTGACCGCGCTGGCGGTGACCAGGTCGCCGTCGTCCACCACGCGCGCGTCCTTGAGCACGCCGCCGCGCTCGGTGATCTCCGCCTTGGTGAGGTGGTGCGTGGTGCACGGCCTGCCGGCCAGCAGGCCTGCCTCGGCGAGCAGGATCGAGCCGGTGCACAGGGAGGAGATGATCAGGCCGGGGCGCGGCGCGGCCCGCAGCGCGGCCGGGATCGTGCCCTTGGCGATCTCGCCCCAGATACCGGGGCCGGTCCTGTTCCCGTAGCCACCGCCGGGCACGACGAGCAGATCCGCGTCGGCCGTGCTCAAACCCTTGGCCACGACGAGCTTCGTGCCGTGGATCGCGGTGATCTCGCCGGGCTGCTCCGCGGTCACCAGGGACACCGTCACGGCACCGGAACTCATCCGGCCCGCGACCGCGAAGATCTCGTAGGGCCCGGTGTAGTCCAGTTCCTCCGCCCCGTCGAAGACGAGCACCTGGACGCGCAAGGGGTTCTCCGTCGACCAGGAGGCTACCTTCGGCGCGGCTGCGGCCGCAGCGGCGGGGACGGCGGCGGCGAGGGGAACAGCGGCCGCAGCGCTGAGCAGGGTTCGACGATTCATGCCTTGGTAGTCGTCCTGCCGGCGGCCGGAGTTCCCCGCGCGCGGCCGTGGCACCGCGATGCGGGGCAGCCCTGCGCCCGGCTCGGATCAGGCCGGGTCGGCGAACTGGTGCAGGACCATCGCGGTCAGCGCGGCGACGTCGGCGTCGACCATCGGCGCGCCGGTGATGCCCATCCGGTGCAGCAGGGTTCCGACGACCACGTCGATGACGAGCAGGACCCGGTTCTCCGGTTCGTCCAGGGCGTCCTGCAACGCGCGCGAGTACGGAGACTGGAACCGCGTGGACAGGACGTCGCGCAGGGCCGGATCGCTGACGGCGTCCACGAACACGCCGGCGAACGCCGCGGCGACCCCCGGTTCGGCGATCTTCGTCGCGCCCCACCGGATGGTCGAGGACAGGAGTTCGGCCCTGGTCGCGCCTTCCAGCGGCAGCGGGCCGAACGCGTGGAGGAGGCAGTCCGCGATCAGCGCGCCCTTCGACTCCCACCGGCGGTAGATCGTCGTCTTCGCGACCCCCGCGGCGGCGGCGATGCGGTCCATCGTCGCGCCCGCGTAGCCGAGCCCGTCGATCGTGGTCAGCGTGGCGGCGAAGACGGCGGCGTCGATGCCTGCGCGTGGACGGCCGGGCGGCCTCGCTGGGGTCATGGCGACACGATAACCACTTGCGCTACGCTCGGTATCGATACCATCGGTAGCGAAATCAAGGGGGAGACGTGGACGACACCGGGATGCCGCCATTGGGCATCAGGCTCCTGCACGCGTTGGGGAAGGAGCGCGACTGGTCGGCGATGACGGCCGAGGAGCTGGTCGTCCACCGCGAGGCGGAGAACCGCAAGCGGGCGTCCCGTCTGGCGCGGGTGGTCACCGGTTTCCCGGACCGCGGGGCCACGATCCGGTGGCAGGAAGTGGTGCTGCCCGACCGCGTGGTCCGGGTCCGGGTGCACCGACGGACGACCGGGCACGGGGGCCTGCCGCTCGTGCTCCACGTGCACGGCGGCGGTTTCGTCGGCACGGCGGCGCAGAGCGACTGGGTGAACAGCCACCTCGCCGCCCGGCTGCCCGCGGTCGTGGTGTCGGTCGAGCACCGGCTGCTCGACCCGACGACCCCGCTGGCCGCGGCCGTCGACGACGGCTGGGACGTGCTGCGGCACGTGGTGGAGCACGCCGCGGACTGGGGCGTGGACCCCGCCCGGACGGCGGTCTTCGGGGAGAGCAACGGCGGGGTGATCGCCGCGCTGCTGGCGATCCGGGCCAAGGAGTCCGGTGCGCCGCTGCGGGCGCAGGTGCTGGTCAACCCCGTTCTCGACCTGACCGCGACGGCCTTCGACCACCCGTCGATGGTCGAGCACGCGCACAGCCCGACCCTGAACGCGGCGCAGATGCGGCTGTACCTGCGGTTGGCCGTTCCACCGGAGTCGGACCCACGTGCCGTGTCGCCACTGCTCGCCGACGACCTGGGCGGGCTCGCCCCCGCGCTCGTGGTGGTGCCGACCCTCGACCCGGTGGCCGACCACGGCCGCCGCTACGTCGACCGACTGCGCGAGTCCGGCACGCCCGTGCGGCTCACCGAACACGTCGGGGCGCCGCACGCGTTCCTCAGCACGCCGGGCTTGGTCCGGCACGCGAAGGCCGCGCGGGCGGAGATCGCCGGGTTCCTCCGCGACCACCTCACCGCATGACGGCCGGGTGTCAGGAACCCGCCGCCGCGGATTCCAGCGCCCGGAGGAAAGACTCCGCGGCGTCGTCCCAGCTCATGGACGACGCCGTGTGCAGGCCCTCCTCGACCAGCCGACCGCGCAGGTCGGGGTCGTGGAGCAGGCGCAGCAACGCCTCCGCCATGCCGTCGGCGTCCCCGACGTCGACGAGCAGCGAGTTCCGCCCGTCCACGCAGAAGTCCTCCACACCACCGTTGCGGGTGCTCACCACCGCCGTGCCGCACGCCATGGCCTCCGCGACCGGGAACCCCCACCCCTCCTGCACGGAACCGCAGAGGTGGACCGCGCTCGCCCGGTACGCCCGGCTGGCCTGCTCGCGACCGTTGCGCGCGCGGGAGTACCGGACCCAGTCGGGCAGCAGCGCCGGGCGCTTCTCGGGTCCGAAGGCGTTCACCACGAGGTCGGGGTGCCGGTCGCGCACCCGTTCGAGAGCGGCCACCGCGACGGCGGACCCCTTCTGCGGCCCGGTGCCCACCAGGATGCTGACGCTCGTGCCGCGTGGTCCGTCCTGCGCGGGCGGTCGGTACGCGGAGTGGTCCAGTCCGTTGTGGACGATCGAGATCCGGTCCGAGGGCACCCCGAGGCCGTGCAGCACTCCTGCGAGGTGGTCGGACACGACGACCTTCGGCAGGTCGGACCGCAGGACGTCGTCGACCTCGGTCGGATCGTCGACGCCCCAGATCTCGTACCCCTGCACGAGGTGCACCGGACGGCCCTGCGCGGGGGAGGAGCGCCGGAGCAGCCGGGCGGTGGTCCAGTAGGTGGCCACGACCACGTCGGCCTCGGGCAGCCGGGCGGGATCGAGCTTCGCGACCATGGTCATCCGCACGGCGTCGTCGATCGGCATCCACCGCAGCCACTCGGCCAACCCGCCCGGCCGCCGGTCGTGCCAGCGGTCCCGCGCGATCTCGTACAGGTGCTTCACCGGCCGGTGCCAGCCCTCGTACCACTGCTCGTGCACCACGGTCACCCGGTGACCGCGCCGGGCGAGGCGGTTCGCGTACTCGTAGACCACGCGGAAGCCGCCGCTGGGCAGCCTGGAGAAGACCGGCAGGACGAACGTGATCCGCATGGTCGCGGTCACCCGGCCGCCAGGGCGTCGATCCAGGACTGCCAGGCGGCGGTGCGGGCCGCGCGGTCCACGTCGACGCCGTAGAAGTACTGGGTCGTGTTCACCATGTGGTGCGCGTCGTCGACCATGAAGCGGTGGAAGCCGTGCTCGGTGCGGACGCCCAGCAGCGAGTCGTCGCGCAGGTCCACCACGCCCTCGACGGGCTCGAAGCCCTCCGGGGTGAGGCGCACCCGGTCGCCGAGCGCCGGATCCGCGCCCAGCCGGTCGATCAGGTCGGCCCACACCGCTTCGCCGGGCCGGGTGGTGAAGGCGAAGGCGACGACGTTGGCGACCGGCAGCCCGGCGAAGTGCCGGAAGTACCCGTCGAGGTTGTGCAGGAACATGTCCCAGCCCCGACCGAAGCCGTCGTACTCGGCCTCCCAGTCGTCACCGCCGAAGAATCCACTTTGGACCAGGCGGAGCACCGTGGTGCCGTTCTCCCTGCCCTCGACCAGGAACTCCACCGTCATCGGCGGCACGCCGTCCGGGCCGGGCGCCCCGTAGACGACCCGCCTGCCCGGCTCCCGCTCCAGCACCAGGCCCGCCTGGGTGTTGCCGCCGCCGAAGTCGGCCTCGATCCCGCCGCCCGCGTCCTCGTGCGGCACGAACCAGATCGACATGCCCTCCGGGGTGGAGATCGCCCGCCACACCTCGTCCGGGGTGGCGGCCAGCTCGACCTCCTTGGCCAGGCGGCGGCGCTCGTCCACCGCGGTCAGCCCTGCTGGGTGAGGACGATGAGGTTGCCGCAGGTGTCGTCGAACACCGCCATGGCCCCGAAGTCGGTCTTCATCGGTTCCTGGGTGAACCTGACCCCGAGCCCCTTCATCCGCTCGTAGTCCTTGTCCAGGTCCGTGGTGCCGAGCATCGTGTACGGCACGCCGGCGTCGTAGAGCGCCTTCTTGTACACCTGCGCGGCGGGCTTGCCGTCGATCTGGATGCCGGGGTTGCCGTCCGGCTCCAGCAGCACCTCGACGCCGTCGGGCGCCTCGGGCGAGACGACGGTCAGCCACTTGGCGTCGCCGACCGGGATGTTCGTCTTCACCACGAACCCCAGCACGTCGGTGTAGAACGCCAGGGCCTTGTCCTGGTCGTCGACCGGGATGCCGGTCACCGGAACGAACACGGTCATGTCTTCTCCTCACGTCGAACCGTCGGGTGCACGGCGACCACGATCCGGTGCGCCCGGCCGTCCGCGGCGGACTCGTCGTGGTACTTGGCGACCAGCGACGTCACCGCCCCGGCCAGTTCCTCGGCGAACGCGGCGCGGTCGGCGGCGGTGGCGAACCGGACCTCGCCCGCCATGGTGAACGTCGCGACCCGCTTGCGGGCCCTGGCCGCGCCGGTGATCAGGTCGCCCGCGTCGCGCACCAGCCGCGCCGCCACCGCGAGCAGCCAGCGCGCGGACAGCTGGTCGGGCGACTTCGCCGGATCGGGCTCGACGGCGGCCAGCGCGCTCGGCGAGATCACGTACGACGCCGCGGTCGCCCGCAGCACGCGCTCGGTCCAGTTGCCCTTGCGCCGTTCCTCGACCAGTTCGAGCAGCCCGTGCCGCTCCAGCGCGCGCAGGTGGTAGTTGACCTTCTGCCTGGTCAGCCCGACCCGGCGCGCCAGCGTCGTCGCCGAGCCCGGCTCGGCCAGTTCGGCGAGCAGCCTGGCGCGCACCGGGTCCAGTGCGGCCTCGGCCGCACCCGCGTCGTCGATCACCGCCACGTCGTGCACCGGCACACCGTGTCACCGACAACTTTTCTTGTCAAGGCGAGCCGGTGCGCGGGCGTGCCGTCAGGACACGTCCGTCCCGGCCGGGTCCAGCGTCGCCGGGCCGTAGCGCGCGTGCGCGGGACCGGTGACGATCGCCCAGTAGCGGTCCCCGTAGGACCAGTGCCACCACTCGCTCGGGTAGTTCGCGAACCCGGTCGTGGACATGGCGTCGATCAGCGTCCTGCGGTTGGCGCGGGCCTCGGTGCCGATCAGCGTGGACGCGGTGAAGCACTCGGTGCCGTGCTCGGGCGGTGTCGCGTTCACCTCGGACCCCATCGGCAGCTCCGCGCCGTCCGCGGAGCACAGGGTGAGGTCCACGGCGCCCCCGGTGACGTGCGGCGCGACCCCCGGCGGTGAGACGAAGGTGGCGGCCTCGGCCCGCACGCGGTCGATCGACCAGTCCGCGTTGGCCAGCGCGATCCGGGACGCGATGCTCGCGAAGTACCGCTCCTGCACGGCCTTGGGGCGGAACCCCTCGACGACGAGCAGGCGCAGCCCGCCGGGGAGCAGGCGCTGCGCGGCGATGAGCCGGTCGGCGACGCTGAGCCGCACGTGCGCGTAGGCGCCGAGCCCGTCGGCGAGCCTGCCGTCGACCCGGATCGCCGGGATGCCGCGCAGGTCCACCAGCGGCTCGTCACACTCCCGGACGGGCAGGGCGGCGACGCGGGGGTCCGATAGCGACACGAACGGCGGCATGGATGAACGTTCCTCCGACCTGGGGTGGGCGATCCGTCCACCGTCCACCCCGGACCTCCAACAACGCTGTAGCCCCGGCTACAGCCGAACCCCCGACAGCTCGGTGTGCTCGCGGGCACCGCACGCGCGGAAGGTCTCCATGGCCTCCTCGGTCATCCGGCGCGCGGTCGCCGAATCGCCGAGCGCGTCGTGCACCTCGGCCAGCGTGCGCAGGGTCCGCGCCCGGAACAGTTCGGTGCGCAGGTCGGTCCACCGCTGCAACGAGTCCTCCAGGCAGTCCTTCGCCTGGTAGAGCCTGCCGTCGGCGAGGTGGATCTCACCCAGGACGCGCAACGTGCACGCGTGGCCGAAGGCGTCGGCCAGCGCGCGGCACACCGCCAGCGCGTTCTCCGTGAGCCGCCGGGCCGTGGCCGAGTCCCCGCGCCGCAGCAGCGTCTTGGCCAGCGCGCGTTCGGTGTAGGCCACCAGGATCCGGTCCTCGGTCTGCTCGAAGATCGCCAGCGCCGCCCGCGCGAACTCCTCCGCCCGCGCCCACTCGTCTCGCGCCCGGTGGTAGAGCGAGAGGTTGCGCAGCGCCAGCCCCTCACCGCGCCTGGACCCGGCCCGCGCGAACAGCGCCAGCGCCTCGGTCAACGCGGCGTGCGTTCCGGGGTAGTCGCCCATCTCCAGGAGCACCGTGCCCGCCAGTCGGCGGACGTGGGCCGTGGCCAGGGGTTCGTCGAGGCCCGCCCACGCCCGCCCCGCCTGGTCGAGGAAGTGCAGCGCCTCGGGCAGGTAGCCCTGCTCGCGGCAGGCGCCGCCGAGCGCGGCGAGGGTGGTGGCCTCGCCCCGGACGTCACCGGCCGAGCGGAACACCGACAGCGCCTGGCCGAGCAGGGCGCGGGACTGGGGGAAGTCGTCGAGCTCGTAGTGCAGCTGGCCCAGCCCGGCCAGCAGGGTCGCCTCGCCCAGGACGTTGCCGTTGCGGCGGGCGGCGGTGAGCGCCGCGTCGTGCGTGCGCCTCCACGACCCGAACGGGTCGTCGAAGATCCGGTGGTGGCCGCCGAACGCCGAGCCGGACAGCGCGGTGGCGAGCTCGACCGCGATGGCGTCGAGGTCCAGCTCCGCGGCCAGTTCGACCGCCGCGGTCAGCGCTTCCTCCTCGGCGCGGAACCACTCGTAGGGCCGGGCCACGACGCGGAGGGCGATCTCCGGGTCGACCGGGCGGCCGAGCAGGAAGGTGGACTGGACCGAGGGCATGACCGGCGGCACGGTCTCGTCGATCTGCCCCACCAGCCAGATCCAGCCGCCGAGCACCCGTTCGACGACGGCGACCCGTTCCTCGGGCGACTCCTCCTCCACGGCCCGTTCCAGCGCGAACAGCCGGACGAGGTCGTGCAGCCGGTACCTCATGAGCCCCAGTGGGTCCACGCTGTCGATCTCCAGGAGCGACACGTCGACCAGGTCCTCCAGCACCCGTTCGGCGTCGTCGAGATCGGATTCCAGCGCCGCCGCGGCGACCCACGCCGGGAAGTGCGGCAGGCCGAGCAGGCCCAGCCCGCGCAACGCGGCCCGCGCGGGCTCCGGGAGCAGCTCGTAGCTGAGGTTGATGCTGGCCCGCACCTGCTGGTCGCCGACCGCCAGTTCGTCGAGCCGGTGCCGCTGGCTGGCCAGTCGGGTGGCCAGCCGCGACAGCGACCACTGCTTCCGGGACGCCAGCCGGGCGCCCGCGATGCGGATGGCCAGCGGCAGCCGCCCGCACAACCGGGTGATCTCGGCGGCGGCCGCGGGCTCGGTCGCCGTGCGGTCGGCCCCGATGATCCGGGTGAACAGCACGACGGCGATGTCGACGGGCAGCACGCCCAGCTCGACGAACGTCGCACCGGCCAACCCGGACAGCCGGTTGCGCGAGGTGATGAGCACCGCGCAGCCGGGACCGCCGGGCAGCAGCGGGCGCACCTGGGCCTCGTTCGCCGCGTCGTCGAGGACGACGAGCGTGCGGGTGCCCGCGAGCAGCGTCCGGTACCGGGCGACCCGTTCCTCCAACGACCCCGGAGCGGTCGTCGTGGGATCGAGGTCGCGCAGGACGCGGCCCAGCACCTCCTCGGCGGTCGCCGGGCTCGCCGTGGAACCGTGCAGTTCCAGGTGGTACTGACCATCGGGGAAGTGCTCCGCCACGTCGTGCGCGACCCGGTGCGCCAACGTGGACTTGCCGACGCCGCCCGCCCCGGAGACGACGCAGATCGGCATCGCGGCGCTCCGCACCACGGCCGTGCGCAACTCCGCGATCTCGGGCTCGCGTCCGGTGAAGTCGGACGGCGGTGACGGCAGCTGCCGCGGCGTGCGGGAGGCGGCGACGGCCGGCAGCAGCGCGGCGTCGCACCGCAGGATCGACTCGTGCACCTGGCGCAGCTCCGGGCCGGGGTCGATGCCCAGCTCCTCGACCAGCGCCCGCCTGCCGAGTTCGTACAGCTCCAGCGCGTCGGCCTGGCGGCCCGCCCGGTACAGCGCGACCATCAGACCGCCGCGCAGCCGTTCCCGCGTGGGGTGCCGGGTGACCAGCGGGGTGAGTTCCGCGAGCAGCTGCGGCCCCTGCCCGACGGCCAGGTCCGCGTCCACCCGTTCCTCGGTCGCGGTCAGCCGCAGCTCGTCGAGCCGGGCGGCCTCGGTCCGCAGGAACGACTCGCCGATCCCGCCGAGCGCGGGACCGCGCCACAGGGCGAGGCCCGCGCGGAAGGACTCGCCCGCCTCCGCGTGGTCACCGCTCCGCGCGGCCTGCCGCCCCCGCGCCACGAGCCCTTCGAACTCCACCAGGTCCAGGACGTCGTCCGGGATCCCGGCGCGGTAGCCCCGCCGGTCCGACGTGATGACCGGCGGCAGTCCAGCGGCGTCGAGGGTCCGGCGCAGCGTCGCGACGTAGGTCTGCACCACGGCGCGCGCGGTGGGCGGCGGGTCCTCCCCCCACACGACGGCGATCAACCGGTCCGCGGACACCGTTCGGCCGCGTTCGAGCAGCAACGCGGCGAGCAGAGCACGCGGTTTGACCCCCGGCATGGCCACTGGTCCGTTCGGCCCCACGACTTCCACGGGCCCAAGCAGGCAAAACCTCATCCGTCCTCCCCAGAGCGGACTTGCCGAAGCCGAGGACGCCGCCCGCTGTAGCCCGCGTTGAACCGCGACTACAGCCGCCTCCCCGAACCTTCGGCTGTCACGCACATCCTGCTCAGAAAAGGCCACGATGAACACAACCGGCTCAGGGTTCTTCCGATCGCTGTTCCGCCGCCCGCTCGCCGCGATCGCGGTCGTCACGACGCTCGTCGCGGGAATGCTGACCATCCAGCTCGCCGTCGAGAGCCCGCCGCAGGCGAGAGCGGCGTCCTCGGTGGGCGGCTCGATCAGCCGCACGGAGGTGATCGCCCGTGCGAAGTACTGGTATGACCGGGGCGACACCTGGTACAGCCAGGACCAGTCCGACGCCATCTCCGACGGCACGGGCGGCAAGTACCGGCCGGACTGCTCCGGTCTGATCGCGATGGCCTGGCACCTGCCCAAGAAGTCCGACGGGTGGGACCTCAACACCGACGACTTCCACTCCTACTCGGGCAAGGCGTGGCTGAGCAGCCTGCACGACCTCCAGCCCGGTGACGCCATGCTCCGCGACGGCCACGTCGAGCTGTTCGAGAAGTGGGTCGACGCGGGCGACCACACCCGCGGCTCGTGGGTGTACTCCGAGAACGACTACGGCCAGAAGACCAACCACAACACCGACTCCTGGTCGGAGATGAACACCTACCGCGGCATCCGCTACGACAAGATCGTCAACCGGACCTCCGGCCCGGACGGCGCGGACTTCAACTCCGACGGCGTCGGTGACATCTTCTCGGCGGCGACGGGGACGTTGACGATCTGGAACGGCAAGGGGAGCAACAACTTCGCGGCCGCGGATCTGATCGGTGGTGGTTGGGGGCCGTACAGCAGGCCGATCGCCGGGGATTTCGACGGTGACGGGATCAGCGATCTCGCGGCGGTGGCCGACGGGAAGCTGCACATCTGGAACGGCAAGGGCAGCAACAACTTCGCGGCCGCCATCGTGACGGGTCCGGGCTGGACCCCGTACGCGGCGACGCTGCTGTCCCTGGGCGATGTGAACAAGGACGGTCGCGATGACATCGGCGCGGTCTCCGAGGGCACGTTCTACGTCTGGAACGGCAAGGGCGACAACAAGTTCGGTGCCGCGGACGCCATCGGTCCGGGTTGGTCGATCTACAGCCGTCCGATCGGCGGCGACTTCGACGGTGACGGCATCGGTGACATCGCCGCGGTCAACGCCGGTGAGCTGCACATCTGGAACGGCAAGGGGAGCAACAACTTCGCCGCCGACGTCGTCACCGGTCCCGGTTGGGCGCCGTACGCCGCCACCCTCATGACCATCGGTGACATCGACAGCGACGGCCGCACCGACATCGGCGCGATCTCGGACGACATGCTCTACACCTGGAGCGGGCGCGGGGACAACAAGTTCGCGGCTGCCGACGTGCACGGCCCCGGTTGGGCTCCGTACTTCTGACCGACGGCGAGCAGGTGGCTCGTGCCCGTGTCGCGGATCGTCCGCGACACGGGCACGAGCCGTCCCGGCGGATATGGATGGCGGACGCCGGGTGCCCCTGCCAGGGTGCCGGGGTGACACGAGCATTCATCCCCGGTCTCGAACTGGCCGAGCTGTTCCACGCCGAGGTCGTCGCCCCGATCGCGGCCAAGGCCCTGGTCGGGGTGCCGCACTCGGTGGCGCTGATCGGCTGGGGTTCGGAGGTGCAGGGCTTCGACACGGAGCGCTCCACCGACCACGCCTGGGGGCCGCGCCTGCAACTGTTCCTCGGGCCCGACGACTTCGCCGCCCGCGCCGACGACCTGGACGCCCTGCTCGACCGGGAGCTGCCCGTCGAGTTCCGCGGCTACCCGGTCCGCTTCCCCTTCCCGGCGGGTGCGCCCGCCCGGCACTGGGTGCACGTCACGGACGTGCGGGCGTACTTCACCGAGCAGTTGGGCGTGGATCCCGGAGACGGCCTGACGGCCTCCGCCTGGCTGACCGTCCCGACCCAGGTCCTGCGCGAGCTGACCGGTGGCGCGGTCTTCCACGACGGCCTCGGCCTCCTGGAGCCCTACCGGGAGCTGCTGGCCTGGTACCCGGACGACGTGTGGCGGCACGTCCTGGCCGCCCAGTGGATGCGCCTGTCCCAGGAGGAGCCGTTCGTGGGCCGCTGCGGCGAGGTCGGCGACGACCTCGGCTCCGCGGTGGTGGCCGCCCGGCAGGTCCGCGACCTGATGAAGCTGTGCCTGCTGGTGAACCGGGTCTACCCGCCCTACGGCAAGTGGCTGGGCACCGCCTTCGCCGCCCTGCCCCGCGCCGCCGAGCTGACGCCGCACCTGTCCGCCGCCCTGGCCGCGCGGAGCTGGCAGGACCGGGAGCGGCACCTCTCAGCCGCCTACGAGATCGCCGCCGCGCTGCACAACGGGCTCGGCCTCACCGAACCGGTGGACGGCGGCGTCCGCTACTTCCACGACCGGCCGTTCCGGGTCCTGGACGCCCACCGGTTCACCGACGCGCTCGTCGCGACGATCGGCGATCCGGCCATCCGGGCCCTGCCGCCGGTCGGCGCGATCGACCAGTACGTCGACAACACCGACCTCACCGACCGGCGGAACGCCGACCGGCGCCGCCGCTACGTCGCGGGCCCCGGCCTCTGACCGTCAGGCCGTGAGGACGCCGGTGCCCAGCAGGCCGAACAGCAGCAGGCCGATGACGATCCGGTAGACAACGAAGGCGTTGAAGGTGTGGTTGGCGACGAACTTGAGCAGCCAGGCGATCGAGGCGTAGGCCACGACGAACGACACGAGCGTGCCGACGGCCAGGGGCGCGGTGTCGACGCCTGCGCCGAGGGCGTCCTTGAGCTCGTAGATGCCCGCTCCGGTGAGGGCCGGGATGCCGAGGAAGAACGACAACCTGGTGGCGGCGACCCGGTCGAGGTCGAGGATGAGGCCGGTGGACATGGTGGCGCCGGAGCGGGAGAAGCCGGGGAACAGCAGGGCGAGGATCTGCGAGGAGCCGACGAGCATGGCGTCCTTGAACGTCGTGTCGGCTTCGCCGCGGGTGCGCTTGCCCATCCGGTCCGCCGCCCACATCAGGCCGCTGCCGACGATCAGCGAGCCCGCGACGACCCACAGGGATGCCAGGGTGCCCTCGATGAGGGGTTTGGCGGCCAGCCCGACGACCACGATGGGGATGGTGGCGAAGATGACCCACCAGGCGAACTTGTAGTCGTGGCCGCCGCGTTCCTCGCGGTCGCGCAGTCCGCGGAACCAGGCGCCGACGATCCGGACGATGTCCTTGAAGAAGTAGACGAGCACGGCGGCGATGGCGCCGACCTGGATGACGGCGGTGAACGCGACGACGGCCTTGTCGTCGACCGGGATGTCCATCAGGCCCTCGGTGATCTTGAGGTGTCCGGTGGAGGACACGGGGAGGAACTCGGTCACCCCCTCGACCACGCCCAGGACCACGGCTTGTCCGATGCTGATCGCGCTCACGTGCGCTGCCTTTCCGGGGGATGCCGGTACCGGAGTCCCGGTGCCGGAGCAGAACGACGAAGACCGCGCGCAGGGTAGCTGGCCGCGGCCGCCGCCGATCGCCTGCGGTGCGCGACACCGGGACCCGGCACCGGTTTTCCGGCGAAATGTCCGAAGAGGACGAAGACCGGCGGTGGCGGGGCAGCGCCGATGCCGTCCGCGGGCCGGTCGACGGCCCTCCCCGGATGACCGCGCCCGCCGCGTCAGCGGCTGAGGAGTCCGGCCAGGACGTCCACCAGGTCGGGCCGGTCGAGCGGGCCGACGTGGGGAGCGGCGATGCTCCGCACGTCGGTCGGGTTGTCCGGGGTGAGGCGGTCGGCCTCGGCGATGAACCGGTCCTGCAACGCGGGCGGGATCAGCCGGTCGAGGGTGAAGCGCACGTACGTCCGGGGGATCCGGCCCCACGTCCGCGCCTCGCCGCGCGCCTCGGTCAGCGGGATGGCCGCGGTCTCGTCCGGTTCGAGCGTGGTGAGCAGCCTGCTCACCCCCTCGTCGGTGAAGCCGCCCGCGAGGCACCGCCGGACGGTGTCGAACACCTCGGGATCGGCCGAGCGCCAGTTGATCCTGGTCACCCCCAGCACCTGCGGGTCGGAGACGACCACCGCCTGCACCAGGTGGAGCAGGCTGTCGGCGTTCTCCGGCGTGGCGAGGTAGGCGGTCATGGTCGGCAGGTCCACGCAGCAGTACGCCGCGAGGTACACCACCCGGTCGAGCAGCTCCGGAATCGCGTTGCCGACCCTGCTCACGGTGACACCTCCCTGCCCGGCGCCCGCCAGGACCACCGGCCCGTGGCGGCGGGCGCGGCGCACGACGTGCACGACGCGCTCGATGTAGTCGTCGACGGTGATCCCGGCGAGCGGCGACGGCTCGGTCGCCAGCGCGTCGAGGTCCTGCGGTGCCCGGTAGGAGCGCGGGTGGAACGCCTCGGTGCCGTGTCCGGGGAGGTCGACGGCCACGGCCCGGTGCCCGCGCAGGGTGAGTTCGGTGATCAGCCCCGCGCACAAGGCCGACGAGGAGTTGCTGCCGTGGACGAGCACGAGGGTGGGCCGCGTGGTGTCGTACGCCGTATCGATTGTCATGCCGTGACGGTATCGACGCCCTGGTGGAATTGGGCTTGTTCCTAGTGCATCCAGCGAGGAAGTGCACTGTGGCTGTGACGAGTGAACTAGTACACTCGGCGGTCCACCGACGGATCGGGGATCCCATGTCGTCGCAGCGCCCGGACCCGCCCTACCGGCGGATCGTCGCGGAGCTCCGCGCCCGGATCCTGACGGGCGACCTGCGGCCCGGTGACCGGCTGCCGTCGATCCGGCAGATCGCCCGGCGGCAGGACGTCGCGATCGCGACCGCGACCAAGGTGGTGGCGGCCCTGCGCGAGGAGGGGCTGGTCGAGCCGAAGGTCGGTTCGGGCACCGTGGTCGGTCGCGGGGTCCGCCCGGCCGGTCCGATCAGGACACCGCCGCCGCGAGCACGATCGGCGGGAGTCCCCAGGCGGGCGTCGGACCGGGCGCACGTCCTGCGCGCCGCCGTCGCGATAGCCGATGTCGAGGGGCTCGACGCCGTGTCCATGCGGCGGCTCGCGGCCGAACTCGGCGTCGGTCCCATGTCGCTGTACCGGCACGTGGCGAACAAGGACGAACTGGTGGCGCGGATGGTCGACGAGGTCTTCGGCGGCGCGGTGCTGCCCGACCCCGGACCGGAAGGGTGGCGGGCCAAGCTCGAACTGGTCGCCCGCGAGCAGTGGGAGCTGTGCCGTCGGCACCCCTGGCTGCCGAAGGCCATCTCGTTCACCCGCCCCGCGCTCGTGCCCAACGCGATGGCGCACACCGAGTGGACCCTGCGCGCGCTCGACGGCCTCGGGCTGCCCGTCGCGACGCGGATCCGCGAAGCGCTCACGCTGCACGGGCTGGTCGTCACCGTCGCGCTGTCGATGGCGGCGGAGATCGAGGCGGAGCAGGAGACCGGTGTGCACCTGGACCAGTGGTGGCTGACCCGGCGGCAGCGGGCGGAGGAACTGCTGGGCACCGGCCGGTTCCCCCTGCTGGCGGCGGTCCCGGCGGAAACGGCGTCGGACCTGGACGGGCTGTTCGAGTACGGCATGGCCCGACACCTCGACGGTTTCGCGGCCCTGGTGGAGGACCACGCGCGGACGCCGTCGTAGGAGGGTCCGCCCCGCGCCCTCACCAGGGGCGCGGTGTCCTCGTCAGGCCAGCCACCGCCGAGCGGCGTCGGCGCAGTCCTCGGGGGTGCTGTTGAAGGCGATCGCCGCGTCGGGCGCGTGCCGCCGAACGAGGTTGACCACCTTCTCGAAGAGTCCGAGCAACGGCTCGTGCGTGCGGATGCCGCCGCCGATGACCACGCAGGCGTGCTCCGAGCCGGTCAGCGCCTCCACGATCGCCCCCTCGGGGTCGTCGTCGAGTGCGACCAGGCACCAGTCGGCCTCGATGCCGTAGTCGTCGAACCGCGCCCGCCCCCTGGCCAGCGCCGCCTGGACCGGCTCCGGGTCCCAGCCCTCGAGCCTGGCGGGGTCGACGCCGATCACGAGCACCCGTGCCGCGGTCACGCCTTCTTCTCGGGACACCTCCGGAAGCTACCGCACACCTCGGTGACCGGGACCGGAACGTGTGCGGGCTTCCGGTGTCAGAGCCGGGCGGCGACCAGGTCGTCCCGGAGCCGGTCGGCCTCGGGCAGGCCGAGGTCGGTGTAGAGGGTCAGGGCGCGCCGGTAGTGGTGGCCCGCGTCGACCGGCTCGTCGAGCGCCTCGTGAGCGCGGCCGAGACCGGTGTGGGCGCGGGCCTGCTGCTGCCGGTGTTCGACGTCGGCGGCGATGGCGCCCGCGGCGGTGTGGTGGGTGATGGCCTCGGCGGGGCTGCCCGCGGCCCGCGCGGCGTCGCCGAAACCGTTGAGAGCCCATGCTTCCCCTTCGCGGTCGCCGTTCTCGCGGTGCAGGGCGAGGGCGTTCCGGTGGTGCTCGGCGGCCCGGTCCGGCCTGTCGAGGCGGGTGTTCAGGGTGCCGAGGCAGTCCAGCACGTGCGCCTCGCCGCGGCGGTCGCCGGTCTGCCGGAACAACTCCAGCGCCCGCCGGTGGTGGTCGCCCGCCCGTCCGTGGTGGCCGAGCCGCAGGTCGACGTGGCCGAGGTTGCCCAAAACGCGGGCCTCGTTGGGGATGTCGCCGGTCTGCCGGAACAGCGCCAGCGCCCGCTCGTGGTGGTCGGTGGCGGACCGGTAGCGGCCCAGCCACATCTCGACGAGGCCGAGGACGTTGAGCGCGCGGGCCCGGCCGGTCCGGTCGTCGGTGTGCCGGAACAGTTCCAGCGCCCGCCGGAGGTGGTCGCCCGCCTGCGCGTACCGCCCCGACCGCAGGTGGGTGAGGCCCAGGCTCGCCGACGCCCGCGCCTGTCCCACCACGTCGCCGGTGGAGCGGGCGACCTGGTGGGCGTGGCCGTGGATCGCGACGGCGTCGGCGTGGTGCCCACCGGCGAGGTAGCGCCACAGGGTCGTGGACAGCCGCGTGGTGTGGGTGGGCCAGCCGCGGGCCGCGGTGTGCCCGGCCACGGCGACGAGGGCGGGGCGCTCGACGTCCAGCCAGGCCAGGGCATCGGCCGCGGTGGTGAAGACGGGCGGGGACCGGCGGTCCGACTCGGCGGGGAACAGCGTGGCGACGGCGGCGGCCGAGGTGGTGAGGTAGTGGTCGAACAGCCGGGTCAGCGCCGCGCGTTGGGCGGTCGGCGGCTCCTCGTCGTCGGCTCGGCCCGCTGCGTGGGAGCGGACCAGGTCGTGGAACGCGTAGCGGTCCGGCGCCGGGGTCCGCAGCAGGTTGTCGCCGCCGAGCCTGCGCAGGCGCTCGTGCGCCGCGCTCAGCCCGCTGCCCGCCAGCGCGGCCGCCGCGGGCCCGTCGAAGTCGTGTCCGGGGTGGAGCGCGAGCAGCCGGAGCAGGTGCCGTTCGGCGGGTGGCAGGTGCCGGTAGGACACGTCGAGGGCGAGTTCGACGGCGGTGTCCAGCCGCCGGTCGTCGCGGCGCTTGTCGAGCCGGTCGGCGTGGTCGGTCAGCGTCCAGCCGGACAGCCCGCCCATGTGCGCGGCGACCAGGCCCAGCGCGAGCGGGAGGTGTCCGCACCGCCGCGCGATCCGGGACAGGGCCTCCGGGTCGGGTCCGACGGGGATCGCCGGCACGGCTTGGCGGAGGAACCGCTCGGCGTCCGACGGCGGGAACACGTCCAGGTCGAGGTGGGCGGCGGTGCCCAGGCCGGTGAGGCGCCTGCGGCTGGTCACCAGGGTCAGGCAGCCGGGACCGGTCGCGGTCAACGGCCGGACCTGGTCGCTGTCGGCCGCGTTGTCCAGCACCACCAGCGTTCGGCTGTCCGCGAGGCGGTCGCGGTAGACCGCCGCCCGGCCCGCGGGATCGCGCGGGAGCTGCCGGGCGGGCACGCCCAGCAGGCGCAGGAAGGCGCCGAGCACGGCGGTCGGGTCGGCGGGAGGACCGGCGGGGTCGGTGTCGAAGCCGCGCAGGGCGGCGAAGAGGACCCGGTCGAACCGCCGCTCGTCGACCAGCAGCCCGCCCGCGCGCACGGCGAGCCCGGTCTTGCCGACGCCCGCCATGCCCGAGATCACGACGACCGGCTGCCGGTCCGCCGCCGCACGACGGATCCGGTCCACCTCGTCGTCGCGACCGGTGAAGGCGGGCACGTCCCGCGGCAGACGGTCCTGGACGTGCGCCCGCGAAGCCGCCGCCGGGTCGCCGATCACGCGCAACGCCCGCCGCCAACGGGCCGTGTAGCCGGGATCGGGGTGCAGCGCCCCGACCACGGCGAGCACCAGATCGGTGTTGAGCCGCCGCCGTCCCGGCCGGAAGCAGTCCGCCACGGTGGACTTGCCCGCCAGTTCGGCCGCGGGCCTGCCCGCCGCGGACCAGGCGCCGTTGACGCGGTCCTTGATGGACTCGTACGAGGGGTCGCCCGCCCAGACCTTCAAGCGCCGCAACGCGGTGGCGAACTCGTCCAGCGAGTCGCACCGGCCGGGATCCGGCAGCTCGCCGGACTTCCACGTTGGCAACTCGGACTCACATCCCCGGACCGCGCGGACCTTCGGAGCACCGAAGGGTAGCGGGACCACGGGCGGCGGACTCCGGTCGCACTCCCGAGGCCATCCGGATTCGTCCGGGATCCGTCCGCCCCGGTACGGCGGCCGTTAGCTTCCTAGCCGCCGGGACCGCCGCTGGAAAGCGCCCACCCGTGCCCGCGAGACCCCGAGCGCACACCACCACCGAACGAAGGCCGATACGTTGCCGCCCACTGCTTCCCGATCGCGCACCGCCCTCACCCTGTCCTGCGTCGCACTGGTCGGGACACTGCTCGCCGCCTGCGACGAGGAGTCCGAGGACTCGGCGTCGGAGACGTCCACCGCCGGGCAACCGGTCACGGGTCCCGCGAAGATCACCGTCGACGGGTACTCCGTGAACGTGGACTGCTCCGGTCCGTCGGCGGGAGGTCCGACGGTCGTGCTGCTGGCGGGTCTGGGCGACCCGCTGGAGAAGCTGGCCGACCTGCGCAAGGGCCTCGGCGAGGGGACCAGGGTCTGCGCGTACGACCGGCTCGGGGAAGGCGCGAGCGACCAGCCGAGGGACCCGCAGACCATTGAGTCCAGCGGCCGGATCCTGACCGGCGTGCTCTCCCAGGTCTCGGGCGACGGCCCGGTCGTCCTCGTCGGGCACTCGCTGGGCGGCCTGATCGCCGCCCGGTACGCGCCCGACCACCAGGACGAGGTCAAGGGCCTCGTCCTGCTGGACGCCACGTCGCCCACGGCGGTCGCGGACACCTCGACCCTGATCCCCGAGTCGGAGACCGGCCCGGCCGCCGAGGTGCGGGCCCAGTTGGTCGCCACGGCCAAGGGGGACAACCCCGAGAAGTTCCTCATCGTCGACGGCGAGGTGCGGTCCGCCGGCGCCATCCCGGTGGAGGTCGTCCAGCACGGGAAGCCGGTGTTCGCGGAACTCCCCGTCTACGGTCCCGACCTGGACCGGCAGTGGGCGGAAGGGCAGGCGAAGTGGCTGGCGGTGTCCAGCGGCAGTACGCCGAGCACCGCGGCGGAGAGCGGCCACTACGTCTACGTCGACCAGCCGGACATCGCCGTGCAGGCGATCCAGCGGGTGGTCGCCGAGGTCGCGCGGTCCAAGTGACGCCTACGCCGATCCGGTGAGGTGCGCCCGCGCCGAGTCGCGGAAGACGGCGACCAGCGGGTTCGGGTCGTCGACGCGGGTGGCGAGCACGACCCGGTACGGCTCGTCTCCCGCGATCGGGACGGTCGTGACGTCCCGGCGCAGGGTGCTGCGCCGGTCGCCCGCGGGCAGGACGGCGACGGCCAGACCGGCCGCGACGAGTTCGAGCTTGTCCTCGTAGCGCTCGACGACGGGACCTGGGGGCGCGCCGAACGCGGCGGCGGTGCCGGTGCAGGGGACCAGGTCCTCGGTGGCGAAGTCGTCCGGGGTGATCGACTCCTTGCCCGCCAGGCGGTGCGACGTGGGCACGAGGAGCACCCGCGGCTCGTCGTACAGCACGGTCAGGCGCAGGTGGTCGGTCGGGAACGGCAGCGGCACCCGTGCGACGAGCGCGTCCACCCGTCGTTCCGGCAGGGCCAGGGCGTCGGGCCACTCCAGGTGGTGGGTGCGCACCAGGGCGTCGGGGTGGCGGTAGCGCAGTTCGCGCACCGCGGGCGTGATGACGAGGTCCTCGACGTACCCGATGGAGATCTCGTGCGGCGGCGCGGCGGCCCGTGCGGTGAGCGTCGCCTCGTGGGCGGCCCGGAGCAGCGCCCGCGCCCGCGGCAGGAACACCCGGCCCGCCTCGGTGAGGCGGCTGCCCTGCGGTGTCCGGTCGAACAGGCGGACGCCGACCTGCTCCTCCAGCCGCTGGATCTGGCGGCTGAGCGAGGGCTGGGCGACGCGCAGCGCGACGGCCGCGCGGCCGAAGTTGAGGTGTTCCGCCACGACCGTGAAGTAGCCGACCAGCCGCAGGTCGAGGTCCGAACCGGGCGGGGCACCCGCGGTGGAACGGGTATCGGTCATGAATCGAGCCTACCCGGCGGAATCGTCATGCGCCGGGCGCATGACGGGGTGCGGAAGAGGTCTTGGACGGCCGCTCGAAACCGGTTTCCAATGGAATCGCGCTCGGATGCGAATCCGCGTCGGGCGGGAATTCGACTACCGGTTCACCGGCGGGAAAAGGGGCTCGACATGGGCAGGTACGACGGCAGGAACGTCGTGATCACGGGAGGGAGCAGCGGACTCGGCTTCGCGATGGCCTCGCTGCTGGTGGACGGCGGGGCGCGCGTCCTCATCACCGGACGCGGCCAGGACGCGCTGGACTCCGCGCGGGAACGGCTCGGCGGGAACGCGGTCGCGGTCCGGAGCGACGCCGCCTCGCTTTCGGACGTGGCCGCGCTGGCCGACCGGGTGAAAAGCGAGTTCGGCACCCTCGACGCCCTTTTCGTGAATGCGGGCATCACCGATTTCGTCCCGTTCGAGGCGATGACGGAGGAGGTGTACGACGACCTGTTCGCGGTGAACGCCAAAGGGCCGTACTTCACCGTCCAGAAGCTCGCCCCGCTGCTGTCCTCCGGCAGCGGCGTCGTGCTGACCACCTCGATCGTGAACGTGCTGGGCGTGCCGTCGATCAGCGCGTACGCGGCCAGCAAGGCCGCCCTGCGGTCGATGGTCCGCGGCATGGCCCGCGAGCTGCTGCCGAGGGGGATCCGCGTCAACGCCGTGAGCCCCGGCCCCATCGAGACGGGGATCCTGGCGAAGACGATGCCGAAGGAGGCCGCCGAGCAGTTCAAGGCGCAGATGACCGCGGATGTCCCCATGCTGCGGTTCGGCGACCCCGCCGAGGTCGCCAGGGCTGCCGCGTTCCTCGCGTTCGACGCCACGTACACCACCGGCGCCGAGCTGGCCGTGGACGGCGGCGGCTCCCAGCTCTGAGAAGGCGGGCGGTGGTCGGCTTAGTCGACCACCGCCGACCGTTCAGGACAGCCGGGCGGTCGCGTCGGTGATGGCCTGGTCCAGGATGTCCAGGCCCAGCGCCAGTTCCTCCTCCGTCGCGGTCAGCGGCGGCGCGATCCGGAACACCCCGCCCATGCCCGGCAGCTGGACGATGTTCATGTGCAGGCCCAGTTCCAGGCAGCGCCGGGTGACGGCCGCGCCCAGCTCGTCGGAACTCTCCTTGGTCTCCCTGTCCACGACGAGTTCCAGCCCCGCCAGCAGGCCGCGGCCCCGGACGTCCCCGACGACCCGGTGCCGTTCGGCGATGCGGTCCAGGCCGGCGCGCAGCACGCCGCCGAGCACGACCGCGCGCTCGTCGAGGCGGTCGCGGGTCAGGACGTCGAGCACGGTGTTGCCGACGCCGGCGACCAGCGGGTCGGAGATGTGCGTGGTGAAGAACAGGAAACCGCGGTCGTGCGCCTCCTGCTCGATCTCGGCGCTGGTCAGCACCGCCGCCAGCGGCAGGCCCGCGCCGAGCGTCTTCGACAGCGTCAGGATGTCCGGGACGACGCCGTCGCGCTCGAACGCGTACCAGGTGCCCGTGCGGCACAGGCCGGTCTGGGCCTCGTCGAGGATCAGCAGCATCCCGCGTTCGCGGCACTTGTCGCGCAGCGCGGCGAAGTAGCCCGGCGGCGGTTCCAGGACGCCGCCCGAGGACAGGATCGGCTCGACCAGGCACGCGGCCAGGCTGCCCACGGACTGGGCGTCGACCATCTCGAACCCGAAGTCGAGCTGGCGCCGCCAGTCCAGCGAGCCGTCGGGGTGGGTGAAGTCCGGGCGGTAGGTGTTCGGCGCGGGGATGGCGAAGCTGCCCGGAGCGGACGGGCCGTAGCCCTTGCGGCCCGCGCTGTAGGTCGCGCTCGCCGCGGCCTGCGTCATGCCGTGCCACGACCGCGCGAACGACACGACCTCGTACTTGCCGGTGACGAGCTTCGCCATCCGGATCGCCGCCTCGTTCGACTCGGCGCCGGTGGTCAGCAGCATCGCCTTCTCCAGCGGCGCGGGCAGCGACTCGGCCAGCCGCCGGGCCAGGTCGACCACCGGGCGGCTCAGCATCCCGCTGAACAGGTGGTCCAGCGACCCGACCTGCCGCCGCACGGTCTCGACGATCTCCGGGTGCGAGTGGCCGAGGATCGCGCTCATCTGGCCGGAGGTGAAGTCGAGGATCCGTCGCCCGTCCTCGGTGTACAGGAAGCTCCCGGCGGCGCGGTCGATGATCTCGGGGGTGAACTCGCCGCCGTAGCGGACGAGGTGCCGTCGGGCGTCGGCCCAGAAGTCGGTGGACGTCGGTGCGGTGATCGGTGCGGCCATACCGGCGAAACTAGGTCCGTCCGAGCGACACGTCCATCTCACGATTCCGGCTGTGCTGTTCGACGGAACCGCACAACAATGGGCGGATGCTGAACCCCTGGCGGCTGCGGCTGCTGAGCCAGCTGGACATCCTGGGCACGGTCCGCGCGGTCGCCGAATCGGCCAACCTGAGCGCGTCCACGGTGTCCCAGCAGCTCGCCGTCCTGGAGGCGGAGACGCGCACCCAGCTGCTGGAGCGCACCGGCCGCCGGGTCCGGCTCACCCCCGCCGGGCTGATGCTGGCGCGGCGGGCCAGGGCGATCCTCGACCACATGGAGACCGTCGAGGGGGAGCTGCGCAGCCTCGGCGAGGAGCCCGCGGGGCTGGTGCGGGTCGGCGCGTTCCAGAGCGCGATCCACACCCTCGCCGTCCCGGCCGTGACGCGGCTGGCCCGCACCCACCCGCACATCGACGTGGAACTGCTGGAACTGGAGCCGCACGAGAGCATCCCGGCGCTGCGCGTCGGCGACGTCGACCTGATCATCACCACGCCGGACTTCGTCGAGCTGCCGCTGGGCCCCGACGTCGACGTCGTCCCGCTGGCCGCCGACTCCATCGTGCTCGTCGTGCCGTCCGACCACGCCGGCCGCGGCCCGGCCGACCTCGCCGCGTACGCCGCGGAGCCGTGGGCGTTCGACGTCCCGCAGTCCTACCTCGCGAACCTCGCCACCCGGCTGTGCCGCCAGGCCGGGTTCGAGCCGAGGGTCGTCTGCCGGTTCAGCAACTACATGCTGACGTTGCAGCACGTCGAGGCGGGCCTGTCCGTGGCGCTGCTGCCCGCGCTCGCCGTCGACCCCCGCTACCGCGTCGCCACCCGCGAACTCGCGCCCGCCGTCACCCGCACCATCACGGCCGTGATCCGCCGCGGCGTGCGGCCGCGCGCGGCGGTCAACCTGGTGCTGGACACCGTGCGGCAGCTGCCGCTCCCCGCGGCCGCCCCCGGGTGAGCGCGGGGGCGGCCGCGCCGGTCAGCTCGTGTGGTGCACCTCCGCCAGGCCGTACACTGGGGTCGGGATGCCCTCGTAGCGCGCCTTGAGCTGCAACGCCAGGTACAGCGAGTAGTGCCGCGACTGGTGCAGGTTGCCGCCGTGGAACCACAGCGCCTCCTGCCGGGTCGGCTTCCACATGTTGCGCTGCTCGCCCTCCCAGGGACCGGGGTCCTTGGTCGTCGCCGAGCCGAGGCCCCAGACCTTGCCGACCTCGTCGGCGACCTCCTGGGAGATCAGGTCGGCCGCCCAGCCGTTCATCGAGCCGTACCCGGTCGCGTACACGACCAGGTCGGCGGGCAGCTCCTCGCCGGAGGACAGCACCACGGAGTCCTCGGTGAGCCGCACGACGTCCACTCCGGACCGGAGCGCGATGTCGCCGTTGGCCACCAGTTCCGAGGCGCCCACGTCGATGTAGTAGCCGGAGCCGCGGCGCAGGTACTTCATGAACAGCCCCGAGTCGTCGTCGCCGTAGTCGAGCAGGAAACCGGCCCTCTCCAGCCGCGCGTAGAAGTCCGCGTCCACCTCGCGGATCTCGTCGTACACCGGGATCTGGAACTCGTGCATGATCCGGTAGGGCAGCGACGCGAACGTGAGGTCCGCCTTCTGCGTCGTCATCCCGGAGGCCACCGCCTCCTCGGAGTACAGGCCGCCCAGCGCGATCCGCATCAGCGAGTCCGACCGCACGATGTGCGTCGACGAGCGCTGCACCATCGTGACGTCGACGTCGTTCTCCCACAGCGCCGCGCAGATGTCGTGCGCGGAGTTGTTCGACCCGATCACGACCACCCGCTTGCCGCGGTAGGCGTCCGGTCCGGGGTGCCGCGAGGAGTGGTGCTGGTCGCCGCGGAACCGGTCGGCGCCCTCGAGCACCGGCACGTTCGCCTTGCCCGACATCCCGGTGGCGAGCACGAGTTCCTTGGGGCGCAACGTGATCTCCTCGCCGTCGCGCCGCACCACCACCTCCCACTCGTGCTTGTCGGCGTCGTAGGAGGCGCTCAACGCCTCGGTCGACGTCCAGTAGTTCAGCTCCATCACCCGCGCGTACATCTCCAGCCAGTCGCCGATCTTGTCCTTCGGCGCGAACACCGGCCAGTTCTTCGGGAAGTCCAGGTACGGCAGGTGGTCGTACCAGACCGGGTCGTGCAGGCACAGCGACTTGTACCGGCCCCGCCACGCGTCACCCGCGCGGGCGGCGCGCTCCACCACGATCGTCGGCACGCCGAGCTGCCGCAGCCGCGCCCCCAGCGCGATCCCGCCCTGCCCGCCGCCGATCACCAGGGTGTGCGGCTGCGTGGTGCGGCCGAGCTGCTCGGCCTCCTCGGCGCGCTGTTCGAGCCACGTCCTCCGGTCGCGGTTCGCGCCGTGCTCGGCACCTTTGGGGCGCCTGCCGCCCATCGGCTCCTCGTACCCGATCAGCTCGTGCATCGTCGTCAGCAGCGTCCACGCGGCGCCGTCGCGCAGCCGCAGGTGCCCGACGCACCGGCCGACGGACGTCTCGAACGCGATCCACGACTCGACCACGCCGTCGCCCGCGGCGGCCCCGCCCAGGTCGTCGGCGATCCGGAAGTCGTGCGCCCGCACCCGTTCCGAGGTCGCGGCGACCATGTCCCGCACGCCGTCGCGGCCCTCGACGGTGACGAGGTTCCAGGTGAACGCGATCAGGTCGCGCCAGTAGCTCTGCTCGCCGAACAGCCGCGCCACGGCGTCGGCGTCGTTCGACTCCAGCGCCGACTCGAAGTCCGCCAGCCACGTGGTGACCGCGGCTGCCGCGTCGGTCTGGTCGAGGGTCTCGGTCATCACGCGACTCCGGTTTCTCTCGGGGAAGTGCTAGCGGCCCGGAGTCGCCGCACGGCCGGGGCCGTGGACGCGGGCAGGAGCCGGTCGGGGGTGGCAGGGCGGCGCACCACGACGTCCACCCAGTCGGCGAAGCGGTACGGGCGGTGCAGCAGCAGGCCGCCGAGGTGGCGGCGCAGCCGGGAGACCTCGGCGCGCACGGCCAGCACGTGGTCGGGTGAGCCGAACAGGTCCTGCGACAGCTGGGCGCCGCTGCGGCCGTCGCGGGCGAACGCCAGCAGCAGCACCAGTTCCGCGTGCCGGGGGCTGAGCCGGTGCGACCACCGGCCGGACGCCGATACGACCGTGATCCGCGGCTGCCGCGGGTCCTCCAGCGCGATCTCGACGCGGGTCGACGCGGGTTCCGCCGCGTCGTCGGACAGCACGCGGACCAGCCAGCCGCCGGGCACCGGTTCGAGCGCGCACGCCCCGTACTCCGGGATCCAGACGTGGTCGCTGTCCCTGTCGGCGGGCAGCGCGATCCGCGCCACCGGCCGCACCCCGACGGAGGCCGCCACCCAGCCGTGCGGATCGGTCACCAGCACCGGGTCGCGGGTGCCCGCCAGCAGCGGCGACGCCGTCGCCCGCAGCGCGTCGAGCATCCCGTGGTGCTCCTCGCGCAGGAACGACTCGGCCATCCGCGCCGCCGCGTCCACCAGCGCGAGCGTGCTCGGGTGCACGGTCGCCGCCGCCCCGCTCACGTCCACCACGCCCAGCAGCCCGCCGTCGACCGGGTCGAGGATCGGCGCGGCAGCGCAGGTCCACGAGTGGTGCGACTTCACGAAGTGCTCGGCCGAGTAGATCTGCACCGGCCGCCCGACGGCGAGCGCGGTGCCGATCGCGTTCGTGCCGACGTGGCGCTCGCTCCAGTTCGCGCCGACCGCGAACCCCAGCCGCTCGGCGTGCCGCTGGATCTTCCGCGGCCCGTCCCGCCACAGCACCACGCCCTCGGCGTCGACCACCACCATCACGTGCCCCGCGTCCTCCGCGGCGGGCAGCAGCACGTCGCCCAGCACCGGCAGCGCGCGCGCCAGCTTTCCCCGGTGCCGCCGGTGCTCGACCTCGTCCGGGCCGATCGCGTCGGGCTGGTCCCCGCCGTGGTCGGGGTGCACACCGAACCCCAGCGTGCGCCGCCACGAGTCGCCGACCAGCGACCGCGGCGCGGCGGGAGGCCGTGCCCCGGACAGCGCCGCGTCCCGGATCCGCCGCAGCAGGTGCGCGTAGCGGCCGGGATCCTCTCCCGCGGGCACGGCGGCCTCGAACGGCCCGGACGGCGGCGTTGTGTCGTGGGTCACCCGTCGAGTGTCGCCCCGCAGCGCGGCGGGCACCACGGTCGTCATGCCCGCGAAAAGCGGTTCGCCGCGCATCGTCACCTGACCTCGCTGTCGGGTACCCGGCCTGCCCGGCAGACCGTCACCCACCCGACCGTCCGCGCGGAACCGTTGCAGCGGGGTTGCAACGGGCCGAGGCCCCGGCGTATCCGCATTCGTGCGGCGTCGAACCCCTACAAAGGTGTCGGAATGGGTAATTCTGCTTATCCGAAAACCGCAATGCTGCGGAATGGGTGGAATGCGACCACGGTGCGGGACAATGGCCCTTTTGTGGTCTACAGTCGCATTCCCCTTCGCGGATTCGGAACTCTTCCACTAGGAGACCGGTGATAGAGCACATCGCCACCGAGGGCGTTTCCTCACCGGAAGTGGTGGACGAACTCGTCAAGCTGTTGCAGAACCTCACCGAACGGCCCAGGTTCGGGGAGTTGCCCGGTGGCAGGCCGGGAGCGCGTGCCGGGGACAACCGGGGCGTCCCGCTCGTCTGCCTGGTGCGCGAACCCGCGTCCGCCGGTCTGCTCAGGATGTTGCGCGCGCACCTGCACGGCGCTCACCCCGGCCGGGTGCCCCACGCCTACCACTGCTTCCCCGACACCGACGAGACCGACGGGGCGGGCCCGGCGCCGTCGTCGCTGAAACGCGTCAGCGCGGTTCTCGTGAGCGTCGCGCGCGACCTCTCCTCGGGCGCGAACAGCCGGTACGGCCGTCACGGGTTCCCCCGCTTCGAACTCGTGTACTGGCTGATGAACCAGCCCGCCGGAGGCGATCACGAGTCCGGGGCGACCCTGTTCTCCAGGCTGCGCGAGCGGCACCTGAGCACGAACAGCGGTGACGATCTGATTCCCCGCGAGGCGCTGGAGACCGGCACGGCGGCGGCGCCGTGGTGGGTGCGGGTCGTGCTGAAGCTCGCGCCGTCGTTCTGGTTCCGGGCGAAGCTCGGCGGCCTGGCGCCGGGTGGCGAGTACCGGTGGCTGCTGCACCAGCCCTACCTCGCGCCGCACGATCCGGGCACCGTCGTCGGGTTCGCCGAACGCCTCGGCTCCGCGCTCGTGCCGGGCCAGGGCGCGGAGTCGCGCGAGGATCCGGGCCAGCTGGCCGCGCTGCTGGTCAACGCGTTCCTCGAGGACGTGCGGCAGACCTACCAGCGGTCCCTGCGACGGCTGCTCTCGGGACGGCGCACCGCGTACCCGGTGGTGATGCTGGACGGCATCCGCCGCGACAACGGCGGTTACGCGCTGCTGAAGCTGATCAACGACGTCCGCAACGACACCGGCGCGTTCGACCCGCTGGTCGTCATCAGCGGCAGCGAGAAGGTGCCGCCCGACGCCGCGGCCGTCGACGACAGGGCCCCGACCCCGGTGCTCCAGGCGAACCAGGCCTACGAGACGTGGACGCGGAAGCTCGCCACCAACAGCCGCACCCGGCGCCCGACCGCGTGGTTCCTGCCGCTGCGCGTACCGCCGGTCACCTTCGAGCCGGGGGAGGTGCAGCCCACGGCGACGCTGACCGTGCGCTCCGCGCCGCTGTGGTCGCGGGCGTCGGTCCTCACGGTCGTGGGCATCCTGCTGCTGGCCTCCGTCCTGGCGCTCGGGTACTGGCGCGTGGACTCCCTCCTGGAGGCGGCGAGCGTCGAGCGGGCGAACCACTGCGGTCGCGACAAGGCCGACCCGAACTTCTCGACGCTGCGGATGTTCGGCGGGGAATGCGTCGGGGTCAGCAGCGATGCCATCCCCGTGTTCGACAAGGTCGACGACGCGCGGGGGAAGAAGTTCGACAACGCCCAGAACAAGATCGCCGAGCAGAACAAGGCCGTGGTGAAAGCCCACGACGAGCATTCCGAGAGGCCGTACGCCACGGTTGTCTACGTCTCCGCTCTCAGCGGCCAGAGCGATGACCTGACGACGAACACCGCGCGGCTCATGGGTGTCGCCGCGAAGCAGGCCCAATTGCTGGAGCGCACCGGGAAAAGCGATCCGCTGGTCCGGGTGCTCCTGGGCAACGCGGGTCGGAAGATGCAGCACGGCGGGGAACTGGTCGACACGCTGCGGACCCTGGTCGAGCAGGACAAGAGCATCGTCGGGGTGCTCGGCATGGCGCAGAGCCGCAAGCCGACCCTGGACACCATCGCGAAGCTGGGCGACATCGGCCTGCCGGTCGTGGCCGCGACCCTGTCCGTCGACTCGATCCCGCTGAACTCCGCCCTGTACTTCCAGGTGTCGCCGAACAACGACCGCGAAGCGCAGGTCGCGGCGAGCTACGCGCGCGTGACCCATCCGGGGAAGACCGGGGCCGTCATCGTGCACTCCGACAGCGACGACGAGGCGCTGCGGGACACGTACTCGGTGAACCTCGGAGCGGATTTCGACGCCCGGTTCCGCAAGGCCGGGTTCGAGGTGGCGCAGGCGGTCTACAACACCGAGTCCGGTGTCGGGAAGGTGGACGTCCGGGAGATCGGCCAGGGCCTGTGCGGCTCCTCGCACCAGGACGAGGTCGTGGTCTTCGCCGGTCGCCCGGACGAGTTCCGCGGTCTGCTGGACGGCATCGCGAGCGCCTGCAAGGACGACGCCCCCGTGCTGCTCGCGGGGGACGACGTCATGAGGTACGTCGCCGACGGCCAACTGCGCGACCAGCACCCGGAGATCGCCTACGACGTCCTGTCGTTCGCCGTCGGCACCACGGCGTGCGAGAGGTCGACGGCCATGTACAAGACCATGGCGAGGATCTTCGACACGGTGTGCGAGGACCTCGTGGACTCCTCCCTCGGTGGCCAGTCGGAACTGGCCTTCGACACCCTCGAGGTGTACTCGCACGCCATGCTCCAGCTCAAGACGGCCACTTTCACCTCCGGGCACGTCTGGAAGGCCATCAGCGACATCGGGCGGCTCAGGGTGGAGGGCGCGGACCCCGGATTCGCCCCGCTGTCCGGGGAGAGCGGGGAGATCGCGTTCCTCGGTGGCCAGGTTCCGCACGAGAAGCGGATCTCGGTGATCCACGTCGACAAGTACCAGGCGCCGGTGCTCGTGGTGACGTGCGAACCGGACAGCGCCGACGACCGCTGCCGCGCCCCCGAGCAGTAGCGGGCTCCGAGCCGTCGAGATCATCGACGCCGCCGGTCACACCACCCGCACCACGTGCTTCCCCCGGACCCCGCCCGCCTCCAGCGCCCGGTGCGCCCCGGCGATGTCGGCCAGCGGGCGGGTCGTGTCGACGGCGGGTCGGAGGGCGCCGGACTCCACGTACGCCGTCAGGTCCCTGAACAGGTCGTGCCGGGGGTTGCCGCTGAAGAACCGCACCCGCCGCGAGCCGAACACGACCGACCCCAGGATGTACGCGACGGTCGCGGGGGAGTCGAAGGCGATCGACACCATTCGTCCGCCCGGCCCCAGCAGGCGGCGGTAGGCGGGCAGGGAGGAGCCGGCGGTGTCCATGACGACGTCGAACGAGCCCAGTTCGGCGGGGCCGGTGGTGGCGTAGTCGAACGCCTCGTCGGCCCCGAGGTCGTGGACGAGGTCGAGGTTCTTCGCGCTCGCCAGCGCGGTCACGTGGGCGCCCATCGCCTTCCCCAACTGCACGGCGACGTACCCGACGCCGCCCGCGCCACCGCGCACCAGCAGGCGCTCGCCGGGCTTGAGGCGGGCCTTGTCGCGCAACGCGGTGATGGCGGTGGTGCCCACCGGCAGGGCGGAGGCCTCCACCAGGTCGAGCCCCCGAGGGCTGCGCGCGACCTGCCGGACGTGGACGGCCACGAACTCCGCGGCCGAGCCGAACCGCCCTCGCGGCAGGCTGCCCCACACGTGAGCGCCGACCTCCGGGCCGCGGCCCGTGGCGGCGGCCTGGACGACCTCGCCCGCGAAGTCGATGCCGATGCGCTTGGGGAATCGTCGACCGAGCAGGATCCCGAGCCGCCCCCGCCGGGCGTACAGCTCACCGCCGTTGACGCTGGTCCCGTGCACCCGCACCAACACCTCGTCGGCCTTCGCCACCGGCACCGGGACCCGCCCCTCGTAGAGCACCTCCGGCGCCCCGTACCGGTCGAACAAAGCCGCACGCATCTCGCCCGCCACTACCGTCCTCCTGCTCGAAGAAACTCAACTGGAGGACCGCCTCCACTTGATCGTCACGCTATCCGGGCAAACGGAGGGTGTCATCCGTTTGCCGTAAAGTGAGAGGTGCGAGCACCGAGGCCTCTCAAGTGGACACCCTCCGCGTCGACGCCAGGAATAACCGCGACCGCATCGTCGAGACCGCGAGGAGGCTCTTCGCCGCCCGCGGTCTCGACGTGACGCTGACCGAGATCGCCCGCCGGTCCGGTGTCGGCATCGCGACCCTCTACCGCCGGTTCCCGACGAGGGAGGCGCTGGTCAGGGAGGCGTTCGCCGAGCAGTTCGCCCTGTGCTCCTCGGTCGTGCACGACGCGCTGGACGACCCCGACCCGTGGCGCGCCTTCTGCTCGGTCGTCGAGGAGGTGTGCGTGATGCAGGCCGAGGACCGGGGGTTCACGGCCGCGTTCGTGTCGGCGTTCCCGGACGCGATCCCGATCGACCACGAGCACATCCACGTCGAGAGCGGGTTCGCCGAACTGGCGCAGCGGGCGAAGGACGCCGGGAAGCTGCGGGCCGACTTCGGGGCGGACGACCTCGCGCTGCTGCTCATGGCCAACAGCGGGATCGTGGCGAGGTCGCCCGAGGCCGCGGTGGCCGCCTCCCGACGGCTGGTCGCGTTCCTGCTGCACTCGTTCCGGGCGGACCTCGTCGATCCCGACGTCCCCCTGCCCCCGGTCGCGCCGCTGGACCTGCGGCACGTGGTCTGCCCGCCCGGCGACTGATCCAACGGCAAGGCCGAGCGGTGTGACCAGCTCCATCACGAACACGTTCGCTACGAACTTGTTCGGAACGAACATGTTCGTTAGCCTCGTGCCATGGCACTTTCCCCGGAGGGACCACGCAGTCGTCGGGAACGCCCGGCGAAGCCCGCGCTCTCCCGCGAGGGGATCGTCTCCCTCGCGGTCGACCTCGTGCGGACCGAAGGGCTGAAACGGGTCACGATGCGCAGGCTGGCGCAGGAACTCGACACCGGCGCGGCCTCGCTCTACGTCTACGTCCGCAACACCGCCGAGCTGCACGCGGCGGTGCTCGACGAGCTGCTCGGGTCGGTCGACCTGAGCCCGGTCACCTCCGAGGGCGACTGGCGCGACCGGTTGGCCGAGGTCGTCTCGTCCTACACCTGGCTCCTCTTCCGCCATCCCGGCCTCGCGCAGTCCGCGTTGGTGGCCCGGCCGTCGGGGGACAACTACCTGTCGCTCGTCGAAGCCATGCTCGCGCTCCTCGACGAGGGCGGCGTCCCGTCCGGTCAGGCGTCGTGGGGAGTCGACGTGCTGATGCTGCACTCCACCGCGAGCGCCGCCGAGCACAGTTCCGACGACAAGGACGAGACCGAGGACGCGAGTGCCTGGGAAGCGCTTACCGGCAAGGTGCTCAACGCCTCCGCCGAGACGCACCCGCACGTCGCCGCGATCGGCGCCGATCTGCTCGCCGGTCCGCCGACGGCGCGCCGCTCCTGGATCCTGCGCGCGTTGATCAACGGGATCGCGACCACGCCCAGGACCGAACTCGACCCCCACTGAGGGAGAACACGACCATGTCCGCACACCACCCGATCGCCATCGTCGGCGCAGGCCTCGGCGGTCTCGCGCTGGCCAGGATCCTGCGCCTGAACGGGATCGAGGCCGCAGTCTTCGACCTCGACGCCTCGCCGACCGCCCGCACCCAGGGCGGCATGCTCGACATCCACGAGGACTCCGGCCAGGTCGCCCTGCGCGCCGCCGGTCTGTTCGACGAGTTCACGGCCGCCGTCCACCCCGGCGGCGAGGCGACCCGCGTCCTCGACAAGTCCGCCACCGCCCTGCTGGACGAACCGGGTGACGGCGACGACCGGGGCAGGCCCGAGGTGAACCGCAGGGCGCTCCGCGACATCCTGCTCGCCTCCCTGCCCGACGGCGCGATCCGCTGGGGCGCCAAGGTCACCGGTGTCCGGTCGCTGGGCGACGGCCGCCACGAGCTGGCGTTCGCCGACGGCCCGGTCGTCACCACCGACCTGCTGGTGGGGGCCGACGGCGCCTGGTCGAGGGTGCGGCGGCTGCTCACCGACGCCACGCCCGTCTACTCGGGGCTGTCCTTCGTGGAGGCGAACCTGCACGACGCGGACGCCCGCCACCCCGGCGCCGCGGAGGTGGTCGGCGGCGCGATGCTGTTCGCACTGGGCGAGGACAGGGGTTTCCTCGGCCACCGCGACCCCGACGGCGGCCTGCACGTCTACTGCGCGCTCCGCACGCCCGAGGGCTGGGCGGCCGACTTCGTCGACTCCCCGGAGGCCAGGGCCGAGCTGCTGACCCGCTTCGAGGACTGGGACGACCGGTTGCGCTCGCTGGTCACCGACGCCGACGGCGCCCTGGTGGCGCGACCCGTGCACGCGCTGCCGATCGGCACCAGGTGGGAGCGCGTGCCGGGCGTGACGCTGATCGGCGACGCCGCGCACCTGATGTCGCCGTTCGCCGGGGAGGGCGCCAACCTCGCCCTGTTCGACGCGAGCGAGCTGGCCGTCGCGCTCGTCGGGCACCCCGGTGACGTGGAGAAGGCGCTGGCGGTCTACGAGGAGTCGATGTTCCCGCGCGCCGAGCGGTCCGCGCGCGACTCGGTCGAGGGTCTCGACCTGTGCTTCCGGGCCGACGCCCCGCACGGCCTGGTCGCCGTCTTCCAGGGGGCGGGGCAGTGACGACCAGCGTGCTGAAGATCCACGACGACCTCGCGCTGACCGTCACCGAGACGGGCGAGGGCATGCCGTTCCTGGTGCTGCACGGCGGTTCCGGTCCATTGAGCACGGCCCCGGTCGTCGACCACTACGCCGCGACGCACCGCGTCCTGGCGCCCGTGCACCCCGGCTGGGACGACACGCCGCGGCCCGAGTGGTTCAGCGGTGTCGACGACCTCGCGACCACGTACCTGGACCTGCTGGAGGACCGGGGACTGGACGACGTCACCGTCCTCGGCGGTTCCTTCGGCGGTTGGGTCGCCGCGGAGATGGCCGTGCGCGACCGCTCGCGGCGCATCGGCCACCTGGTGCTGGTGGACGCCATCGGCCCGCGGATCCCCGGTGTCGAGGTCGGGGTGCCCGCGGGTCCGCCGCCCGGTGCGGGAGGACCTCCGGCGGCCGCCATGGCGGCGGTGCGCGCCTACGCCGGGCCGACGATGTCGGACCCGAAGCTGCTGCGCCGCCTGGCCCGCGTCGACACGCCGACGCTGGTCGTGTGGGGCGAGGACGACCGCGTCGTCAGCCCCGACTTCGGCCGGGCCTTCGCGGCCGCGTTCCCCGACGCCCGCTTCGAGCTGATCCCCGGCGCGGGCCACGTGCCCACGCGGGAGGCGCCGGAAGCCGTGTTCGCCGCCGTCGACGCCTTCCTCACCGCGGAGACCACTTGAGCACACCCGGCGGTGGGCGGAGACCGTCGCGGAGTACGACGGGTTCGTGTTCGTCACGCCGGAGTACGACCACGCGATGCCCGGCGCGCTGAAGAACGCCCTCGACCGCGTGTACCGGGAGTGGAACGACAAGGATCCCTCCGAGTCGCCGACGTGAGCGCGCAGGTCGAGCTGACCTTCCCAGGCGACTTCGTGAACCGGGACGAGTTCGCCCCGTCCGAGCGCCAGGCGGCCGCGCTCACCACGACGCTGGACCAGCCGGTCGCGTGGAGCACCGCGCTCGCCCCGCTGCGCGCCGGGGCCGCCGTTTAATCGGATGCGCGCTTCCGGTGTTGTGCGCGAGAATGGATCAGGTCGAACAACCCGCGTTTCCTTCGAGTGAGAGGAGGGTTGATGTCCGATCCCGTCACCGTCAACATGCACTGGATGCTGACGCACAAGAGCCGGTCCCAGATCCGGGCCGAGGAGGAGTCGGCAGGCCGCTTGGCCGCTGCCGTGTCAGGGCGTCTCAAGCGCACCCGTGAGGCTCTGAGCAGGGTCTTCCTCGAGCAGTAGGGTCGTCGGTCGGCGCCTGGGGGCGTCGACCGGACGTAATCCTGGCGAATTTCCGGGAATACGGGTTCCCGCAATTGGTCCGCGCACTCGTCGAGAGGCGCGCCATGAGGCGTGCGGCGGGGAGAAATCCACATCTCCCCGCCGCACGCGTATCCGGAATTCGTCAGGCCGCGAAAGGCGCGTGGTCGATTCCGCACGTCGTGCCGACCGCGGGCAGGGTGCCCGAGATCAGGTACTCGCGCTTCGCGCGCTCGGCGCACGCGGAGTGCACCAGCATCGTGCTGTGGCCGGAACCCTCGACCGTGAGCACGCGGGTGCGGGCCAGTTCGGCCGCGCCGTCGAGCGCGCCGTGCAGCGGCGTCGACGGGTCATAACGGTTGTTGATCACCAGGATCGTCGCGGACGTGACCTTGTTCCACGGGCCGGTGTACCGGTCGGCGTCGGCGCGCCGCCAGGTCGCGCACGCCATCATGTCGAACACCGCGATCCGGCCCCAGTACGGCACGCGCTGGTCCTCGGAGGCGCCGTACTGCGTGTAGACCGACCGCGTGCGCGGGAACGTGCTGTCGGCGCACTGGATCGCGTTGAACGCCTCGGTGCGGTTGCTGGTGTACGGCTCGCCCGCCACCAGCGTGCGCGCGGCCGGGGCGGTGTAGAGCGCCTGCAACGTGCTCGCGGTGTCCTTCCACACCTCGGGCGTGGCCAGGTCGCCGTTCACCCTGGCGATCAGCGCGACGTAGTCGTAGGTCTCGCCGTTCACCGTGATCGGCGCGGCCTTCACCCGTGCCACCAGCGAAGCCCACTTGGCGTTCAGGTCACCGCCCGCGAACGCGCAGTCCGCGCCCGGCGCGGCGCACTGCCGCAGGAACGAGGCGAACGTCTCCGCGGCACCCCGCGGCACGTCCTGCCGGGTGTCCAGCGGCACGGTCGCGCCCTGGTTGCCGTGTCCGGTGGCGTTGCCCTCGAAGTCCATCGAGCCGTCGAACGCCATGGCGCGCACCCGGTTCGGGTACAGGTTCGCGTACACCGCGCCGAGGTGCGTGCCGTAGGAGATGCCGTGGTAGGTCAGCTTCGCGTCGCCGACCGCGCGGCGCAGCAGGTCGAGGTCCCGCGCCGTGTTCGCGGTCGACACGTGCTCCAGCAGGCTGCCGCTCTTCTCCGAGCAGCGCCGCGCCAGCTCGTCGTACCCGGCGTAGAACGCGGGCTCGTCCGCCGCGGTCGCCGGGAAGTCCCGGAGGCCGCCGAGGAACGCCTGCTGCTCCGCGACGCTGTCGAAGCACCGCACCGTCGCGCTGGCGCCGATGCCCCTGGGGTCCCAGGACACCAGGTCGAACCGGGCCCGCAGCTCGGCGGAGAACAGCCACGTCCACTGGCCGCGTTCCCGCAGCCGCTGGAGCCCGGACGCGCCGGGCCCGCCGAAGTTCACGAACAGCGTGCCGATCCGGTGGGCCTGGTCGGTCGCGGGGAGCTTGATCAGGGCAAGGGAGGTCTGCGTGCCGGCAGGCTGGTCGTAGTCCAGCGGCACCCCGGCCGTGGAGCACTGGAAACCGTCCGCGCAGTCGGTCCACGAGAGCACGGGGGTGGGGACCTGATCGGTACCGGCGATCGCTTGCGGTGTCGCGGTGAGCAGCGCGCACACCACACCCGTCACGGCGGCGAGAACCGTCCATCGAGTTGTCTTCACCGCGCGAATACGCACGGGGGCGGCGATCGGTTGCCTTGATCATCCGGCCGACTTCGGACGGTGGCCCGCACACCCGCGGGCCACCGCCGGCAGGTCAGTTCTCCTTGAGCCAGTCGGCGAACCGGGTCGCGCCGAGCAGCGCGTCGCCCGCGGGGACGAGCGTGCGCTCCTCCAGCTGGGCGCCGAAGTACCCCGCCTTCGGGTCGGCGACCACCTCGCGCGGGTCGTGCCGCGCGGTGAGGCCGTCGCGGATGAAGTCGTCGAGGCGGAACACCTCGGGCCCGGCGATCTCGACCGTGCCGTCGAGCGGCGCGCCGACGGCGACCCGGCCCAGCGCCGCGGCGACGTCGTCGCCCGCCATGGGCTGGATCAGCACGGGGGAAAGCCTGACCTCGTCCCCGACCGTGCCGACCTGGGCGATGCCGCCGACGAACTCGAAGAACTGGGTCGCGTGCACGATCGAGTACGGGATCCCGGCCGCCCTGATGATCTCCTCCTGGGCCGCCTTCGCGCGGAAGTAACCGCTTTCCGGCCACCGCCCCGTGCCCACGACCGACAGCGCCACGTGGTGTCCCACGCCCGCCGCCGCCTCGGCTGCGAGCAGGTTCCGGGTCGACGTCCGGAAGAACTCCAGCACGGCCGCGTCCTCGAACGACGGCGAGTTCGACACGTCCACCACCACCGACGCCCCGTCGAGCACCTCGGGCAGCCCGGCGCCGGTCGTCGTGTCCACCCCGGAGCTTGGCGAGGCCGCCACCGCCTCGTGCCCCTGGCCCGTCAGCCCGGCGACGAGCTTCGACCCGATGAGCCCGGTGCCGCCGATGACCACGATCTTCATGATGTCCTCCGCCTGTGTGCGATCCGATCACCGCTATGACCGGACAGCCCTCAGATCTGTGACACGGCCGTCGAGATCGTGCGGAGCTTGGCCGGGTTCATCACCCACATCAGCCGCCCGACGCCCTCGGCGGACGCGGTGAGCGTCACCAGCGCGAACACCTCGCCGTCCCGCGCGACCAGCACCGACGCCTGCCCGTTCGCCTCGACCCAGGTGAGCGAGGCACCCGTCCAGAACGGCTTCGCGAACGCGGCCACGTACCTCGACACGTGCGTGCGGCCGACCACCGGGATCCGCGACGCGCGCACGGCGCCGCCGCCGTCGGAGTAGCTGACGACGTCGGCGGCCAGGATCTCCTCCAGCGCCGCCAGGTCGCCCTGCTGCGCCGCCGCGAGGAACGCCGTCAGCAGCCGCCGCTGCTCCGCGGACCCGACGGGCTCCCGCCGCTCCGCGTTGACGTGCTTGCGCGCCCGGCTGACCAGCTGGCGGGCGTTGGAGTCCTTGACCCCGACGACGTCGCCGATCTCGGGGTAGGAGTAGTCGAACGCCTCCCGCAGCACGTAGGCCGCGCGCTCGGTCGGGGTGAGCCGTTCCAGCAGCACCAGGATCGCGAACTCCAGCGCCTCGCCGCGCTCGGCGCCCAGCGCCGGGTCGGCGGCGGTGTCCACCGGCTCGGGCAGCCACGGCCCGATGTAGGTCTCGCGGCGCGCGCGGGCGGACTGGGCGGCGTTGATCGCCAGCCGGGTCGTCGTGGTGGCCAGGAACGCGGGCGGGTTCAGCACCGCGGCGCGGTCGCAGGCCTGCCACCGCAGCCAGGCGTCCTGCACGACGTCCTCGGCCTCCGCCGTGGTGCCGAGCATCCGGTAGGCGATGCCGAACAGCCTCGGGCGGACGCCCGCGAACACCGCGGCCGCGTCGTCTAGGTCGGCCTGGGGTCCGGTGGGCACGCACGCCACCCTATCCACCCGCGACGCCGCGACCGGGCCCTCGGGCCGTCCACCCATCGGGTGGATTCGAGGCGACTCAACCCCGGAGGGGGTCGGCTCCGTTCACCAGGTGTGGCCGGACAACGCTGGAGGTCTGCTTGAAGCGCTCGGACGAAGCCGAGTACCGGGACTACGTCACGGCCAGGATGGACGTCCTGCGGCGCACCGCGTACCTGCTGTGCCGGGACTGGCACCTGGCCGACGACCTGGTGTCGATCACCATCACCAAGCTCTACCGGCACTGGCTGCGCGCCAAGGGCATGGACCACCTCGACGCCTACGTGCGCCGGGTCCTGTTCCGCACCTGGCTGGACGAGAAGGAACGGCCGTGGCGGCGCGAGGAACCCGCCGGGGAGATGCCCGATGTCGCCTCCGCGGCGGCCGCGGGCATCGAGGACCGCGACGGGCTGCTGGACCTGCTCGCCGCGCTGCCTCCGCGCCAGCGGGCCAGCGTCGTGCTGCGCATGTACTGCGACCTCTCGGTGGAGAGCACCGCCGAGATCCTCGGCTGCTCCACCGGCACCGTGAAGAGCCACACCGCCCGTGGGCTGGCCGTGCTGCGGGCGAGGGCCGTCGCGGCCCACGTCACCGACTGAGGGAGAGAGATGGACAAGACGCTGTTCGACGAGGCCATCGGCACCGTGCCCCCGTCCACCGTGGACGTCGAGGGCGTCATCGCCCGGCAGCGCCGCGTGGAGCGGTTCCGGCTGTCGGCCCATCCCTGGACCTCCGCGGCCGCGGGCATCGCCGTCGTCGCGTTCGGCGCGGCCGCGGTGCTGACGCCGGGAAGCACGACCGGGGCGGCTGTCGGCCCACCGGAGGACTGCGGGAGCCTGCTGCCGACCACGCCCCCGCTCGCCGAGGACGAGACGGCCGTGTCGACCAGGCTGTCCCACGTGTTCGCCGACGCCGTGGAGGGCACGCTGCCGCAGGGGATCGCCTACGGCCCGACCTCGGCGGCCGACTACCCCGTGGGCACCAGGCACCGGCCGCTCGACTTCTACCACGCCTTCTCGCCCGTCGAGGAGAACGACATGGGCGGGTGCGGCGGGGGCGAGGACCACTTCGCCGCCGGGGCCTCGCTGATCGGCGACGGGATCAACGGCAACGTCCTCGCGGTGGTCGGCCGACTCGGCGGCCACGCCAAGCCCAAGGCGGAGTGCGGCACCGGGTCCGTGGAACTGACCCTGTGCGAGCGGAGCACGCGCCCGGACGGCGCCGTCGTCGTGATCACGACGATCGGCGGCGCCACCGGAGTGCGGACCTTCCGCGCGGACGTGACCAAGCCCGACGGGACCGGTGTCGTCGTGCAGTCGGCCAACGTCACGACGGACAGCAAGAGCGCGGCGCGGCCCGAAGCCGTCGCGCCGCCGCTCACGCACGAGCAGCTCGTCCGGTTGGCGCTCGACCCCGGCCTGACCCTCTACCCCCGGTAGTCCGGGGGTGGTCCGGTCGCGGCCGGGCCACCCCGCTCAGGACAGCCGGACGTTCTGGAACTGCGACGTGGAGTTGTACACGTTGAGCCCGAACCTGCCGGACGGGTACTGGGCGTCGGTGGCGTCGATGACGGGGTTGGCGCCGTTGTCGAGGTGCACCTTGATGTTCGCCCCCTTGGTGACGACCTTCAGGTGGTGGGTGCTGCCCTGGGCGATCGCGACCGGGAAGGTGGCGATGTCGCGTCCCGGCCGCCACAGCTTCACCACGCCCGCGCCGCTGTCGACGTTGGCGGTGTACCCGGCGCCCTGCTGGTCGGCGCGGAACGTGATGCCCGCGGCGACGCCGTTGACCAGCTTGACGTCGCCCTCGTAGGTGAAGTCCGCGCCGGTGTGGTCGCTGAGGTAGAACGCGTCACCGGTGGAGGCACCCTGCTTCCCGGCGGTGACGTCGGTCCACAGGCCGCTGGCGGCCCGCCACTGGCCGGGCAGGTTGTGCAGCAGGGTCGGTTCGCCGAGGCCCCAGGCGGGGGCGAGCTCGTGGACGTCCAGCGACACCACCCGCACGTCGCCCTCGGAGAACAGCGCCAGGCCTCGGCTGTCCGAGCGCTGGTCGAAGACGGGGTTGTCGCTGCGGGAGAACAGGCCGTCGTTGCCGAACACCTCCAGCTGCGCCCGGTCGACGAGCATCCGCACCTTCACCCGGTTGCCCACCGGGGGCAGGGGAGTGCCCATCAACGTGCCGGCGCGCGCGTCGTAGGCCACCTCCGCGCCGTTCGTGCCGTCGGGGCGGACGTCGAGCCGGAATCCGAAACGGGCGGTCGAAGCTTTCAGTTCGAATTCCGCCTCGACCTCGTAGGTCTCCACCGATTGGGACTTCAGCAGCGTCGCGGCGGCCGCCGGGGTCAGATCCAGACCGCGGAACGACGACGTGCGATATCTCAATTGGCCGATCGCCGGAATCGGGTTCCTGGTGATTCTCGGCCCGTTGTTCGTCGTTCGCAGTCCCAGCGTCGCGGGGAAACTCGCATTGCCCGTCCAGGACGCGCCGTGATTACCGGGCATCCACGCCATTTGGACCACTTGGCCCTGCGGCATGTTCGAGAACACCTGGGCCGCGTAGAACGATCCACCGGGATCGGCGCGGCCGTGGTCCATTCGCTGCGGGCCGGTCCAGTCGGTGCGGAACGTGGAACCGTCGAAATCGCCGATGACGTATTCCGAGGTGGCGGTGGTCAGAACCCATTTCACCCTGGACGCGTCCCCGTCGACCGGAAGGGGGAAGAAGTCGGGGCATTCGTACACCCAGTTCGCGGCGAACCTGCTGCGGAACGTCCAGTCGCGCAGGTTCGGCGAGCTGTAGACGTTGACCCCGCGGCCGCCGTCGTCGGACCAGACGACCATCGTCCACCGGTTGCGCGCGGCGTCCCAGAGCACCTTGGCGTCTCGGCTGGTGCCGCCGGGGCGGACCACCGGCGTGCCGCCGTCGTAGGTCTGGAACGTCCGTCCGGCGTCGTTGCTGTAGAACATCGTGACGCCGTTCGTGCCCGAGAACACCACCAGCGGGTCCTCGGAACCGGTGCGCAGACCCGAGGTGTTGGCCGAGTCGACGACCCCGGCGCCGGACCACAGGTCACCGGGGTGGATGCCGGGTTCGAGCGCGATCGGCTTCTGCGTCCAGTGCACCAGGTCGGTGCTGGTCGCGTGGCCCCAGTGCATCGTGTCCCAGGCCAGCCCATGCGGGTTGTGCTGGTAGAAGAAGTGGTAGGTGCCCTTGTAGTAGAGCAGTCCGTTGGGGTCGTTCATCCAGCCCGACTGCGAACTGAAGTGGAACTGCCCGCGGTACGGCTCGCTGTAGGTCGTCGGCGGGTAGGGGAAATCCGATTGCACGGGTGCCGCGGCCGACGGTTCTCCCGGCGCGGTCGCCAAGGCGATGGAGGTCGTGAGCACCAGGAGTGCGGCGGGCAAGCGCTGGACAGCGGTCACGGGCACCGGCCTCCCTCGACAGGGCGGGATATTCCGCTTTGCTACAGCCATGTGACGGCAACGGGCAAGACGTGAGACCGAATCTGTCCACAATCGGCCTGTTCCCGGCCAATTCCGGCCTTCCGTACCGCCGAGTGGACGAATTCTTATCGGCGGTCCCCCGACGCGTTGCTTTTGGGTAACGGCGCTTGTCCTGGAGTCCGGGTGTGCGAAACATTCTGGCGAGCTCGAATACGCCTGGTTGGCGGATTGGTCGACGAATTCCGCAGGCGTCGGACTACGTTCGGGAGGCGAAGATGTCCAAGCAGGTGCGCGGGCGGTCCAGGAGCGCGGTGGTGGTGGTGGCGGTGTCCGTGCTGGTGGCGGCGGTCGGATGCGGCGGGGGCTCATCCAGCGGCGGTGGTGGCGACGTCCTGGTCGGACTGGTCACCAAGACCGACACCAACCCGTTCTTCGTGAAGATGAAGGACGGGGCGCAGCAGGCCGCCGGGACGACCGGGGCGAAGTTGCAGTCGTTCGCCGGCAAGCAGGACGGCGACAACCAGTCGCAGGTGGACGCGATCGAGAACCTGATCGGCGCGGGCGCCAAGGGCATCCTGATCACGCCGAACGACTCCAAGGCGATCGTGCCCTCGGTGGACAAGGCCCGCCAGGCCGGACTGCTGGTCATCGCGCTGGACACCCAGCTGGAACCCGCCGACGCCGCCGACGCGACGTTCGCGACCGACAACTTCCAGGCGGGCCTGCTGATCGGCCAGTGGGCGAAGACCACGTTCGAGAAGTCCGGCAAGCAGCCGAGGATCGCGCTGCTGGACCTCAACCCGAACCAGGTCTCCGTCGACGTGCAGCGCGACCAGGGCTTCCTCCAGGGCTTCGGGGTCGACGTCAAGGACAAGGCCCGCATCGGCGACGAGTCCGACCCGCGGATCGTCGGCCACGACGTCACCGACGGCGCTCCCGAGGGCGGTCGCACGGCGATGGAGAACCTGCTGCAGAAGGACTCCGGCGTCAACCTCGTCTACACGATCAACGAACCCGCCGCGGCGGGCGCCTACGAGGCGCTGAAGGCGGCGGGCAAGGAGAAGGACGTCGTCATCGTGTCGGTGGACGGCGGCTGCCCCGGCGTCGGCAACGTCAAGTCCGGCGTCATCGGCGCCACGTCGCAGCAGTACCCGCTGAAGATGGCGCAGATGGGCGTGGAGGCGATCTCGAAGTTCGCCAAGGACGGGACCAAACCCGCCAACACCGAGGGCAAGGCCTTCGTCGACACCGGCGTGAACCTGATCACCGACCAGCCCGCCGCGGGCGTGGAGTCCAAGGACTCCGCGTGGGGCCTAGAGAACTGCTGGGGCTGAGCGCCATGACGACCACCACCGGGAACCCGGTCGGTGAGGAGCACGTCGCGCGGTCACCGCTGTCGCGGTTGCAGCACCTGCTGCACGCGCAGGCCACCATCGGCCCCGCGGTCGTGCTGCTCATCGCGATCATCGTGTTCGCCCTGCTGTCCGACCGCTTCCTCCAGCCCGCCAACATCTCCCTGGTCCTCCAGCAGGTCGCCGTCGTGGGCACGCTCGCGGTCGGCCAGACCATCGTCATCCTCACCGCCGGGATCGACCTGTCCTGCGGCGCGATCATGGTGCTCACGTCCATCGTGATGGCCAAGATCTCCGCCGAGACCGGGCTGCCCGGCGTCCCCGCGCTCATCCTGGGGTTCCTGGTCGGCACGGTGTGCGGGCTGCTCAACGGCCTGCTCGTCACCCGGCTCAAGCTGCCGCCGTTCATCGTCACCCTCGGCACGCTGAACGTGTTCTTCGCCCTGAACCTCTGGTACTCCCACAGCGCGACCATCCGCGGCACCGACATGCCGAGGCTGCTGCTGTGGACCGGCGAGACGTTCACGGTCGGCGGCACGCGGGTCACCTACGGGTCGGTCATCATGGTGCTGCTGGTCGCGGCCATGGCGTTCGTGCTGAAGAACACCGCGTGGGGCAGGCACGTCTACGCCACCGGCGACGACCCGGAGGCCTCGCGGCTGTCCGGCATCCGCACCGGGCGCGTGCTGTTCAGCGTCTACGCCACGGCGGGCGCGGTGTACGCGCTGGCGGCGTGGATCCTCATCGGCCGCATCGCCTCGGCCAGCCCGCAGGCGGGCCAGTTCGAGAACCTCGACTCCATCACCGCCGTCGTCATCGGCGGCACCAGCCTGTTCGGCGGCCGCGGCGCGATCGTGGGGTCGCTGATCGGGGCCCTGATCGTCGGGGTGTTCCGCAACGGCCTCGCGCTGGCCGGGGTGGACGTGCTGTGGCAGACCTTCGCCGTCGGCGTGCTCATCATCGCCGCGGTCTCCATCGACCAGTGGATCCGGAAGGTGAAGCCGTGACCGAGCCGATCCTGCAAGCCAAGGGGCTGGTCAAGCGGTACGGCCGGGTCACCGCGCTCGCGGGCGCGGACCTCGACCTGCTGCCCGGCGAGATCCTCGCGGTCATCGGGGACAACGGAGCCGGGAAGTCCAGCCTCATCAAGGCTTTGTGCGGCGCGGTCGTGCCGGACGAGGGCGAGATCCTGCTCGACGGGCGACCGGTGTCGTTCTCCTCGCCGGTGGACGCGCGGACGGCGGGCATCGAGACCGTGCACCAGACCCTGGCGGTCGCGCCGTCGCTCGACATCGCCGCGAACCTGTTCCTGGGGCGGGAGTTGCGCCGGAAGGGCGTGCTCGGGTCGGTGCTGCGGATGCTGGACCGCACCAGGATGCGCGACGAGGCCAAGAAGCAGTTGGACGCGCTGGGGATCATGACGATCCAGAACCCCGGTCAGGCCGTGGAGACGTTGTCGGGCGGGCAGCGGCAGGCCGTGGCGGTGGCTCGGGCGGCGGCGTTCGGGAGTCGGGTGGTGATCATGGACGAGCCGACCGCGGCGTTGGGGGTTCGGGAGTCGCGGGCGGTGTTGGACCTGATCCTGCAGGTGCGGGAGAGGGGGTTGCCGGTGATCCTGATCAGCCACAACATGCCGCATGTGTTCGAGGTGGCGGATCGGGTGCACATCCAGAGGTTGGGGCGGCGGAAAGCCGTGGTGGATCCGAAGGGGATCTCGATGTCGGATGCGGTGGCGATCATGACGGGGGCTATGGAGGTGCCGGAGGAGGCGGTGTGATCGGGGTGGGGGCTGGGTGTGGGGTTGGTGGGCTGCGTGTGGTGTCGGGACTGTTGGGCAGCCTGCTCAAAACCGGTCATCGGTGCCCATGGTCTCCGGGTGCGGCCGATTTGACTTGGGGCCCCTCTTTTTGGCCCTGCGGGCCCAAAAGGGGCAGGGGTGAAAAGCCTGCCCGCTGAGCGAGTGTAGGGCCAAAAACCCCAAGTCAAATCGGCCGCACAAGAAGCGGGCGCGCTCGCTTTGCTGGTGCTGGTGCTGGTGCTGGTGGTGTTTGGGCTTGTGCTTGTGGTGGTGCTTGTGGTGCTTGCTTGGTCTTCCGGGGGCCGGAGCCCGGTGGAGGGCTCCGGCGCCGGTGTGGGTCAGCCGACCATTTCCCTGTCTTCCGAGGAGCGGCGGGCCTGCGGGATGATTGCGATTTGTTGCGGGACGGAGCCGTCCGGGGCGGGCTTGACCGGGGGGAAGTTCCGGCGGACCCAGAGCGGGCCCAGCAGGAGGAGGAGCAGGCCGGTGACGGGGAACAGGGACGCGATGACCTGCTGCCACACCGCGAGGTCCATGGGGCGGGGCGGGGATTCCTGGATGCCGACGATCATGAAGACGCGGACGGTGAAGACGACCGCGAGCACGGCGGTGCCGAGGGCGACTCCGATGGCGCGCTTCTGGTAGGCCCAGACGGCGAGCCAGATCATCAGCGGGATGACGTAGACCCAGTGGTGCTCCCAGCTGACGGGGGAGACGAGCAGGCCGGTGATGGCGGCGGCGGAGAAGCCGAGGAAGTCGGCGCCGCGGCGGAACGCGAACGTGGCGACGAACAGGCCGTAGAAGGCGACCAGGCCGAGGAGCGCGAACCACCAGGGGGCGAACACGTCGGTTTGCAGCACCCTGGACATGGCGCCGACCATCGACTGGTTGGGGGTGTCGAACACGCCGCCCGCACGCGAGGCGTGCAGCACGAGGCCGCCCCAGTAGGTCGCGGAGTCCGACGGCTTGATCAGGAAACCGACCGCCACGGTGCCGAGGAAGGCCAGGAGCGCGGTGCGGGCGGCCTTCCAGCGCCTGGTGAACACCAGGTACCCCACGAAGATCAGCGGCGTGACCTTGAGGCCCGCGGCGATGCCGATGCCGATCCCCATCCACTTGCCGAACGGCTTGCGGAAGTCGAGCAGCACCAGCAGGAGCAGGAACATGTTGATCTGGCCGGCGATGAGCTGCACCCGCACCGGCAGGAGCCACGCGGTCAGCACGAGCAGCACGACGGTGAGCGCGACCTTCGCGCGGCTGTCGCGGATGCCCGCGATGCCGAGGGTGATCCAGACGACCGCGCCGAGTGCCATCAGCGAGATGGCGTTCCACACCAGGCTGGCGGCGCCGATCGGCAGGAACGACAGCGGCACGAAGAACAGGATCGCGGTGAGCGGTGGGTACATGTACGGCATCGGGCCGTACAGCGGGGACTGGACGACCAGCTCGTAGAGCGACTGGCCGTCGCGCACGGTCTGGCCCGCGGCGAGGTAGACCTTCAGGTCGACCGTCCACCGCAGACTCCAGTAGGGGTCGCGCAGGAACACGTAGGAGGCGATCATCGCGAGCACCACGGAGGTGATCACGACGGCGGCCGTGACGATCACCCGCGGTCCGAAGCGCGGGGGCGCCACCGGGGAACTGGACGTGGACATCGAAACTCCAATCGGCGGATGTCCCGGTCTTCGGGCCGGGTGGGAGCGGATCCGCGGAGGGGTCGGGGCGGCTGGGTCCGAAGTGGACGGACTACTTCGGTCTTCTTCGATGGGGCGGGTGTGGTGGAGCCGGTGTACCCGTACCGCTGCTGTCCCTCCGCCAGGGGAAGGGGCCGATCCCGTCGTCGGTGGCGCGGGATTCGGCCGGGGAGATCGTCACCCCCTCGACATGCGGGTGAACGACGCGGCCGGGCGGGTCGGAGGGGCCGCCTCCCCGGTGAGGGAGGCGGGCAGGGCGCGGGGGCCGACGAGCAGGTCGTCCCGGCTCGCCAGGCTGATCCGGGCGTCGGGGACACCGAGGCGGTCGAGCACTCCGAGCGCGTCGAACTCGTCGCACCCGTTGAGCAGCACGCCGACCTGGCCGTCCGCGACGACGACCTCGTCGGTCGCGCGGAGCAGCCCGGCGGACATGGGCGCGGCACCCTCGGGGAACCGCACCAGCGTCGCGATGTCGGACCGCGCGTACCGGCGCTGCGCCACGCCCGCGCGCTTCGAGCGCACGGCGCCGATCTGGTGGGTCATCACGTCGGCGAGCAGCCGGGCGGCGCGGTCCCAGTCGAAGCGGTCGGCCCACGCCCGGCACACCTCGGCGGTGCTCCCGGCCAGCACGGGATCGGTGAGGTCGGCGAGCACCCCCTCGACGGTGTCGCCGAGCCGGTCGGCGGCCTCGACGACCCGACCGGTCCGGCCGTCCCGGATGAAGTCGCGCACCCCAGGCGCGGCGAGGCACACGTGCGGGACGCCGTGCGCCGCCGCCTCGACCACGGTGCAGCCGCACGCGTCGGCGGTGGCCGTGGACACGGTCAGCCAGGCGCGGCGCAGCCAGGTCCGGCGGACCTCTTCGGGTTGGCGACCGTGCAGGGTGACCGAGGCGGCGACACCGACGTCACCGGCGAGCCCGCGCAGCCTGCACAGCTCCGGGCCCTCGCCGAGGATCTCGACCCGCAGGCCGGGCACCCGAGCGATCACCGGGGCGAGCTTGGTCAGCAGCAGGTCCAGCCGCTGTTCGGGCACCAGCGGCGCCACGACCACGATCGTCGGCTGTGCGGTCCGCTCCGCGCGGCCCCCCTCCGGCGTGGTGCCTGGGGGAACGACGAAGATCGGGCCCCGGAAACCCAGGTGGCGCCTCAGTTCGTGGCGCGAGGACACCGACGGCACGGCGATCGCCCGGTCGCCGCGCGTCCAGCGGGCGAGCGGCCCGGCCAGGAAGCGGCCGACGGCGCTCGTGGGGGAGAAGCGCTGCGCGGGAGCCAGCCGCGGAACGCCGTGCACGACCTGCACGACGGGCACCCGCCTGCCGGTGATCACCGACACCGCGAAGCACATCCGGCTCGTGCCGTCGACCACGGCGTCGTAGCGGGCGCCGCGGCGCAGCAGCTTCAGCGCGGTGCGCGGGAACATGCCCCACGAACCGCCGGAGCGCAGCACCTCGATGCCGTCGACGAGCTCGCGCGACGGGGCGCCGGGCGGGCGGGTCACCACCCAGGTGACCTCGGCGCCGTCGACCACCCAGCGCCTGGCGATCTCGTGCAGGTACCGCTCGGCGCCACCGGCGCTCGGGTGCCGCACGTCCCACCTGCTCACGACCAGGATCCGGCGGACGGCGCTCATGGCAGGTCCGCCCGGTACAGCCGGAGCAGGTCGGCGAACGCGGCCCGGCCGTCGTGCACCGGGCGGAACGTCGAGCGCTCGTCGTCGGTCCAGGCCACCGCGATCTCCGCGATGCGCCCGCCCGCCAACCGGATCTGCCGCAGCAGTTCGACGTCGAACGCGAAACCGCTGACCCGGCAGCGGACCAGGGCGCGCTGCACCGCCTCGCGCTCGAACACCTTGAAACCGCACTGGGTGTCGTGCACCTCGGGCACCAGTGGCCGGGCGAGCATCCGGAACGCCGCCCCGCCCATCCGCCGCCCCACGGGCTGCGGGTGCACGAACCGGGCGCCCGGCGCGTGCCGGGACGCGATGGCGGCCGCGGCACCGGTCCGCAGCTCGGCCATCACCCTGGTCAGCGTCGCGATCGGGGTGGACAGGTCCGCGTCGACGAACCCGACGAAGCGGGACGTGCTGCTGCTCAGGCCCCGGCGCACGGCGGCGCCCTTGCCGGGACGCGCGCAGCCGATGGCGGTCACGTCCACGCCGCGGCGGTCGGCCGCGGCGACGACGGCGGTGGTCTCGTCGGTGCTGCCGTTGTCGACGACGACCACCCGCGACCGCCAGTCCTGGTCGGCGAGGAAGTCGACCAGCGCCCGCAGCGTGTCCGGCAGCCTGCCCGCCTCGTTGAACGCGGGCACGACCAGCTCCAGGTCCACCGGGACGCGGGCGTGCGGGACGTGGTGGACGACGGGGGACTCCGTCCGCTGACCGGGGACGGTGTGGGTAACGGGATCGGGATTCTCTCTCTTCATGGCCAAGCCTCCGGGCGGGACGGGTTGTCGGCGGGTCACGCCCTGGCGGCGTCGAGCACGAGCGAGCCCTTGGCCGTGGTGTCGCGGCTCTCGAACAGGCGCGGGTGCGCCTCCCGGATGCCGTTGACGACCATGTCGTAGGGGACGTCGTCGAAGTCGCCGTGCGCGCGCAGGAACTCCATGTGCTGGCGGCCGTTCTCGTCGAACGGGTGGTACATGCTGTCCGTGCGGCCGTCGAACTCCAGCGGCTTGATCTTGTAGAGCTTGCACAGCATCTTGTTGAACACCGGCGTCGCCCTCACCCACTTGCCCTCGAGGAACACCGTCGTGAGGCTGTGGAAGGTGAACACCTTGCCGCCCATCAGCTCCTCCAGCCGCGGCGAGGCCAGGTGGTTGCGGACGTCGCCGTAGTAGATCCGGCTCGGCACGCCGACCGCGCGCACCGCCGCGGCGTACACGATGGACTTGTGGACGCAGAAACCCATGCCGCGCTTGATGGTCGAGCTGGCCTTGAGGCCGTCGCGGGACATGTCCGCCCCGTAGACCTCGTAGTGGATGCCGTCGCGCACCGCGTAGTAGAGCGCGAGCGCGCGGTCGACCTCGGACATGCCCTCGACCCCGTTCGGCAGGGCCTTGGCGACGAAGTCGCGCACGGTGTCGCTGCCGTGGTCGAGGAACTCGGTGGCGTCGAGCAGGGTCGAGTCGACGGAGTGGACTGTCATCGGAATGTCTCCTCAGAGGCCGATCATGCTGGCGATGCGCTGTCGCTGGATGTCCGAGGTCCCGGAGTAGATCGTCCCGGCGACCGCGTTGCGCAGGTCCTTCTCGAGGCCGTACTCGGCCGTGTAGCCGTACCCGCCGAAGACCTGCACGGCGGCCAGCGCGGAGCTCACGTTGCCCTCGCTGGTGATCAGCTTGCTGATCGCGATGTCGACGGTGACGTTCTCGCCGTTCTGGAGCCGCTCGGCGGTGTCGTAGAGCCACTTCCGCGAGTTCTCCACGGCGATCTTCATCTCGACGATCTTGTTGGCCACCGACTGGTACTGCCCGATCGGCTTGCCGAACTGCTTGCGGCTGTTGGCGTACTCGACGCACCGCTCAAGCCGGTGCCGCATCTCGCCCGCGTTGATGACGAAGGAGCAGAGGATCTCCCACTTCATCACGTGGTCGAGGATGAGGAACCCGGCGCCGACCGAGCCCAGGACGTTGGCCTTGGGCACCCGGCAGCCGTCGAGGAACAGCTCGCACAGCGGTGACGTGCGCAGGCCCATCTTCGCGATCGGCTTGCCGACCGACAGGCCCGGTGTGTCGCGGTCGACCAGGAACGCGGTGATCGCGGCGGGGCTGCCGCGCTTGCCGGTGCGGGCGTAGACGACGAACACGTCGGCGATGGGTCCGTTGCTGACGAACGCCTTGCTGCCGTCGAGCACGTAGTCGTCGCCGTCGGGGGTGGCCGAGGTGCGCATCGCCATCACGTCGGACCCGCCCTCGGGCTCGGTGATGGCGTGCGCGCCGATCGCCGTCCCGTCGCAGATCCGCCGCAGGTAGCGGTCCTTGAGGTAGTTGGACCCGAAGCGCTGCAACGGGACACCGGCGCTCACCACGTGGGTGGACGTGGAGAAGTTCAGCCCGCCGTCGCGGCAGCCGTACCCCAGCCCCTCCAGCACGTACATCGTGGTGAGCAGGTCCTGGCCGAGCCCTCCCCACTCGGGGTCGAAGGGCAGTCCCAGGAGTCCGGTCTCGCGGACGCGCTTCCACGCGTCGTCACCGAACTCCCCTCGGCCGTCCCGTTCGACGTGGTCCTTGCTGAGCACGTCGCCCAGGTTCTCGATCGCGGCGCGCAGTGCGCGCTGGTCCTCGTTCCACAACATGTCCGACACCTCCGGTTAGTGGGCGGAATCGACCGTCACGAGGCCTTGCTGACGTTGTGCCGCAAGGAGTTCCGGTCGACCTTGCCGGTCGACGTGCGCGGCAGCGCGTGGTCGACTATCTCGATCACGCCGGGGATCGCCGTCCTGGGCAGACCCGCGGCGCAGTGGACGCGAAGCTGGAGGCTGTTCACCGTGGACCCCGCCCGGCGGCGGATCACGGCGTGCAGCACGTTGCCCGCGGTCTCGTCGGGCACCGCGATCACGGCGGCCTCCGACACCTGCGGGTGGGCCAGGACGACCTGCTCGACCTCCTGGAGGTTGGTCCGCACCCCGCGCACCTTCACCTGGTGGTCGTTGCGCCCCAGCAGGAACACGAGCCCCTGCTCGTCGCGGCGCACCAGGTCGCCGGTGCGGAAGTAGCCGTCGTGCCACTTCTCGCCGTTGAGGCGCCGGTCGAAGTAGCCGCGGGACCGGAACGGCGTCGACACGACGAGTTCGCCGGTCCCGGCGCCGGTCAGCACGTCGCCGGAGTCGGCGACGACGAGCGCGTGCACGCCGTCGATCGGCATGCCGATCGGGACGACGCCGTGGACGGCGACCTCGGCGGGCACGACCTCGTGCAGGAAGCTGTCGTTGGTCTCGGTGCACCCGTAGACGTTCCACATCCGGGCGTTGGGGAACGCGGCGGCGACCCGGTCGAGCAGGTTCGGCGGCATCGCGTCCCCGGTGAAGATCAGGTTCCGGACCTCGGGGAACACCCGTCCGGCCGCCGCCTCGACCACGAGCCGGAAGAACATGGGCACGGCCTGCACCACGGCGGGCGCGCGCTCGGCGCACAGCTCTGCCAGGTGGGCGCCGTCGACCGCGCGTTCCGGTTCGACGAGCTCCGCGCAGGCGCCCACCGACAGCGCGGCCCACACGTCGAGCAGGCACAGGTCGAAGTTGAGGGGGGCGTAGTTCAGCACCCGCGTGCCCGGCCCGATGTCGAACTTGGCCGCGGCCCAGGACAGGAAGCTGTCGACGCCCTCGGCGGACAGGACCACCATCTTCGGCGTCCCCGTCGATCCGGACGTGGTCAGCACCAGCCCCGGCTCGGCCAGGTAGGCGGTGCGCCCGCCGTTCTCGGTGCGCGTCGCGGTGGCGGGCTCCTCCTCGGAGGCGCTCAGCACGTGGGTGCAGCCGAGCTGCGCGCACAGGTCGGCCAGCGCCGCCTGGCCGAGCCCGGTGGAGGGCAGCAGCACCTGCATGCCCGCGCGGACGCAGGCGATGACCAGGGCGATGGTGTGCGGCGACTTCCTGGCCGGGACGCAGACGGGGACCCCGTCGCCGATCCCGAAGGCGGTGAGGGACTCGTGGGCGGATTCGACCATCTCCGCGAGATCCGCGTAGTCGACGACGCGGTCGCCCCAGGACAGGGCTGGCGCGTCCGGCCGCGTCCGCGCCATCTCGGCGAACGCGGTCACGAAGGAGGTGGACGGCATCGGATTCCCTTCTGACGGCACGGCGAAGGCCCGCGCTCGGGAGGAGCACGGGCCTTCGCCGCGGTGTGGAAGCGGATCAGGTGTTCAGCAGGCGACCGCCGCCCCGGACGGTGGCCTCGACGCCCGCGAGGTCGAGCAGGTGCCACAGGCACGCCTGGTTCGAGGTCACCACGGGCACGCCGAGCCGCTGTTCGAGCTGCTCGATCGCCTCCCAGGAGCGGAATCCGCTGCCGGGGATGAGGATTCCGTCCGCGTCGGCGGGGAACCCGGCGGCGACCTGGCGGCACACCTCGTCCGGGTGCACCTCCCAGCGGCCGCCGCGGTCGAAGAGCTGGTGCCGCTGGACGTCCTCCCAGCGCGAGTCGAGCTGGAACTGCATCAGCCCGGCGACGTCGAACCCGGCCGAGGTCAGGTAGTCCTCGGTCGCGGTGAAGGTCGGCTGGGTGAACCACGGCGGCAGCACCACCAGCGGGCGGCCCACCCCGGTCGCGTCCAGCGCCGAGCGGATCGCCTGCGCCGCCGTGTAGACGGGGGTGCCGCCGGTCAGCTCGACCGCCGCCGCGACGAACCCCTCGTCGAACTCCAGCCCGCCGAAGAAGCTGGCCGAGCCGAAGCAGAGGCAGATCGCGGACAGGTCCATCTGCCCCAGCTGCACCAGCCCGCGCCGGACGTCCGGCGCGTCGACCATCCGCCGCCACGACTCGCCGGTGTACTCGGCGCCCGTGCTGGTGGGGCTCTCGAACCGCGCCGTGTGGACGGTGACGCCGGTGGGCGCCATGGCCCACAGCTCCGCCTCGACCACGGGATCGTTGTGGATGACCAGGATGCCGAGCTGGGCGACCCAGGCCTCCCGGTTCACGACCGCGCCCCCGCTGCCTCCGGGACCGCGGCGGCCGACTTCCGGGCGAGGCCGAACCAGGCCAGCGCCGCGCCGCACGCCGCCGCCGTGGCGGTCGTGACGAACGCCCAGCCGAAGCTCGTCTGGCCGGGGTTCGGGCCGAGCACCAGCACCAGGACGGCCACGCCGAGCGCGCCGCTCATGTACTGCGTCGTCGTCATCATGGCCCCGGCGACACCCTGGTTGCGGTCCTCGACGTCGGCGGTGCCCGCGATGAACATCGCCACGTACGTGACGCCGTGGCTGAAGCCGGTGATCAGCAGACCCGGCAGCAGGTCGAGCACGTAGCTGTCGCCGGAGGTCTGGAACGCGAGCAGCAGCAGGCCCACCGCGTCGGCGACGAACGCCAGCGTGAGGGTCAGCCGCACACCCAGCCTGGCGACGATCTTCGCCGACACCGAGTTCGCCACCGCGATGGCGACCGCCATAGGCAGGAACGCGAGCCCCGCGGCGATCGGGCCGTACCCGCGCAGCTGCTGGACGAGCAGCGTGACCACGAAGAACTGGTTGCCGACGCTGCCCATGTAGAACGCCGTGGCGCCGCAGCCGACCAGCAGCGACCGCGTGCGCCGCAGCAGCGGGTCGACCAGCGGGTGCGGGCTGCGCCGCTCCTGCCAGACGAACGTCGCCAGCAGCGCGGCGGCCACGCCGAACCCGATCAGGGTGCTGGTGTCCGTCCAGCCCCGGCTCGACGCCTGGGTCAGCGCGAGCGCCGTGGAGAGCACCGTGGCGGTGCAGAGCACCGCGCTCGGGACGTTGAGCGAGGTGTGCTTGCGGATCGTCGCGTCGAGCTTGGGCAGCAGCTTCGGCGCGGCCAGCGCGCAGACCACGGCGAGCGGCAGGTTGATCAGGAACACCCAGCGCCACGAGACCGTGGTGAGCAGGCCGCCGATCATGACGCCCGCGGCCAGGCCGGAGGCGCCGACCGTGCCCCACACCGACAGCGCCTTGTTGCGCAGCGGCCCGGCGGCGAACGAGGTGTTGATCAGGGCGATGACCGCCGGTTGCAGGATCGCCGCGGCGATGCCCTGCGCGGCGCGGGCCACCATCAGGATCGGGGTGCCGGGGGCGAGTCCGCCCGCCAGCGAGGCGATGCCGAACAGCAGCATGCCGACGATGAAGAGGGTGCGCGGACCGAACCGGTCCGACGCCCGCCCGCCGACGACGAGGAAGCCCGCGAAGAACACGGCGTAACCGCTGACGACCCACTGGACCGAGCTCTCGGTCAGCCCGAGCTCGTCGCCGATGCTCGGCAGCGCGATGTAGACGATGGAGTAGTCGAGCGCGATGAGGAACTGGGCGACGGCGAGGATCGCCAGCGCGGCGTTCGCCGAGCGGGGTCGCACAGCGGGAACGGTGCCCGGTAGGGCCATGGGAATCACCCTCGTGTGAGCTGGTGTTCGGATTACCTGTCTGAGGTGTGCGGGCGCAGTGCGGTGATCACTAACCCTTGTCGGGGAGTTCCGTCGTCCAGGTGGTCCCTCGGTTCGCCGCCCCCACGCCCTCGTACTGGTAGTACGGGGGCGTGGGGGCGGTGAACCGAGCGAGCGGCTGGGCCCGGAAATGCTCGGCGAGGATTGTGGTCGCGGCACTGGGCGAGACGAGGTCGTGGAGTTCGGCCACGGAGCCCACGACGGTCAACGCCCCGGCGGCCACGAGTTCCGCCCGCGTGGCCACGCCGAAGTCGACGCCGTAGGCGTCCATCCCGGCGGCGGAGGCCATGCGGACGTCGTCGACCGCGTCGCCGACGACGACGCACCGCCCCGGCGGGACGCCCAGCGCGCCCGCCGCGAGCAGGGCGAGGTCGGCGTGGGGCTTGCCGCGCTCGGCCATACCGTGGCACGACAGCGTGTCGAAGGCGTCGAGCAGGCCCGCCGCGCCGAGCAGTTCCACGGCGCTGGGTCTGACCTTGCTGGTCACGACGGCCAGCGGCCTGCCCTGGGCCCGCAGCTCCGCGAGGAGTTCCGGGATGCCGGGGAAGACCAGGTCGGCGGCCGACGGGATCACCGTCTCGGTGAACAGCGCGCGGGCGCGGGCCACGGCGTGCGCCACGTCCGGGTGGTCCTGGGGGAGGAAGAGCAGGCCGGCGAACGAGGCGGCCAGCGGCCTGCCGATCGTCCGGCGCACCAGGTCGTCGGCCACGTCGTGACCCGACTCGTCGAGCACCGCGCGCAGTACGCCGAGCATTCCGCCGGGGGTGTCCACGAGGGTGCCGTCGACGTCGAACAGGACCGCGCGGTCGTCGGCGCTCACGAGACGCCGACCAGTGCGGACCGCTCGCGCATGGCCACGGCCAGCTCCGCGGCGACCGCGCTGGTGGACAGCAGCACCGACCGGTTGGCCGCGCCGGTCCGGCCGTGCGTCGCGGCCGAGACGGCCTTGAGGATGTGCGGCGTCAACGACGGACCGCTGACCCCGGCCTTCTCCGCCTCGGCCTGCTTCTGGTGGATCAGCGCGTACATCTCGTCCGACGGCAGCGCGTCCTCCGCGGCGATCGGGTGCGTGACCAGGAACCCGCTGCCGTTGCCGACCCGCCAGTGCAGGCGGATCGCGGCGGCGAGCACGTCCAGGTCGTCGACCCGGCGCGGGTTGGGCTGGCCGCTCGACGTGCTGTAGTAGGCGGGGAAGTCGTCGCAGCGGTACCCGACGACCGGCACCCCCTGCGTCTCCAGGTACTCGAGCGTCAGGGCGGGGTCGAGCAGGGACTTGGCCCCGGCGCAGACCACCGCGATCCGGTGCCGGGTGAACTCGACGAGGTCCGCGGAGATGTCGAAGCTGCGCTGGGCGTCGAAGTGCACACCGCCGATGCCCGCGACGGCGAAGACGTCGATGCCGACCTGGTCGGCCGCCACCAGCGCCGCCGAGACGGTCGTGCCGCCGTGACCGCCCGAGGCGAGCGCGGAGCCGATGTCGCGGGTGCTGATCTTCGGCACGCTGGGCGTCGTCGCGAACAGCTCCACCTGCGCCTCGGACATGCCGACGACGAACCGCCCGTCGACGACGCCGGTCCGCGCGGGCACGGCGCCGTTCGCGCGGATGGTCCTGTCGATGTCGAGCGCCGTCTCCAGGTTCAGGGGGTACTTCAAGCCCTGCACCACACCCGACGACTCCAGTGCCACGACGGGTTGGCCGGTCGCCATCGCGTCGGCGACCTCCTCGGAGATCGAGAACAGCTCGGTTCGGTCGCGTGTGGACATCGGTCGTTCCTCCTTGTGATCTGACTGACTGGTCGCCTTCGTCGATGTGGAACGGGTCGGTCCGGCCTGGCCGACGGCCGCGGGTGCGGGAACCTCGTGGGGCCCGCACCCGCGGCCGACGACCGGGCTAGTAGTGGGAGAACTCGTCGGAGTCGAAGTTGTGCCGCTCGTCGCCCTGGAGCGGCGGGTTGAACACGCTGATCAGTTCCATGTCGCCCTCCGGAGCGGCGATCAGGAAGTGCTCGTCGTGGTTGTCCAGCGCGTACATCACGCCCGGCTCGATCTCGTGGACCGTGCCCGCCGAGTCGATCACCTGGCCGCTGCCGGAGATGCAGTAGCAGGCCTCGAGGTGCCTGCGGTAGTGCAGCGGTGACTTGGAACCGGCCTTCACCACCGTGTGCGCGACGGTGAACCCCATTCCATCGGCTTCCACGAGGAAACGAAAGCTGAGGCCGTTGCCCCAGTCGACGCAGTTGACCTCGGACTTCTCGCGAACGATCATCGCTTGCACCTTTCCCGTCGTGAATCGTGTTGGGGTCGAGCAGGATCAGACGAAACTGCGCGTTTCCAGGATGAATTCCTGGATGGAGTCGACCGAGCTGAACTGGAGGGGGGAAATGTTCATCTCGTCGACCGGGATGTCGTACTTGTCGCCCACCCACGCGATGAGCCGCAGCAGGCCGAGGCTGTCCACCACGCCGTTGTCCAGCAGGTCCAGGTCGGAGGGGAGCTGGTCGGGTGGGACGTCGGGGGCGAAGCTGGCCACCACGTACTGCTTGATCTCGACTTCGATCGTCACGGGATTTCCTCTCGTGGTAACAGGAGGACGTCGTTCCGGCCGCGAACGCGACAATGGGCCCCAGATCGCACGGTTGGACACGTGCGACGATTTCACAGGAAATCCCGGAACGATCGGGAGGGAGAATTCGATGTAGGCACAGCGGTGCCGTGCTCAAAGCGTGACAGCCGACCGGGCCTCACGTCAATCTTTTTCTGTGGAGTTTTTCGGACCTCTTCCCGGCGACTTCCTCCGGGCATGCCGATGAGGCCCTCATTCGCACAAGGGCCTCATTCACGCACAAAACAGGAGCATTCGAGAATTGTTCATCCGGTCGGGCGCGACTGCCCGTTCACGAGGTCGCACAGCTCGTCGAGGTCGTACTCGGCGCGTCCGGGCCTGCCGTGCCGGGTGAGCTTCCCGCGGCTGGCCCACTTGCGGATGGTCGCCTCCGAGACGCCCGCGGCGAGCGCGGCCAGGTCGGTGGGGACCCGGCGCGGCCGCGACCCGGCGCTCACGCCGCGCTCCCGGCGGACACGCGCCTGCTCAGCAGCAGCCACCGACCCGGCGACCACGTGTGCCCGGCGGCGCAGGCGACCTCGGCCACCTTGCCCGCGCGCAGTGTCGCGAGCACCACGTGCGCGCACCCCGGTTCACCGCACGGCCCCAGCTCCCGCCGCTTCACGGGGTCCGGCTCCAGCACCGCCTTCGCCGCGGCGACCAGGTCCGCGACCTCGCCGACGAAGTCGGGCCCCGCGCCGTGCCCGAGCAGCCAGTCCAGCTGCCCGGTCAGGAACTCCACCAGCCGCGGCACCGAACGCCCACCAGGTCCGGGCGCCCCGCGCTCGGCGGACACGAGCGCCGACCACGACACCAGCGCGTCGAGCACGTCCGACCGCACCGCCACCGCGGTGTCGTCCAACGTGATGCCGGTCGGCCGGTGTCCGCTGATCCGCTCGGACATCGGCCGCCTGCCGGGGGTCAACGCCTCCGCGCACGCCTCGTGCAGATCGGTCAGCCGCGACAGGTTCCCGCGCACGACCTCCCGGCACCCCGAGCACACCCGACGGCCCGGCTCGGTGACCTGCCGTTCGCAGGACGCCGCTTCGCACAACGACTTCGCCATGACTAGCTCCTCGTGGTGGTGGTCGCGGACGGGGGAGCGGCGGGCCCCTCGGTGATGAACCCGCCGAGGCCGAGCACCAGCGCGGCCCGGTGGACCAGGCCCGCGAGCACCAGGTCCAGCGCGGCCGTGCCGAGCAGTTCCACCAGCAGCACGTGGTCGAGGCTGGTCCGGCCGGGGTGCGCGCCGGTGAGGACGGCGCCGAGATCCGCCTCGACCCCGCGCTCCCGCCGAGCCCCGTCGTGCCGGCGCACCGGCGCCGTCGCGTCCTCGGCGGCCGTGTCCACCCGCGCGAAGTGCCTGCCCGCCGCCGAGTCCAGCCGTGCCAGGTCGTCGACGTAGACCTGGTTCGTGCCGTCCACCAGGTCGTCCGGGAGGTCGCACCCGGTCGCGTTGACCAGCACCGCCCCCTTGGACAGGCGGTCGATGCGCATGACGTCGGCGTCGAACCCGGTCACGGCCACCAGGTTCGCACCGAACACGGCCTCGTCCACGTGGGTCGTGACCGCCAGCCCGATGCCCGCGTGGTCGAGCTGGTCGACCACCCTCGTCGACACCGGCATCCCGCGCTCATCGGTCAGCGCGCACACCGCGATGTGGCTGACGTCGGGCACGTGCCGCGCGATCACCATCAACTGGAGCTGCGCGGCCAGCCCCGAACCGATCACCGACGCCGTCACCACTCCCGGCGCGAGCAGCTGCCGCGCCGCCAACGCCGTCAACGCCGCCGCCCGGTAGGCCCGCAGAGCCCCCGCGGGCACCGCGCACCGCTCACCGGTGGCCGTGTCCTCCAACACCGCGAACTCCCCACGGGGCTCGCCCCACCGCACACCCCCCACGGCCTCGGCGCCCTCGCGGGCCGCCATCAGCTCCGCGGCGAGCACCGGCACCGGATCGACTCCGGCGATGGCCGTGCACAGATCGTCCGCACTCAACCGGAGCATCGGGCCGTCCATTCCGGACCTCCTCCCACGTTCACGTGAATCACCTGCGATCACTGTGCGGGAGGACGTTGTCGCCCCTCTTTCGATCGGCTATCGGTCGACTGAAGGCCCACCGACAGCGCGCGGAAGGAAGACCGATGGCGACCGCCTGTCAACTGATCGCAGACCAGGAGCAACCAGCAGGAACACCCCGGAGGCAACGATGTCCACCACCCGCAAGCTCATCACCCCCGCCCTCATCTCCTTCTTCTCCGGCACCGCCCTCCTCGCGGCGATCGCCTCGGGCCAAGCGGTCACCGTCACCGCCGAAGACACCCACTGGAACCAGACCAACACCCTGTCCGACTGCCCCGCCGACACCCACTGGAGCATCGACCTCAACGCCTGCGTCCCGAACGTCGAACGCTGAACGCCGAGCACCCGTAGAACAAGCAGCCCAAGCACAACAGCAGTGAACAAAGCCGCCCGACCACAAAACCGCCTGACCACACGGCGCTGAACGAAACTGCCCAGCACAACGGCAGCGAACACGCACTGGGGCCACGACAACAGCACTGAGCACCTGCCACCCACACCGGCAGCACCAACGCTGCCCAACCACACTGGCGGCAACCGAAGTTGCCCAACCACGCTGGCGGTGAGCAGGGCTCGACCGCTCGTGCGGCCGGCTTGACTTGGGGTTTTTGGGCCTACAATTGGTCGGCGGGCATCTCTACCACCTGCCCTTTTAGCCCGACAAGGCCCAAAAAAGGGGCCCCAAGTCAAGCTGGCCGCACCCGGAGACCGTGGATCCGACACCGGCGACCCAGCACAGCGAACCAGATACCCGGCGACCCAGCACGGCGGCCCGGCACTTACCCCGCCCACAGCGAACCCGACACCCGGCGCCCCCCTACGCCCCCGGCGCCACCACCGACCGAGCCCCCCTCAACCCCGCCGACAACTGCGCCGACTCCTTCGAATCCACCTCCGACAACAACCGCACGGCCTGCTCGATCTTCTCCCCGGCCGACGCCATGTCCCCGTCGTTGGTGTGGATCTCCGACAGCAGCACCAGCGTCCTGGCGTGCCACAGCGCCGACCCCAGCTCGTCGAACAGCCTCCGCGCCTCCACCAGGTGGGTCACCCCGGTCGAGTCGCCCCCTCGCGCCAGCGCGATCTCCCCGAGGGCGTACAGCGCCTTCGCCTCGATCAGCTGCTCGCCCACCCGCCGCGCGAGGTCCAGCGCGTGCACCAGCGTGGTCTCCGCGTTGTCCAGCCGCCCTTCCCGGTGGCGCAGCAGGCCCAGCCCGTAGAGCGCGTGGACCTCGCCGATGCGGTCGCCGGTGTCGCGGACGATCCGCAGCACCCGGTGCAGGGCCTGCCGGGCCTCGTCGATCTGGCCGGTGGCCAGGTGCAGTTCGGCGAACCGGTGCACGACCTGCGCCTCGGTGCGCAGGCAGCGCACCTCCTGGCAGATGGCGAGCGCGTCGTCGAGCAGTTCGCGGGCCTTGGCCGTGTCGCCCTCGTCCATCCGGAACTTCGCCATGCTGCGCAGGATGTGCGCCTCGCCGACCCGGTCGCCGACCACGCGCATCGTGGCCAGCGACTCGTCGTACTTCGCGAGCATCGACCTGATGTCCCCGCGCAGCCCGTCGACGTGCGCGGCGTTGCGCAGCACCAGCGCGCACCCGTGCTCGTCGCCCTCGGCGCGGAAGATGTCCAGCGCCGTGGTGAAGCACTCGTCGGCGTCGGCCAGCCGGGTCTGGAACATGTGCAGCGTCCCCAGCGAGTACCGCATCGCGGCGTACCCGACCCGGTTGCCCGCGGCCTCGGTCGCGGCGAGCGCGGCGCGCGTGCACTCCAGCCAGTCGTCGAAGTACCCCTTCGCCTCGAACAGGGTCACCGAGGTGAGCGCGAGGTCCCAGCACATCTCGTCCAGCCCGGCGTCGGCCGCCTGCCGCACCGCGGCCACCAGCGCCCGCCGCTCGCACTCCCACCAGTCCATCGGGTTGCCGATGGACTCCGCGGCCTCGCCGTCGGGGTCGCGCCACCGCGGGGCGGTGCCGTGCAGGATCGTGTAGTCGCCGCCGTACTCCCGGCGGTGCGCCTCCTCGGCCAGCGCGAGCCACGCGCCGAGCACCCGCGTCAGAGCCGCGGCCCGTTCGTCCGCGGTCTCCACCTCCACCAGCTTCTCCCCGGCGTAGACCCGGATCAGGTCGTGGAACCGGTAGCGCACGTGCACCGAGTCCGGGTACTTCACGACGTCGAGCAGCTGCGCGTCGACCAGGCTCTCCAGCACGTCCTCGGCGTCGACCAGGCTGGTGTCGAGCAGCGCGGCGGCCGTCCAGCCGGGGAAGTCCGGCGCCTGCACGAGCGCGAACAGCCGGAACAGCCGCTGCTCCTGCACGTCGAGCACCTTGTAGGTCAGGCCGATGTTGGACCGCAGCTCCAGCCCGTGGTGCGCCAGCTCGTCGAGCCTGCGCGCCTCGTCGCGCAGCCGGCGCACGAGCCCGTCGACCCGCCAGTGCGGTCGCGACGCCAGCCGCGCCCCGGCGATCCGCAGCGCCAGCGGCAGGCCGCCGCAGAACGTCACCAGCTCCACCACCGAGGCCTGCTCCGCCTCGATCCTGGCACGGCCGACGATCTTGGCGAGCAGTTCGACGGACTGCTCGACGTCGAACATGCCCACGTCGATCCAGTGCGCGCCGGACAGTCCGCTGAGCCGCGAACGGCTCGTGGTGACCACCGCGCACGTCGGGCTGCCCGGCAGCAGCGGCCGCACCTGGTGCTCGCTGGACACGTCGTCGAGCACGAGCAGCAGCCGCCTGCCCGACAGCCTGCTGCGGTAGAGCTCCGCCCGTTCCTCCACGTCGTCGGGCACAGCGGTGCCCGCGACCCCGAGCGCGCGCAGGAACCGCGCGAGCAGGTTGGCGGTGTGGTCGTCGCCGTGCGGGGTCCGCAGGTCCGCGTAGAGCTGGCCGTCGGGGAACTCGCTGCTCAGCTCGTGGGCGACCCGCACCGCGAGGCTGGACTTGCCGACCCCGCCCTTGCCGGAGATCGCGACGATCGGCATGCCGTACCCGCCCGCGCCGCCGGAGACCAGCTGCCGGATCTCGTCCAGGTGCCCCTCGCGGCCGGTGAAGTCGGAGATGCTCGCGGGCAGCTGCTGCGGCACGACCGGCTGCTGCTCCGGCGCCGGTGACGCGGACGGGCGCTTGGCCACCGGATCGGCGCCGGTCGTGGGCAGCGAGAGCTTCGGGTCGCGGTTGAGGATCGCCCGCTCCAGGTCCTGCAACTCCTGGCCCGGCTCGATGCCCACCTCCTCGATCAGCGTGCTGCGCGCCCGGCGGCCCACCTCCAGCGCCTCGGCCTGCCTGCCCGCCCGGTACAGCGCGAGCATCAGGAACCCGTGCAGCCGTTCCCGCAGGGGGTGCTCCTCGACGAGCGTCCCCAGGTCGCCGCTGATCTCCTCGTGCCTGCCGAGTTCGAGGTCGAGCCGGATCAGCTCCTCCACGGCCGCCAGCCGCCGGTCCTCCCACAGCGCGGCGCCGCGCTGCACGAGGTCGCTCGGCACGCCGGAGAGCGCCGACCCGCGCCACAGCGCGAGCGCGCCGCGCAGCGTCGTGGCGGCCTCGGTGGCGCGGCCCGCGTCGGAGTGGGTGCGGGCCGCCGCGACCAGCGCGGTGAACTCCAGGCTGTCCAGCTCGCTCGGGGCGATCTCCAGCAGGTAGCCGGGCGGCCGGGTCTTGATCGCGTCGCCGTGGCCGGCGTCGGCGAAGATCCGGCGCAGCGCCGAGATGCAGATCTGCACCTGGCCGCGCGCCGTCGACGGAGGGGACCGGTCCCACAGGGCGTCGACGAGCTGTTCGACCGGGACGACCCTGTTGGCGTTCAGGCCCAGCATCGACAGGACGATCCGCTGCCGCGGGCCGCCCAGGTCGAGCGAGCGCCGGTCGAGGACGAGCTCGACCGGTCCGAGAAGTCTGAGTCCCACTCTGCGTCCTCCCAGATACGCGATGAGACGTGTCCGCCCGCTTTCGGCACGGCGGACCGGTCTTTCCTCAGGCGCGCGGTATCGCGCCCGGTCTGCGGCCGTCCGTTCGCGATCCGCGATTCGTGAATAACACCCGGTCCTGTTCCTTTCCCACCACTTGCGCACCCCGAAGCGAGGAGCGTCGCTTGTAGTGACTTTCCGTGCCACCACCTGCGGCGTTCGGATGACCTGTCGTCACCCAGTCGGTCAATTCCCGTTCGCTCGCGGTAGTTGGGTGGTGACGCGAAAGAAACCCAATTCTTACGTACTAGCACGACGGGGATGGCGCTACCCCCGTCTGACTTCGTGGACCCGCATCGCCGTTCTACCGGGAATCCACCTCGTGGGACGCCTTGGTCCAGAGCCGCGCCTGTTCGGTCAGCGTGATACCGAGACCCGGCCGGTCGGGCAGGTGCATCCGGCCGCCCTCGGTGCGCAGCCGCTCGGTGAACAGCGGCTCCAGCCAGTCGAAGTGCTCCACCCACGGTTCGAGCGGGTAGGCCGCCGCGAGGTGCAGGTGGATCTCCATGGCGAAGTGCGGCGCGAGCTGGAGGTCGTGGTGCTCGGCGAGCGCGGCGAGCTTGAGGAACTGGGTGATGCCCCCGACGCGCGGCGCGTCGGGCTGGAGGACGTCCACGGACCCGTGCCGCATCAGCTCCCAGTGCTCGGCGACGCTCGAGAGCATCTCCCCGCTCGCGATCGGGGTGTCCAGGCTCGCGGCGAGCGCGGCGTGGCCCACGGCGTCGTGGGCGTCGAGGGGCTCCTCGATCCAGGTCAGGTCGAACTCCTCCAGCGCCCGGCCCATCCGCTGGGCGGTCGGCCGGTCCCACTGCTGGTTCGCGTCGACCATGAGCGCCACGCCGTCGCCGACGTGCTCGCGCACCGCGGCCACCCGGCGCAGGTCCGCGCCGCGCTCGGGATCACCGACCTTGATCTTGACGCCACCGATGCCCTCGGCCAGCGACGCCGTGGCGTTCTCCAGGACCTGCCCGGTCGGCGTGTGCAGGAAGCCGCCGGAGGTGTTGTAGCAGCGCACCGAGTCGCGGTGGGCGCCGAGCAGCTTGGCCAGCGGCAGGCCCGCCCGTCGGGCCTTGAGGTCCCACAGGGCGATGTCGAACGCGGCGATGGCCTGGGTGGCCAGGCCGCCGCGCCCCACGGAGGCGCCCGCCCAGACGAGCTTGGTCCAGATCCGGCCGATGTCGCTCGGGTCCTCGCCGAGCAGGACCGGGGCGATCTCCACGGCGTGCGCGTAGAGCCCCGGCCCGCCCGCCCGCTTGGAGTAGCTGAAGCCGATGCCCTCGTGCCCGTCGGCGGTGCCGATCTCGGCGAACAGGAACACGACCTCGGTCATCGGCCGCTGCCTGCCGGTGAGCACCTTCGCGTCGCTGATCGGGGTGGCCAGGGGGAGGTGGATCCGCGACAGCCGGATCCGGGTGATCCGGTCGTGCCCGGTGGGGTCGGCGCCCGGCGCCTCGTGAGCGGTCATGACGACCACTCTGGCCTGCCGGGCCCTTCGGCGTCGTCCACAACGGACGGCGACTCACGATCGCGCGTTCCCGCCTCGTCCGGGGTCCGACATGAGATGCTGCTCCCCGCGTGAAGATCTGGCAGGCGAGAGGCGACAAAACGGTGACCACCTGGTCCGAAGTGATCAACTATGTCCGGGTCCGGTACGAGGTGCTGGAGGAGTCGGACGACTGGCTGCGGTTCCGGCTCGACACCGCGGACGACCGCGACCAGCAGGTGTCGCTGCACCACGTGCCCGACGGCGACGGTGTGGAGTGGATCGAGATCTCCTCGCCGGTCGGCTGGGCGGACAAGGTCGACGCGGCACGGCTGCTGGAACTGGCGGGCACGACGATCGTCGGCGGCGCCGCGGTCGTGGACGGCGTGGCGCTGCTCAAGCACACCGTGCCGCTGGTGGACCTGAGCGTCCAGGAGGAGTTCGAACGCCCGTTGCGGCTGCTCGTGGCGCATGCGGACGCCTTCGAGCACGAGCTGACCGAGGCCGACGACTTCTGACCTCCCGATGACCCCGTGTTCCGGGGCGTGCGCGGTCCGTCGCGAACACTCCGGAACAGGGGAATTCGTCGGCGCGTCGAATGTCCATTCGCGAGTGGACCCCGCTATACTCGCTGATCAGGAGCTTGGGAGTCCGCCGGTAACAGGGTGGACACAAGCGCTTGACACTCCCCGTGCGACACGCCCAGACTCCCAGTCTGGGAGCGCTCCCAGCCTCGGTTTTCCCCGGCAGAGGAGTCCTCAAGTGCCGCACCGCCCGCTCAGACGCGTCCCCGCTGTGCTCTGCGTCGCCCTGCTCGCCGTCACGACCGCCTGCGGCGGCGGTGGCGGGGACGCGGCGGCCACCGAAGACGTCGAACTCTCCATCGCGACCTTCAACGAGTTCGGCTACGAGGACCTGCTCAAGCAGTACCAGGACACCCACCCGCACATCAGGATCGTGCACCGCAAGACCGGCAAGGCCGACGACCACCACCAGGCCCTGTTCGCGAACATGGCCGCCGGATCCGGTCTCGCCGACGTCGAAGCCGTCGAGGAGGGCTGGATCGCCCAGGTCATGGCCAAGGCGGACCAGTTCAACGACCTCGGTGAGATAGGGCCCTCCGACGTCACGGCGGAGCGCTGGCTGCAGTGGAAGTCCGACGAGGCCAGCACCAAGGACGGCGAGCTGATCGGCTACGGGACCGACATCGGCCCGATGGCGATGTGCTACCGCCGCGACCTGTTCGACGCGGTCGGGCTGCCGTCGGACCCCGAGGCCGTCGGCGACCTGTTCTCCACCTGGGAGAAGTACTTCGCCGCGGGCGACAAGTTCGTCGAGAACTCCGGCGGGAAGGCCTGGTTCGACAGCGCGTCCCAGGTGTTCAACGCGATGATCAACCAGAACAAGGTCGGCTACTACGACCTGGACGACAAGCTCGTCGTGGAGTCCAACCCCGCCGTCAAGGCGGACTGGGACCAGGTCACCGCCGCGGTCCAGGGCGGCCAGTCCGCGAACCTGGTCGCGTTCAGCGACGAGTGGAACGCCGCGTTCAAGAACGCCACCTTCGCCACGAAGACCTGCCCGTCCTGGATGCTCGGCGTGATCGAGGCGCAGGCGGGCCCGGAGAACCAGGACAAGTGGGCCGTCACGGCCGCGTTCCCCGGCGGCGCGGGCAACTGGGGCGGGTCGTTCCTGACCGTGCCCAAGCAGAGCAAGCACCCCAAGGAGGCCGCCGAGCTGGCCGCGTGGCTGACCGCGCCGGAGCAGCAGATCAAGGCGTTCACCGCGAAGGGCGCGTTCCCGAGCCAGAACGAGGCGCTGCTCTCGCCCGCGCTGCTCAACCAGACCAACTCCTACTTCGGCAACGCCAAGGTCGGCGCGCTGTTCGCCGAGCAGGCCAACAAGGTCCCGGCCGCGCAGCACAAGGGGCCGGGGTCCGGGCAGATCCAGGACAAGGTGTTCAGCGACGCGCTCCAGGCCGTCGAGCACGGCACCAAGCCCGAAGAGGCGTGGAAGCAGGCGGTCGTCGAGGCCGACAAGGTCGCGAAGTAGCGCCCGTCACCACCTCGGTGCCGCGCCGTCCTCGGCCGGGAGGCGGTCGTCGCCGAGCCGCTGGACGCCGATGACCGCGAGCAGCCCCAACTGCTCGACGGCCGGGCTGCCCGGCGGCGCGGTGAAGAACTGGAGCCGCTGCCCGCCGTCCTCGCTGAACAGGTTCTGGCAGTGCACGTCGATCTCGCCCAGTTCCGGGTGGTTGACGCGCTTGCGGTCGCCGCGGCGCACGGCCACGTCGCCGGTGTCCCACAGGTCGGCGAACTCGCGGCTGGCCCGGCGCAGTCGGGCCACCATCGCGGTGGCCCCGGCGTCGTCGCCGCGGCGGGCGACGGCCGCGCGCAGGTCGTGGACCAGCACCCGCGAGTGGTGCGGGTGGTCGTCCTCCGGGTAGATCGACCGCGCGCCGGGGTCGGTGAACCACCGGTGCACGAAGCTCGCCTCCGGCCCGGAGGTGTGCGGCGGCGGCCCCATCAGCGCCTCGGCCAGCCGGTTCTGCACGAGCGTCTCGTGCAGGTCGGTGATGATCTGCGCCGGGGTCGTGTCGAGCCGGTCCAGCAGCGCGAGCATCGCGGGCTGCACGTGCGCCGACGTCCCGTGCGCCGCGGGCGGCAGCCGGTCGGCGAGCCGGAACAGGTGGTCGCGCTCGTCGTGGTCCAGCCGCAGCGCCCTGGCGAGCGCCGTCAGCATCTGCGCCGACGGCTGCGTGCCGCGGCCGCGTTCCAGCTCGATGTAGTAGTCCACCGACGCGCCCGCGAGGGTGGCGACCTCGTCGCGCCGCAGACCGGGCACGCGGCGGCGCGGGCCGGTGGTCAGCCCGACCTCGGCGGGCGTGATCCGGGCGCGTCGCGACCGCAGGAAGGCGCCGAGTTCGGACAGGTTCACGCCACCAGTGTGCGGCGGCCGCCCCGGCCGAGCCAGGGGGTGCTGACCCCTGGGTGGACGGCAACTGGTCGTCGCCCCGCGCCGGGGTCATCGTCGTGGTGACAACACCGAGCAGTGGGAGACAGACGATGCCGTTCGCCAACCTGAAGGTCCCCGCGGGGACGCTGTCCGCCGCGCAGAAGGAGGAGCTGGTCGTCAAGGTGACCGACCTGTACGCCGAGGTGTTCGGCGACCGCGCCCGCGCCACCACGATGGTGCTGGTGGAGGAGGTCGCCGACGGCGGCTGGGGCGTGTCGGGCGGGGTGCTGACCCTGGCGATGCTGACCGGCTCCGAGGCGTGACGGGCGGTCCGGCGCGGTGCGCGACCGCCGCGCCGGACGCCGTGCGACGACCGGCGTGGGCCGTTCGGTCGCAGTTGTCCCGCGCGGGCTGACAACCCGGACAGGATCACCGACCTTTCGTTGACAGCCCGGCGGATTTCCCCGAATAGTGGGGCCGTATCGCGAATACCGGACCAATTGACACGGCGCCGGACCGCCCGGAATGGCAGACGGTTTCGGCCGGAAACCACGCCGGGTCGCCAACCGGTGTCATGGCCTGTCAAAGGAGACAGCCATGAAAAGCACGTCGCGGTACTCGTCGTGAGGGCTCGCCGGTTCACCTGCCTGGTCGTGGGCGCATTGTTGGCCGGTTCGGCGATGGCGATTCCCGCCGGTGGCGCGGCCGTGGCGGCCACGACGTCGGTCGCGGTGAACGGCGCGAGCACCGGTAGGACGTTCGACGGCGTCGGCGCCATCAGCGGTGGCGGTGGGAATTCCCGGCTGCTGGTCGACTACCCGCCCGCGCAGCGCGCGCAGATCCTGGACTACCTCTTCAAGCCGAACTACGGCGCCGCTGTTCAGTTGTTGAAACTGGAGATCGGCGGCGACGCGAACTCCACCGACGGCGCCGAACCGAGCCACCAGCACGTGCGCGGGGAGATCGACTGCAACGTCGGCTACGAGTTCTGGCTGGGCGCCGAGGCCGTCGCCCGCAACCCCGCGATCAAGCTCGTGGCGCTGCCGTGGGCGGCGCCGGGCTGGATCGGCGGCGGGAACTTCTGGTCCCAGGACATGATCGACTACGACATCTCCTGGCTCGACTGCGCCAAGTCGCACGGCCTGACCATCGGCTACCTCGGCGGCTGGAACGAACGCGGCCGGAACCTGGCCTGGTACGAGAACCTCCGGTCGGCGCTGGACGCGCGCGGCTACGGCTCGGTGCAGATCGTCGGCGACGACACCGGCTGGGACACCGCAGACGACATGCTCCGCGACCCCCAGTTCAACGCCGCCGTGAGCGTGGTGGGCTCGCACTACCCGTGCGGCTACCTGTCCGACGCCACGTCGTGCGGCACGTCGGCGAACGCGGTCGCGACCGGGAAACCCCTGTGGGCCAGCGAGTTCGGCTCGCAGGACTTCAACACCGGCTCGGCGCCCTACATCCGCACCATCACCCGCGGCTACCTCGACGGGCAGATGACCGGGTTCATGAACTGGCCGCTGGTGGCCGCGCTGTACTCGACCCTGCCCTACAGCACGGTCGCCCTCGCCACCGCGAACACCCCGTGGTCCGGCGCCTACCAGCTCGGCAAGAGCCTGTGGGCCAACGCCCAGGTCGCCCAGTTCACCCAGCCCGGCTGGAAGTTCCTCACCGGCACGGCGAGCGGCTACCTCGGCGGGAACCGCGCCAACGGCAGCTACATCTCGCTGAAGTCCACCAACGGCACCGACTACTCCACCGTCTACGAGACGACCGGCGCCGCGGCCGCGCAGACCTTGGACGTCGCCGTGTCCGGCGGCCTGAAGACCGGCGCCGCGCACGTGTGGTCGACCGACCTGGGCTCGTCGAACACCGCGGACTACTTCGTGAAGCAGGCCGACATCACCCCGTCCGGCGGGGCGTATTCGCTGACCCTGCAACCGAACCGGATCTACACCGTCACCACGACGACCGGGCAGGCCAAGGGCACCGCCACGAGCCCGGCCGCCGGGTCGCTCGGCCTGCCCCACGCCGACGATTTCGAGTCCTACGCCGTGCGCAAGGAGGCGAAGTACTTCTCCGACATGCAGGGCTCGTTCGAGGTCCGCCCCTGCGCGGCCGGTCGCGCGGGCAAGTGCCTCCAGCAGGTCGCGCCGGTCAGGCCGATCGAGTGGCAGGACGACAGCGACGCCTACGGCCTGCTCGGCGACCCGTCGTGGGCCGACTACGCGGTGAGCGTCGACGTGGACATGCAGCAGGCGGGCACGGTCACGTTGCTGGGCCGGGCGAACACGCAGAACCGGCCGCAGGGCAGGCAGGCCGCCTACCAGCTGCGCGTCGCCGACACCGGCGCGTGGTCGATCGCGAAGAACAGCAGCGGCGGCGTGCTGACCACCCTCGCCTCCGGCACCCGGTCCGCGCTGGGGCTGAACTCCTGGCACACCCTCAAGCTCGGCTTCTCCGGCAACCGGATCACCGCCACCGCCGACGGCGCGACGCTCGGCGCGGTCACCGACAACTCGTTCACCGCCGGACTCGTCGGGGTCGGCGTCGTGGGCTACCAGACGAACCTGTTCGACAACCTCTCCGTCACGCCCAACCCGCCCGGCGACTTCGGCGGCTACCTCAAGGGCGTGGAGTCCGGCATCTGCGTCGACGTGCCCGCCGCGAGCCACGCCAACGGCACCGCGGTCGCGTTGTGGGACTGCACCGGCGGCGACAACCAGAGCTGGACGGCCACCCCCGCCAAGGAGTTGAGGGTCTACGGCGACAAGTGCCTGGACGCGGGCGGCACCGCCGACGGGACCGCGGTGCGGATCAACGACTGCACCGGGGCGAGCACTCAGCAGTGGACCGTGAACTCCGACGGCACGGTCGTCGGGTCCGGCAAGTGCCTGGACGCCAACGCCCGCGGGACCGCGCCCGGCACGGCGCTGGTGATCTGGGGCTGCAACGGCGGCGGGAACCAGAAGTGGGCGCGGGCCGACACCACCGGGTTCCTCAAGGGCCAGGAGTCCGGCCGGTGCGTGGACGTGCCCGCGTTCGAGCAGACCAACGGCACCCGGCCCGCGCTGTGGGACTGCAACGGCGGCGCCAACCAGACGTGGACCTCCACGGCGACCAACCAGCTCAAGGTGTACGACGCCAAGTGCCTGGAGGCCGCGGGCGGCGGCACCGCCGACGGGACGGCCGTCCAGATCACCGACTGCACCGGAACGACCGCCCAGCAGTGGCGGGTCGGCTCCGGCGGCGCGGTCGTCGGCGTTGGCTCCGGCAAGTGCCTGGACGCCACCGGCCACGGCACCGCCAACGGCACCCTGTTCGCCATCTCCACCTGCACCGGCGCCGGGAACCAGAAGTTCTCCCGATCCTGACGGGGGTCCCCGGCGCCGGGGCGGTACGGACGAAAGGATCGGCTATGCGCTGGAACCTCAGGCGGCTCGGTGCCGCAGGGCTCGGACTCGTGCTCGCCGCCGGGATGGCGGTGACCACGACCGCGCCCGCACAGGCCGCCGAGTCCAACGGCGGCGTGCGGGTGATGCCGCTCGGCGACTCCATCACCGACGGCTACAACGTTCCCGGCGGCTACCGGATCAACCTGTGGCAGCGGATGGCCGCCGCCGGGCAGACCGTCGACTTCGTCGGCTCCGGCGTCAACGGCCCCGCCGCGCTCGGCGACCACGACCACGAGGGCCACTCCGGGTGGCGCATCGACCAGCTCGACGCGAACATCGTCGGCTGGCTGGCGAACTCCAATCCGCGCACGGTCCTGCTGCACATCGGCACCAACGACATGAACCAGAACTACGACATCGCCAACGCCCCCGCGCGGCTGTCCGCGCTGATCGACAAGATCCGGGCCAACGCGCCCCAGGTCGAGCTGTTCGTCGCCCAGATCACCCCGGAGAGCGACGCGACGCAGGAGTCGCGCGTGCAGGCGTTCAACGCCACCGTGCCCGGCATCGTGTCGCAGAAGGGCGCGAAGACCCACCTGGTGGACATGCACTCGGCCATCACCACCGCCGACCTGGCCGATGGCGTCCACCCGAACCAGGCGGGCTACGACAAGATGGGCGCCCGCTGGTTCTCCGCCCTCCAGTCCGTGCCCGGCAGCCTGACGACCGTCGCCGTCCCACCGGTCGGCGGCGACGTCGTCCTGTCCAACCCCCAGTCGACCCGCTGCCTCGACGCCGACGGCGCGGGCACCGCCGACGGCACGCAGATCCAGCTCTGGGACTGCCTAGGCGTGGCCAACCAGCGCTGGACCCGCACCGCCGCGGGCGAACTGCGCTCCTACGGCCGCTGCCTGGACGTGAACGCCAACGGCACGGCGAACGGCACGAAGATCCAGCTGTGGACGTGCAACTCGTCGGCGGCGCAGAAGTTCACCTTCACCACCAACGGCACCATCGTGGGCGCGGGGTCGGGCAAGTGCGTCGACGTGACGTCCAGCGGCACGGTCAACGGCACGCGCGTGCAGCTCTACGACTGCAACAACACCGCCGCCCAGCGCTGGTCGGTGCGGTAGTCGGGGTGGGGGCGTCTTCGATGGACGCCCCTGCCGCCGGTCGACCTTCGCCGAACCGGAACCCGGTCCGGCCGCGACCACTGCGAACGGTGCAGGCCGATCCTCAGACCCGGCAGCTGATCTCCATGCCGTCCTCGACCGGGAAGTCCACGGACTGGTAGCCGTTGGACGGGGTGCGGACGTAGGCGAGGTACGGGGCCATCGACGTGAAGGTGGTGTCGTCGGCGACGACGAGGGCGCCGGGGGAGAGGTGGGGTTCGAGGAGGTGGAGGACGGGGAGGCAGAGGTCCTTCCAGCCGTCGAGCAGGACGAGGTCGACGGGGCCGTCGAGGGTCGTGAGGGTGTCCAGGGCGTCGCCCTCGAGCACGGTGACGACGTCGTCCAGCCCGGTCTCGGTGAACGTGCGGCGTGCCGCGGTGGTCTTGGTGCGGCTGAGTTCGGTGGTGAAGACGTGGCCGCGGCCGTTGTCCCGCACGGCGGCGGCGAGGTGGAGGGTGGAGATGCCGAACGAGGTGCCGAACTCGACGACGGTGGTCGGGCGGGAGGCGCGGACGAGGGTGTGGAGCAGCCTGCCGCACTCGGCGGAGATCGGCATGCAGATCGCGGCGCCCTCGTCGGCGCGCTCCTGCGACGTGGTCGGCACGTACCCGGTGGGGCGATCGGCGACGAGCGCGTCCGACGTGACGTCGCCGTGCTCCGCCCGCGCGAACATCCGGCTGAGGGCGCGTTCGACTCCTAGGTCCTGCAACGTGCTGGTACGTGTCATGCCAGCCAGAGTAGACGCAACGTTGCGTCTTGCCTAGAACGCACTAGGCTCGGCGGCATGGGAACGCGCCACCACGGCAACCGGCACCAGCGCAGCGAGGACGCCCGGCAGGCGGTGCTGCACGCCGCCGACGGACTGCTGGTCGAGAAGGGGTTCGCGGGCGTGACGATGGAGGGGATCGCGGCGGCCGCCGGGGTCGCCAAGCAGACGATCTACCGCTGGTGGGGTTCCAAGACCGAGGTCCTGCTGGACGCCTTCCTCGAGGACGCGGCCCAGCACCTGACCCCGGCCGACCACGGCGACCTGGACCGCGACCTGCGCGCCCACCTCGACGCCCTCGCCCTGTTCCTCGGCGGTTCGGACGCGGGCGCGGTGTTCCGGGCGCTGATCGGCCAGGCGCAGCACGACCCGGCGTTCGCCGCCGTCTTCCGCGCCCGCTACCTGGACGAGCAGCGCCGCCGTGACCGGCTGCCCCTGGAACGGGCGGCCGAACGCGGTCGGCTGCCCGCCGGTCTGGACGCGGCGGCCGAGACCGAACGCCTGCTGGCGCCGCTCTACTACCGCGTCCTGGTGACCGGCGACCCGGTCGACCAGGCCTTCGTGCACGGACTGGTCGACGACTTCCTGCGGCGTGCGGCGGTCACTCACCCCGCATAGCGCGGCGGATCTCCTCCAG